>JBBSKN010000004.1:0-80086 GCA_038256265.1 Phormidesmidales cyanobacterium
CCTAACCGGTGCCCAGTGGAAGGCGCAGCGGGTCCCTCAAGTGCTCGCCCACCGCTGCGCCTATCTCAACGATCTCATTGGCCAACAGGAGTTAGTCACACCCTAAGCACAATTACTCATCGCCAAGGTGACGTGCTCCCCATTCTCACAGCCCCACGATCAGGGCATCTACTAATTCTAAAAAACCGTCTACCTCGGCAGATTGGGTGACGTAGGCGGGGCGATGGCTGAGGCGCTGCCAGTAGTCTTTGACGTTGGCGACCCCCACCGCGTGGGGAAAAATGGCCGGGTCAAACAGGCTCTCGTCGTTGGGGCTGTCGCCTAAAGTGACGACCTCGGCGGTAGAGATATCGGCAAAGTGATCTTGCACCATGCGCTGCAAGCCCGCCGCCTTTGACTGGCCGGGCTTAAAAAGGTGGCACTGCACGGTGCTGTAGGTAAAGCCCCAGCCTAGGGTTTGGCAGAGCTGGGCCATTTCGTCGAGGTCGGTCTGGGTAAGCCCGCTCAGGTCAAAGGTCCAGTCGGTGAGGCGAAAGCGGTTGTCGTCAGACTCTTGCAGCTGGGGCCAGCGCCACTGCAAATGGGCAAAGGCCTCTCGCAGCTGCTGACGGTGGGCCACCAGGTCGGGGATCTCGATTAGCGGCTCTGAGGAGCCATCTTTAGGAAAATAAATGCCGCCGTTTTCGGCCATGGCCCCGGCTACGGGCAGGTAGTGGGCCAGCCCGTTGACCCATCCCGCTGAGCGCCCGGTAACGATCACCACCGGCAGACCCGCCGACTGGAGCCGCTCTAATCCTTGCAGCAGGGCAGCGGTAAACTTGCCCTGGCGGGTAAGGGTGCCATCCATATCGGTGGCCAGCAGCTTCACCGCTGAAAAATCTAAAGAACCAGGGGTGGGGATTGCTTGAACTTCGCCCATCGGGTCTACACTTTGTGGTTACTGCGAGATATTTTGGCGGCCTAGGGCGCGGCCATGACCGTCAGCGACGATCGCCAGCAACTACCACCAGAACGCTATGAGCACGTTAGCACCCGACCAACGCAACTACTACTACTTAATCGAAGGGGGCCGAGCGGGGGTGCACAAGCCAATTTTGGCCGCCCTCTACGCCGTGCATAACGAGCCCCAGCTCACCGACGGCGAGACCGGCCTGGGCATTGACCCGGCCAACCAGTTGGCTGTAGCCGAGATCGACACCTTTGCAGCCCAGGTGCAGTACGCGGCCAACACCGTGCGCAGCCTTACCAATGGGCTGGTTGAGCAGGGCTGGGTCGGGGCCGATATCTGGGATGCCAGCGTGGGGCGCTACAGCGATCGCTTTCTGCAAGCGGTGGCCAAGGGGTTTACCCCCGTAGCGAGCGATCGCGATGCCGCCCAGCTCGAACCCAGCGACCCTGCCGCCCTGCTGCAAGCCTACCTAGAAGACATCAGCGCCGACTACAGCGGTGCCCAGCTGCCCCAGAACCTAGCCCAGCTCGACCCAGCCCTGCTGGCCTTTGCCGAGCGGGTGCCGCCCAACTACGGTCGTCTCGACTTTCAGCGCCAGGCCCTGGTGGAGGCGGTGCGCCTGTGGCGACAGCTCAACACGATGGCGGCGGTCTACGAGGTCTTGAATGTGCCCGTGGTCGACCAGGTGCCTGACGAAGCTGCCCTCGACAACGCCCTAGTGGCCTTTGTGCAGTCGGCCGGGCGCTACTACGCGGGCTACCCCAACCAGCGCGAGGCGTTGATTCGCCTGGTGCAGCTCTGGCGTGAGATGGACTCGCGCGAGGAGGCCATTGAGTGGCTGCTGACCAACGACCCCTTCGCCACCGAAACCAACCTCGAAATCATTGACCCGGCGCTGATTGCCTTTGTGCAAAAAATTCCTGACGCCTACGGCGGCCAGGGCGACCGGCGCTTTGCCCTGACCGAGGGCTACCGCCGCTGGCATGGCCTCGACTCGCGCACCACCGCCATTCAGCAGCTGGGGGTCAACCCCGACGACCTGGTGCAAAACGCCGAAAACCAGGCCGCTTTAATGACCTCGGCCCGCACCCTCGACCGCGCCCTGCTCGACTTTGCGGCCAGCATTCCCACCGGCTACACCCCCACCGAGCCCCAGCGCGAGGCCCTGATTCGCCTGGTGCAGCTCTGGCGAAAGCTGGAGGGGCGCATTCCTACCATTCAGGCGCTGTTTGAGGATGTGCGGCGGCTAGAGCGTGCCGCCCCCTCGTCGCCCGAGGCCATGCCCGCCCCGGTGCCCGCCCCCCAGCCGCCCCGCCCCGCGCGGTGGATGCCCAACAATATTCAGCTCGACGCCAGCATTGTGCCCAACGGCAACTTTACCTGGTCAGAGGCCACCCGAGGCGGTGCCCGTCTGCCCCCCGACCAGGCCACGGTGGATGCGATCGTACGGATTGCGGCCCTGGCGCAGCAGGCCCGAGATCGCATTGGCCGCCCCTTTCTAATCACCAGCTGGTATCGTCCCGCCGAAATCAACCGCCGGATGGGCGGAGCCTCCCAGAGCCGCCACATCGTCGGCGATGCGATCAACTTCTACTGCGTCGGCCTGACCGCCAACCAGGTTTATTGGTCGCTGGATCCCTGGTGGCCGGGGGGGCTGGGCCGCTATGGCCAGTTTCCGGCGCTGGTGCATTTAGATGCGCGAGGGTTTAAGGCGCGGTGGCGGCATTAGGAAGTGGGCGGGTGATGGGGTGATGGGGAAGATAAGGGAGATGGAGGAGATAAGGGAGATGGAGGAGATAAGGGAGATGGAGGAGATAAGGAAGATGGGGGAGGTGGAGGTTTTTACCCGATGTTGCTATGACTGAAAGCGATCGCTGCGTCACGGGGGCAGAACTGTGGGATTGGCGGGCACAGGCGTTGCGGGCGGCCCAGGCCGCCGGGGTCGAGGCTGAGGAATTGGATTGGCTGCTGATGGCAGTGGCCGATGTGGATCGGCTGGCGCTGCGGTTGGGTAGTATCAAACGGCGATCGCACATCCCCATCCGCTATCCCCTGGTTGAGCTAGAGCGGCGCTGGCAGCAGCGTCTGACTGATCGCACCCCTGTGCAGTACCTGGTGGGCGAAACCCCCTGGCGCGATCTGCTGCTGACGGTTTCCCCGGCGGTGCTGATCCCACGCCCTGAGACCGAGTTAATTATTGACCTGGCGGCGGCATGGGCCGTGGGAGACCAATTCGCCGAGGGCATTTGGGTCGACATGGGCACGGGCAGCGGGGCGATCGCCCTGGCCCTGGCCCAAACTTTCCCCACCGCCCGCATTCTCGCCGTTGACCAGAGTGCCGAGGCCCTAGCGGTAGTCCAAGAAAATGCCCAGCGCACCGGGCTGCAAGACCGCGTCACCTTCTACCAGGGCAGCTGGTTTGAGCCGCTGGGGGCTTACCGGGGCCAGCTCAGCGCCCTGGTGTCAAACCCGCCCTACATTCCCTCGGGGCTACTGCCCACCCTCCAGCCCGAGGTGGTGAACCACGAACCCGCCGCCGCCCTCGACGGCGGCGACGACGGCCTCACCGCCCTACGCATTCTCGCCGCCCAGGCCCCCGCCTATTTGGTGCCCGGCGGCCTGTGGCTAGTCGAGATGATGGCAGGCCAGGGCGCAGCCGTGCAGGCACTGCTAGAAGCCCAGGGCAACTACAGCGACATCGAGATCTGTTTGGATCTGGCCGGGCGCGATCGCTTCGTGCGCGCAATTTACACCCCAGACCGCCAAGCCAAAAATGACCCGTGAGAGGGGCTATGACGGTCTACGGTTCACGGCCGGTCGCAAACCGCAAACCGTGCACCCAAAACCTAATCCCCCAATCCCCTATCCAACCTCTCGCGCTGGTGCTGCCAAAAGCGCTGCCACCAGTCGGGCGGCTCAACCTTGGGGCCGTCGTGCTCGGTGGGGCGATCGCTGGGGCCATCGACTACCAGGCTGCCCACGTAGTCGGCATCGGCGTAGACCCGGTCGATCTGCTGGCGAATCTCGGCCATGTCGGCCTCCGACACCACGCCATTGCTGGTGGCTTTGTAAAACTGCACCGTCACCCGAATTGGGTAGTCGGGGTCGCGCTCAATCGCCAGGTTGTCAATTTCGGTGAATGGCCCCTCTACATTGCCGTGGCCAATCACCGCTGCCTCTACGTCGCTGGGGGCGCGGCTGCTCTCCATGGCGAGGGGAGCCGCTAGGCCCATAATTTGGCTGTCAAAGGACGGTTGCGCCATCGGTGCTCGCTGCTTGAGCGGCACCTGAATCATCAGCACCATATTCAGGCTGTCGGTGTCTTCTTCTGGTGTGATCGCCTCCCCAGGGCGGGTAGGGTTCTCCCCTGGGGAGGATTCAAAATTGCTCAGGCGCTGTCCCGTAAAGCTGGCCCGCTCGCCATTTTTATTAAAGAACAGCCGCTGGCCCCAGGTGCGCCCGGCCTCAAAGCCGTCGCGCTGGTTGTCGATCACGGTGACGCTGGTGCCCTCGCGGGTGGCCAAAATCGTCAGCACCGCCGGGTCGCCGGGGCGCGACTGGTAGTTAAACAGCACCGGGTTAAAGGTGGCCAGCCCCGCCTGGGGAATGGGCAAAAAACAGGCCTGGGCGCTGACCAGCACGTGGCTGTCGCGGTCAGGGGCCAACAGAGAACGCCCCCGCCCGCTCCAAGAATTGGGTGTGTGCAGGTGGCTACGCAGATCCCCTAGCAGGTCGCCCAGGGCCACCCGCCGCAAGTCTTCGCCCTTTTCGTTGCCCACCAGCAGGTAGAACTTGTCGAGGGGAATGTCGGCGCTGAGGTCGGCAAAGTTGGGGTGGCGAATGACGGGCATTAGGTGGAGCTGGTGCCGTCCGGTGGCGGGGTCTTGCTGCTGCACCTGAATGGTCATGTCGCTGATGTTGGGGCCGACCGCCGAGCCATAAAACCGGCCGGTGTCTTCCCAGGTGACGTTGAGAATGTTGAGCTCTAGCGCCTCGGCCAGTCGGCGGGCCACGGGGTCTTGCACCATCGCCTGGGTGCGCTCGATCACCTGGCGATCGCGGTCAAACTGTTGGCGCTGCGGGTGGGTCTGCACAATCGGCGGCACGGACAATAGCTCGGGCACCATTATATCCGCTGCCTGCAGGCTGGGCGTAGCCAACGTGGCGGCCATCGACATCACCCCCAGGGGCAACCAGATTCCTAGTGGGCGACCCATTCCTGAGCGTTTTGGCCCTAGGCGTTCCTTCTCTGTACGTCCCATCCTCATTCTCCCAACGCTATGCCCTTAACCTACGCGAGGGGGCAGGTCGGGTCGGGATGGTTACATAAACTGAAACTGCCTCAGGCTAGCCGCCGGGTCGAGCGGAAATTGCGCCCCGAGCCAGATTTACGACTGGCTAATTCACCCTGTTGCGCCCCTGTTCCCTTTGCTAAACTCACCTCCAAAATCTTTCATGGTGCTAGAAATGGGCGGTCAGAACCGTTGGAAAGTTGCGATTGCTTTGGTGTCGATGGGGGGGCTGATCGCCTGCACCACGCCTGGGGAAGCACCCGCACCCGAGGCACCTGAGGAGTCCATCTCCGCCGATCCCGCGACTTTGCTACCGGCCCTTTCGCCCCAGGTCTTACAGCAGCGAGAGACGGAGCTGACCGAGCGCATTCAGTCGGAGTATGACCTGGCGGGGTTGGGCAAAACTATCGACCCCGGCGAGCCATTTTCCCCCGAGCTAGAGCAGTTTCGCCTGGCCATCGCCGAGACCAACTCGGCGGTGGCCCCCTTTCTCGGCACCTGGATACGCGACTGGGGCCTGATGCCCTACGACTTTACTACGGTGCTACCCTCGACGGTGCTGGGGCAGGTGTGCCTGGTGCGTTACCGCCAAATGGAAACTGAGACCGTGCCCTTTGAGACCGTCACCACGCCGCCAGAATTTTCTGTGGGCCTGGTGGTGGATGGGCAGTTGCTGAGCCGCGATATGCAGACCGCCGCATCGCTGCTCCGCCGCGTTCCGGCCAACGAATATGTGCCCTACGAGGTAGAGTTTTTGGCCACTGTAGAAGCCGATGGCCAACTGCGACTGCTGGCCTCTCAGCGGCCCCCGGCCCTCGATCCCGAGTGGGATTCTAGCCTGGTCAGTCAGCTCCAGACCTACGGCTGTGCGACGGCAGCGGCTCTCTAGGTGGCGATCGCTAAGCTAGAGCGTCAGGCCAGAATTGTTGGGCTAAATCGTCAGGCGATCGCCATCGCCAGGGGGTCTTCGCAGTAGTCGGCCAACGCCACCCTCAACGCGGCGATGCCGCCACCCTGGCCGACGGCACAATGGCTAAGCTCTGGGCCGAATGGATTCCCTAGAAGCCGTTTCCCTTTGATTAGGGCCAGAACGCCGGTACAGTATTCGCTGCCCCTCGTTCCAGTGCTTGGAATGCTCGTCGGAGGCTCTGCCTCCTCAAAGGAGACCCCCCACTTTCCCGTGGTAGGGTGACGATACCCTCCTCTGGCGAAAGCTATGGTTAATCGTCTGGCAGATTCGTCCAGTCTGTATCTGCGCAAGCATGCCGAAAACCCCATTGACTGGTGGCCCTGGTGCGACGAGGCGCTAGAGCGGGCTCGGCAGAATGACACACCCATTTTTCTGTCGATTGGCTACTCCAGCTGCCACTGGTGCACGGTAATGGAGGGAGAGGCCTTTTCTGATGAGGCGATCGCCGCCTACCTCAACGCCAACTTTCTGCCCATCAAGGTCGACCGCGAAGAACGGCCCGACCTCGACAGCATCTACATGCAGGCGCTGCAAATGCTCACCGGCCAGGGCGGCTGGCCACTCAACGTGGTGCTGCATCCGGTCACGCGGGTGCCCTTCTACGGCGGTACTTACTTTCCTTTAGAGCCCAAGTATGGGCGGCCAGGGTTTTTGCAGGTGCTCACCGCCCTGCGCCAGTTCTACGACAGCGAGAAAGCCCGCCTGGCCGAAATTACCGAGACGGTGATGGACAATCTGCACCAGGGAGCCGCACTGCAAGAATCCTCCACGGTGCCGTCGGCGGAGGTGCTCTACGCTGGGCTGACGGCGATCGCCCAGATTCTCATGCCCAAGGGCCAGGGCACCTGTTTTCCGATGATTCCCTACGCGGCGACGGCGCTGGGCGGGCGAACCCTTGACCTCGAGCTAGATGTGGCCCACCTGTGCGGCCAACGCGGGCGCGACCTGGCTCTAGGCGGCATCTACGACCACGTGGGCGGCGGCTTTCACCGCTACACCGTAGACCCCACCTGGACAGTGCCCCACTTTGAAAAAATGCTCTACGATAACGGGCTGATTGTCGAGTATCTGGCCGACCTGTGGGCCAGCGGCCAGCGGGAACCGGCCTTTGAGCGGGCGATCGCCCTCACCCACACCTGGCTAAAGCGCGAAATGACGGCCCCTGGTCGCGAATCTAGTGGCGACTCTGGCGGCGACTCTAGTCACGATTCCGGTCATCATTCTGGCGGCTACTTCTACGCCGCCCAGGATGCCGACAGCTTTGTCACCGCCGCCGATGCCGAGCCAGAAGAAGGCGCGTTTTACGCCTGGCCCTATAAGATGCTGGCATCGGCGCTGACCGCTGACCAGCTGCGGGCGTTAAGCGAGGTCTTCACCGTCACCCCGGCGGGCAATTTTGAAGGCCAGATTGTCTTGCAGCGATCGCACCCTGGCCCCCTGCCCGCCGAGGTAGAATCTGCGCTGGACAATCTGTTTACCCTGCGCTACGGCACCCCAGCGGCAGCCCTCCCCACCTTCCCGCCCGCGACCACCAACCAGGGGGCCAAAACCCATTCCTGGCCGGGGCGCATTCCCCCTGTGACCGACACCAAGCTAATTGTGGCCTGGAACAGCCTGATGATTTCTGGCCTGGCCAAGGCGGCGATCGCCCTGCAAAACCCCGACTACCTGGCCACCGCCACCGCCGCCGCCGAGCACATTCGCCAGCACCAGTGGGTCGGCAGTCGCCTGCACCGCCTGGGCTACGACGGCACCCCCCAAGTGCCGGCCCAGTCAGAAGACTACGCCCTGCTGATCAAGGCCTTCATTGACCTGCATCAGGCCAGTCTGGCCGTCTCCCCCACCGCCACCGACTGGCTGACGCTGGCCATCTCAACCCAGCAAGAATTTGACCATGTGCTCTGGAGCGCCGATCATGGGGGCTACGTTAGCGCGACGGGCGGTGACGATCTGCTGGTGCAGGAGCGACCCTACCAAGACAACGCCACTCCAGCGGCGAATGGGGTGGCAGTTGCCAACCTAGTGCGCCTCGCCCTGCTCACCGACAATTTGGCCTACCTAGATCGGGCCGATCGCACCCTGCAAGCCTTTGGCACCGTGATCGAGCAGCTGCCCCGCGCCTGCCCCAGCCTGCTGGCGGGTCTCAACTGGTTTCATAACGGCACCGTGGTCAAAGCCGCCTCCGCATTGATCGCCGAGCTGGCAACCGAGTACTGGCCCACCACCGTCTTCATCCCCAGCCAAGACCTACCTGTGGGAGCCGTGGGCATGGTGTGTCGCGGCACCAAGTGCCTGGCGGTAGCAGACTCGGTGACAAACTTGCGACAGCAGCTCCAAGGATAAGCGGCGTAGGATCAGCCGTATAAAGTTAGAAGCGGTGCCCTACGGCGGTGCAGAAAGCCGTGGGTGATCGCGCCCTCTACCTGCCACCCAACACCCAACACCCTTCACTCCTACTCCCTCCTTCATGCCCCACAACCCCAACCTCTACCGAGCGCTGTGCGATCGCATCCACCAGTCGCCCCACCAGCGCATCTCCTTTGCCGAATTCATGGAGCTGGCCCTCTACCATCCCCGGGGCGGCTACTACACCACCAAAGAGGCCATCCTGGGCTTTGAGGGCGATTTCGTCACCGCCGCCCACCTGGGCCACGACTTCGGCGAGCTGCTGGCCACCCAGTTCGCCGAAATGTGGCAGCACCTGGGCCGACCCGATCCCTTCGAGCTGGTAGAAATGGGGGCGGGGCAGGGCCTAATTGCCGCCACTGTGCTGGGGGCGCTGCAAAATCACTCTCCCGACTGCTTTGCGGCGCTAAACTACCAAATTGTCGAAAAATCTGACCGCCTGCGGGCCGCCCAGCAAAAACGCCTCACCCCCTGGGGTGGACGCGTCGCCTGGGTGACCCTAGAGGCTCTCGCCGACGACAGCATCACCGGCTGTTTCTTCTCCAACGAGCTGGTCGATGCCCTGCCCGTCCACCAGGTAGTCATGACCGCATCGGGGCTACAGGAGGTCTACGTCACCCTGGCCGATAGCCCATCTGCCCCCCTGCAAGAAGTGCCCCTTCTGGAGGTGGTAGATGCGCCATCCACCCCGCGCCTGGCCGACTACTTTGACTTTGTAGGCATCGACCTGGCCGACCCCCAGTACGCCCCCGGCTACCGCACCGAAGTTCACCTGGCCGCCCTCGACTGGATGAAAACAGTTGCCGCCAAGCTGCACCGGGGCTACCTGCTTACCGTTGACTACGGCTACCCCGCCAGCCGCTACTACAGCCGCGCTCGCGCCCAGGGCACCCTTCAGTGCTACTACCACCACGCCCACCACGACAACCCCTACAGCCACCTAGGCCACCAAGACATCACTGCCCACGTCAACTTCACGGCGCTAGAGCGCCAGGGCGATCGCTGCGGGTTAGAGACCCTGGGGGCCACCCAGCAGGCCATGTTTTTGATGTCTCTGGGGCTGGGCGATCGCCTGGCCGCCCTGGGCCAGATTCAGGCCAGCGACACCGCCACGGTCAACCTCGCCATCCAGCGGCGCGACCGGCTGCACCAGCTGATCAGCCCCATGGGCCTGGGGAATTTTGTGGTGCTGGTGCAGGGCAAGGGGCTAACTCCTGCCGCTAAGGTGCTGCAAGGATTGACCGTGCCGCCGCTGGTGTAAGTTTCCCCATGGCGGGCAGGGCCCACCCTACAGCCGCTATGGTCACTGGATGAAAGCTGGTATTTTCCTTTCTAGAAATTTCCTAGGGGCTGAGGTCTAAGCTACCGAGCAGTTCCATCAGCCGAGCCGGATCGGTCAGGTAAAGGTAGCCAATTAGGGCCTCAAACCCGGTGGACTGCTGGTAAATTTGGCTATCGACGCGGCGGGGGCCACGGGAAGACGCGTTGCGGCCCCGGCGCAGCAAATCTTGCTCAGCCTCGGTGAGCAAGGGTAAAAGCCGCTGCACCTGCTGGGCCTGCTGCTCGGCGCGCACCTGGTTGACCACCTGCTGATGAAACGCCTGAATGCGCTTGGGCGGCAGCAAAAACAGGCCCCGCACAAACAGCTCATACACGGCATCGCCAATGTAGGCCAGGGCCACGGGCGACAGAGAGTTGATCTGCTCCGGGGTCAGGGCCATACCAGAGCCTTGGGCGCTGAACTGGAGCAGCCACTGAAGACTAGGAGGAGGAGATTCAGTAGATAGTTCAGCCACACAGACCTCTAGCTAGGCCAGCAGAGCGCTAGGGCTACTCGCTGGGCGGGTTTTCGAGGTTGGCGATCGCATCGTCCACCGAGGGCTGTAGCGACAAAAACTTCTCTAGACGCACCAGCTTCACGGTTTGGGTGACGCGGGGGTTGGTCACCACCTGCACCGTGCCGCCGTCGGTGGTGGCTTTTTTCACCAGCTGCACCAGAGCGCCCAGCCCAGAGCTATCGACAAAATCAATAGTCGCCAGATCTAAGATGATATTGTTTGGCCCGGCCTCAACGTATTTAGTCATCACCTTGCGAAAAACAGGCTCAGAAAATGCGTCGAGCAGACCCGTGAGGCGAAACAGTTGATAGGTTCCCCTGACGTCGCGAGTGCCTCGTAAGCTTACGGTCAGGGTTAGAGATTCAGCGATGGGAAACCTCCTCGGTGCTCCAATTTCGTCGTTAAATATAGGTCAGGATACCGCTGCCTGCAAGGGGTGAAACCGTACCATAACTGGGATGGCCGCAGGTTTCAAAACCATGCCAGACCGCAAAGGGGCTAGAACTGCTGCCCTACCGTAGACAGATAGCATATAGCGGTTTGGCCAAATTGTGCCAATCTAATCGAGAGTTTTCTGCCCAGGTGTTCTGCTTAAGGGTTCTGCCTAGACGCTCAGCCGCTGCTGGCGGTGGGTTCTCACCGTATCGACAAACTTGGCAAACAGGTAGTCGGCATCGTGGGGGCCAGGGCTAGCTTCGGGGTGATACTGCACTGAGAACAGGGGCAGAGTTTTGTGGGCTAGCCCAGCCACGGTCTGATCGTTGAGATTGAGGTGAGTCACGGTTACGGTATCCGCCGGAATAGAAGCAGCATCTAGGGCAAAGCCGTGGTTTTGACTGGTGATCTCGACCTGCTGCTCTAGGCCGCAGGGCTGGTTTAGCCCCCGATGGCCAAACCGCAGCTTAAAGGTGGTAGCCCCCAGCGACAGCCCCAAAATTTGGTGGCCCATGCAGATGCCAAAGGTGGGCAGTGAGTAGTCAAGCAGCGCCTGCACCAGCTCTGGAGCTTGGGTCACTGCCGCCGGGTCGCCCGGGCCGTTGGAGAGAAAAATACCGTCGGGCTGGTAGCTCATGATCTGCTCGAGGGTAGTGCTGGCGGGCACCACAATCACCCGGCAGCCGTAGCTGGCTAGGCGGCGCAGAATGTTGCGCTTAACCCCAAAGTCGACGGCCACAACCGTCAGCGGGGCCTCATCGCCTAGGGGCGGCACTGTGGGGCCAAACTCCCAAGCAGCATCGGTGCCTTCAGTCCATTCATAGACCTGGTCGGTGGTCACTTGGTCAACCAGGTTGAGGCCCGCCATCAGGGGCGCATCTTGCAGCTGGCGTAGCAGTTCTTCGGGGTCGAGCACGGTGGTAGAAATGGCCCCGTTCATGGCCCCGGCGGTACGCAGCTTGCGGGTGAGGGCGCGGGTGTCGATGCCAAAAATACCGGGAATCTTGTGGGTTTTGAGGTAGTTGGGCAGCGACTGGGTCGAGCGCCAGTTGCTGGGAATCTCGCAGATGTTGCGGGCGATCGCCCCCTTAATGTGGGGCCGACTCGACTCTTCATCGTCGGGGTTGACCCCGGTGTTGCCCAGCTCGGGGTAGGTGAAGGTGACAATCTGGCCGCAGTAGCTGGGGTCGGTCATGACTTCTTGATATCCGGTCATGCCGGTGTTGAAAACCACCTCGCCCATGACGGTGCCCGGCGCCCCAAACGACCAGCCCCGAAACACCGAACCGTCGGCTAAAACCAGCACTGCCGGAGGGGCATCAGGAAAAACCATGGCAATCTACTCAGCGCTAAGAATCGCTATTATCCTAAGGCCAAAGGCTAGAGTTAAGGTATTACAGCGAGATTAAGTTTGCGCCAGAGCTTGCGGCAGACTCTGGGCCGGGTAGCCCTGGGCGATGGCAAGCTAGAAAGGCAGGGGGGGGATGCCCTCCCCCTGCATCAGATCGGGCATCCTGACATCAGGAAATGTTTAGGGATAGGCAGGGCAACAACTATGGGTAGACCCTCGACCAGCGGATGGTTAATGCTTAGCGCTATGGCCTGGGGGCTGGTGGGCTGCGGGCTGTCGGTTGGCGGTGGGTCCTTGACCGGCCCGACCCTAGAGTCGTCGGATCAGGCGGCGCTGTCGGCTCAGGCAGCTCCCGCCGCCTCCGCTTCCCTCGCTCCAGTTCCCCCCGCCCCAGCGCCGCCCGCTGTAGACACCTTTCGCGAAGCCGTAAACCGAGCCACCAGCGCCGTGGCTATTGGCCAGTCGGCCCAGTCAAAATCCGACTGGCAACTGGCGGCGAGCCGCTGGCAGCAGGCGATCGCCCTGATGGAGCAGGTGCCCCCTACCAGCCCCAACCGCGCCCAGGCCCAAACCAAAGCCCAGGAATATAAGCAGCACCTAGCCTCAGCCCAGCGCCGCGCCACCGCAAATATTGTCCCCGCCGCCGCGCCTGCCCCGGCGGCAACGGCGGCATTGCCCCAGGGCTTAGCCGCCCAAATTCCCATTCAGCGCCGCCAGGGGGGCACCCCGGTGGTGGGCGTCACCCTGAAGGGGGCCAGCGGCACCCAGACCTTCCCCATGCTGTTTGACACCGGGGCCACGGGCACGCTGATTACCGCTGAGATGGCCCAGGCAGTGGGGGTTACGGTGGTGGGCGAAACCAAGGCCAGAATCGCCGATGGCAGCGTGGTGACGCTACCCGTGGGCGTAGTCAACGTCGAGCTGGGCGGGCTGCGCCGCGAGCAGGTGAAGGTGGCGATCGGCGGCAGCTACGGTCTGCTGGGCCAGGATATCTATAGCCAGTACGGCATCGCCATCGGTTCGCACATGATTCATTTGCATGAGTAGGGGAGGGGTATCAGGTGTTAGGTCTCAGGTGTTAGGTCTCAGGTGTCAGGCGAAACCGTAAACCCGAGACCCGAGACCCGAGACCCGAGACCCGAGACCCGAGACCCAACACCCCAAAATCTATGAGATCATGCAGCAGCTGCTAAATCCTTTTGTTGCCCTATGACTGTGTCTGTGCTGCCTGCCGCCGCTGCTGGCCTGAGCGAAGCTACCTCCGTTGACATGGCCGCGAGGGTGCAGCTAGCGGCGGTGAAAACGCCGCTGCTGGAAACTCCGATTCCTACCGCCTACGTGGCCGCTGAGGATGGAGCTAGTCAGCCGCCGCTGTTGTTGATCCACGGTTTTGACAGTTCGCTGTTTGAGTTTCGTCGCCTGCTGCCGCTGCTGGCCCCGCGCGCCTGGGCGGTAGATTTGCTGGGGTTTGGGTTTAGCGATCGCACCCTCACCCCCAATCTCTCTCCCGGTGCGATCAAGCTGCACCTGCACAGCTTTTGGCAGCAGCACATTGGCCGCCCCGTGGTGCTGGTGGGGGCCTCCATGGGCGGGGCCGCCGCCATCGACTTTGCCCTCACCTACCCCGAAGCCGTGGCCGGGCTGGTGCTGATCGATGCCGCTGGCTTTGCGGCTGGCCCCGCCATGGGTAGCCTGATGGTGCCGCCGCTCGACGGCTGGGCCACGGCCTTTTTGCGCAACCCCAGGGTGCGGCGCGGCATCAGCCGCCAGGCCTACTTTGACAAAACCTTTGTCACCGCCGATGCCGAGCTGTGCGCCGCCCTGCACCTGCTGTGCCCCGGCTGGAAAGAATCGCTGATCGCCTTTACCAAAAGTGGCGGCTATAACTTTTTGACCGCCAAAATTCCCCAAATCGCCTGTCCTACCCTGGTGATCTGGGGCCAGCAGGATAAGATTTTGGGCACCAAGGATGCGCGGCGGTTTGAGAGTGCGATCGCCGCCAGCCAGCTAGTTTGGATTCCCCAGTGCGGCCACGTGCCCCATCTCGAAAAGCCCCAGGCCACCGCCGCCGCTATACTGCCCTTTGTCAGCCAGCTGGCCTAGCCCTAACCAACCTGTGCCCAGGGAGCAGCAAATTTGCCCCAGATGTTTCAAGATATGAACAAGACTGGCTCTCTCCCTGGGCACCACCGATTCCATCCTGTTGACCAATTCCACCCTGTTGATTTTGGAGCCATCCGCAAACGGGCATGACACAACTTTTTCCAGAGACGAGCACAGAGACCGGCACAGCGTCGAGCCAAGCAGCCAGCACCGCCACCCCAGCTCCGGGCGCTAACGGCACCGCCGCCGAGGCCCCATCCCTCAGCCCCTTTGTGGCCCGCCACCTGGGGCCAGATGCCACCGCCACCGCCGCCATGCTGGCAGACTTGGGCTACAACTCGCTGGATGAGTTAATCAGCGCCACCGTGCCCGCGAGCATTCGCCTCAAGCAGCAGCTCAACCTGGCCGAGGGGCTAGACGAGGCCGCAGCTCTCGCCCAGCTGAAGATGCTGGCCAGCCAAAACCAGGTGTGGCGATCGTACCTTGGCCTTGGCTACGCCAACACCATTACCCCGCCCGTGATCCAGCGCAATGTGCTGGAGAACCCCGGCTGGTACACCCAGTACACCCCCTACCAGCCCGAAATTTCCCAGGGGCGGCTAGAGGCGCTGCTCAACTTCCAAACCCTGGTGAGCGATCTGACCGGCATGGAGATTGCCAACGCCTCGCTGCTCGACGAGGGCACCGCCGCCGCCGAGGCCATGACCCTGGCCTTTAACGCCCGCAAGCAGAAAGACGCCAACACCTTCTGGGTCTCCGCCGCCTGCCACCCCCAAACCATCGAGGTGGTCAAAACCCGCGCCCTGCCCCTGGGCATTGAGGTGATGGTGGGCGACCACCGGAGCTTCAACTTCGACACCCCCGTCTTTGGCGTGCTGCTGCAATACCCCGCCACCGACGGAGCGATCTACGACTACGAAGATTTCGCCGCCCAGGCCCACGCCGCCAAGGCTCTGGTCACCGTCGCCGCCGACCTGCTCAGCCTCACCCTGCTGCGCCCCCCCGGCGAGTTTGGGGCTGACATTGTGGTGGGCAACACCCAGCGCTTTGGTGTGCCCCTGGGCTACGGTGGCCCCCACGCCGCTTTCTTTGCCACCCGCAACGTCTTTGCCCGCAAACTGCCCGGCCGCCTGGTGGGCGTCTCTAAAGACACCTACGGCCAGCCCGCCCTACGCCTCACCCTGCAAACCCGCGAACAGCACATTCGCCGCGACGCCGCCACCAGCAATATCTGCACCGCCCAGGTGCTACTGGCGATCATGGCCAGCATGTACGCGGTGTATCACGGGCCGGAGGGGTTGAGGGCGATCGCCACCCGCATCCAAACCCAAACCCAAACCCTCGCCGCTGCCCTCACCGCCGCCGGGTTTACCCTGGGCAACGCACCCGTATTCGACACCCTCCGCGTCACCGTCGGCGACGCCCAATCCGCCATCCTCGCCCGCGCCACCGACCACCGCATCAACCTCCGCGTGCTCGATGCCGAAACCCTCGTCGTTGCCCTCGACGAAACCGTCACCGACGCCGATCTCCAAGACCTGCTCACCGTCTTCACCGGAGACCCCAACTCAAAACTCACCCACTCACCCACTCACCCACCCACCCACTCACCCACTCACCCACTCACCCGCACCTCCCCCTACCTCACCCACCCCACCTTCCACCGCTACCACTCCGAAACCGAGATGCTGCGGTACATCTATCGCCTGCAAAACAAAGATCTCTCCCTAGCGACGGCGATGATTCCCCTAGGGTCTTGCACCATGAAGCTCAACGCCACCGCCGAGATGGTGCCCATCACCTGGCCGGAGTTTGGCCAGATTCACCCCTTCGCCCCCGCTGATCAATCCCAGGGCTACCGGCAGTTATTCACAGATTTAGAAACCTGGCTGGCCGAAATCACCGGATTCGCCGGCGTTTCCCTTCAGCCCAACGCCGGTGCCCAGGGCGAATATGCAGGGCTGCTGGTGATCCGCGAGTACCACCGGCAGCGGGGGGACACCCACCGCACGGTCTGTCTAATTCCCCAGTCGGCCCACGGCACCAACCCCGCCAGCGCCGTGATGGCCGGCATGAAAGTCGTCCCCGTCGCCTGCGATGACGAGGGCAACATTGACGTGGCCGATCTAGAGGCCAAGGCCGAGAAACACGGCAAGAACCTGGCGGCGCTGATGGTCACCTACCCCTCCACCCACGGGGTGTTTGAGGCGGGCATTGCCGAAATCTGTGGGGTCATTCACGCCCACGGCGGTCAGGTCTACATGGATGGGGCCAATATGAATGCCCAGGTGGGCCTCTGCCGCCCCGCCGACTTTGGGGCCGATGTCTGCCACCTCAACCTGCACAAAACCTTCTGCATTCCCCACGGCGGCGGCGGGCCAGGGGTGGGGCCGATTGGGGTAAAGGCACACCTGGTGCCCTACCTGCCGGGGCACAGCCTGGTGGCGGGCGTCAGCGGCGACGAGGGCATTGGCGCTGTGACCTCGGCCCCCTGGGGCAGCGCCAGCATTCTGCCGATCTCGTGGATGTACATCGCCATGATGGGCGGCGCGGGGCTGCGGCGGGCTACAGAGGTCGCCATTCTCAACGCCAACTACATGGCCCAGCGTCTGAGGGGGCACTACGACATTCTCTACACCGGGCAGAATGGGCGGGTGGCCCACGAGTGCATTCTCGATGTACGCCCGTTTAAAAAATCTGTCGATATCGGGGTAGAAGACGTGGCCAAGCGCCTGATCGACTACGGCTTTCACCCGCCAACGATGTCGTGGCCGGTGGCGGGCACGCTGATGGTGGAGCCAACCGAGAGCGAGTCAAAGGCGGAGTTAGACCGCTTCTGCGACGCCATGATCGCCATTCGTGAAGAAATTCGCGCCATTGAAATCGGCAAGGCTGACCGAGAGCATAACCTACTGAAATATGCCCCCCACACCGCTGCCGATCTGGTGTCTGATTGGGATCGGCCCTACAGCCGCGAGCAGGCGGTTTTCCCGACGCCGTTTACCCGCAGCGCTAAGTTTTGGCCAGCGGTGAATCGCATTGATCAGGCCTATGGCGATCGCAACCTAGTCTGCTCCTGCATCGGCATGGATGCCTACAGCGAAGCCTAGCGGGCAAAACTCGGACAGCCTTGAGAGCACCGTCTCTGTAGACAGGTTATCCTCAGGGGTGCTGCAAACGGCAGCTTTGCCTTTAAGCTAAAGCTGTTGAGTTTCTGCGACTGTGCTGCCCATGGCCACCACCACCCAGCCTCGGGTAATTTTCTTAGATGCCGTTGGCACCCTGTTTGGGGTGGCAGGCAGCGTCGGCCAGGTCTACACCGACCTGGCCCAGCACCACGGCATTGCCGCCGACCCCGTCGCCCTCAACCAGGCCTTTTTTCGCGCCTTTATGGCGGCCCCAGAGATGGTCTTTCCCGGCAGCGACCCAGCCCAGGTGCCCGAGCAAGAATATCTTTGGTGGCGGGTGATTGCCCAGCAGACCTTCAGCAGCGCTGGGGTGCTGGATAGCTTTGTCGATTTTGATAGTTTCTTTGCTGACCTCTATGCCCACTTTGCCACGGCCAAACCCTGGGTGCTCTACCCCGACGTGCCCCCCGCCCTAGAGCGCTGGCGGCGGCGCGGCATCGCCCTAGGGGTGATTTCAAACTTCGACACGCGGCTCTACGCGGTGTTAGAAGCGCTCGGTCTGGACGGCTTTTTCAACTCGAT
The DNA here is from genome assembly GCA_038256265.1 of Phormidesmidales cyanobacterium. Taxonomy (GTDB): domain Bacteria; phylum Cyanobacteriota; class Cyanobacteriia; order Phormidesmidales; family Phormidesmidaceae; genus Nodosilinea. The sequence continues at coordinate 18,055 of JBBSKN010000004.1, forward strand.
TACCATTTCTTCCGAGGCGGGAGCCGCTAAGCCCGATCCGTTAATCTTTGCCACCGCCCTGCAAAAGCACGGCTGCGAGGCCAGCCAGGCCTGGCACGTAGGCGACAGTAAAACCGATGATCTAGAAGGGGCCAGAGCCGTCGGACTGCACGGCATTTTAGTTAAGCGCTAAGGCGAGAGCAACCGGGGATAGGGGACGGGGTATGCGGTGTACGGTTTGCGGTTTACGGATCGAGCCGTGCACCGTATACCGTGCACCGTATACCCAACACCCGCCCCCCTACCGACTTCCCTGAAACGCGAGTTCCGCCGGGCCAGTCATATAGACCCGGTTGTCGGCGGCGCGCCATTCGATGTGCAGCGGGCCGCCTGGCAGTTCTACGGTGGCGGCGCGATCGCACTTTCCATTCAACACCCCCGCCACCAGCGAGGCGCAGGCCCCGGTGCCGCAGGCCAGGGTAATGCCAGCCCCCCGCTCCCACACCCGCATTTTCAAATAGTCGGGCCGCACCACCTGAATGAACTCGGTGTTGATACGCTGGGGAAACGCCGGGTGATGCTCAAACTGGGGGCCGAGGGTGGCTAGGGCGATCGCTTCAACATCTTCGACAAAGGTGATGCAGTGGGGATTGCCCATGCTCACGCAGGTCACCGTCCAAGTCTGATCGGCCACGGTCAGCGGTAGATCCACCACCTTCTCACCCGCCGCCAGGGTGGTGGGAATTTCCTGTGCTAACAGATAGGGCGGCCCCATGTCCACCGTCACCTGTCCATCGGGCTGAAGGGTAGGCGAAATCAGCCCCGCCAGGGTGTGAATTCGGTAGGTGTGGGGCGCCTGGGGGGCTTCGCCATCATCGCTTTCTAGGGTTTCTAAAAACTTGGCCAGACAGCGAATGCCGTTGCCGCACATCTCTGGCTCTGAGCCGTCGGAGTTATAGATGCGCATGGTGTAGTCGGTGCCCCCCTGCCCCGGCAGGGCAAAGATTACACCGTCAGCGCCAATGCCAAAGTGGCGATCGCACCAAGTCACCGCCTGCTCTGGAGTCAGCACCGGCTCTGATCGGTGGCGATTGTCCACCAAGATAAAGTCGTTGCCCAGTCCGTGGTACTTGCTAAATTCCATAGTCCGCGATCGCCTACTGAGAGAACTCCATTATTGACCAAATATTGACTCAATAAAAATGGGGAGCCAGAACCCGTTAGGAATTTGCATCAAAATCAGTTAGCAGATAGGGTGAACGCTCTAGGCTAGATTCCCGCCTACGCGGGAATGACGCTGGGACTTTGTCTATTGGCTCGTCCGTTAGCTTCCTCGTCTACCCCCCATCCCCTCGCCTTCCTTAACAAATTCCCTCAACCTGTCGCCTAACCCGGCGGGAAAGGGTAACGTAAGACCAGCATGAGTTCACTGACCTAGCCCCATGTCCCAAGAGTTTGCCACTGGTTTTCCCAGCGTTCGTCAAGTCCAAACCCTGATTCGAGACAAAGCCACCGTTGAGGTCAAGCTCCTTAGCGGCGACTTAATATCGGGCCGGGTTGTTTGGCAAGATCCCCAATGCATTTGCCTAGAAACCGAAGACCAGAGCAAGCACCAAATTTGGAAACAGGCGATTGGCTTTCTAAAATATTCGTAATTCGTAATTCGTCATTTTCCCCCTAGGCAGTCTTCATATTTGTCCTGTAGCCTGCCCAATCGATTGGGGCACAATAAACCCAGGTGGATACCTCCCCTGTTGATATTCCAGCCCCCTGATCCCAGCAAAAGCCGTTAATCCACCAGTTTTATGGAGTGTTTAGCCAAATGACTATTGAAAAAATTGTTGAGCAAGCCCTGCAAGACGGCTACCTAACCCCCGCCATGGAAGCAGAAGTTGGCCGCATTTGCGACACCGCTGCGGAGCTTTCCATTGAAGAATACATGGCCCTCGACCGCCTCATGGGAGCCCTGCTCACGGGCGAAGTGGTTGCTGTACCTCGCAAGCAGTTCATCAACGTCATGGAAGAACTGGTGCTGACCGAGGCCATTTCACGGGTGGCTGAGATCGAGTCTAACTCCGACAAAACCCTGGATCTAGGGGACATTGCCGCCTATGCGCTCAACCGCCTACCGCCCCTCTATGCCACCACTGAAGAGGGAGCCAACTTCCAGCGTGAGTCGGCCCGCGGTGAGCTATCTGACCTGATTGCCAGCCAGGTGCAGCAGGCCATTGCCCGCAACGTCGACCAACCCGACTTCTACCCCGACCGCCAGACCATTCAAAAGAAAACGGGCGACAACGTGCTCAGCCAGGTCAGCTCGCTGCTGCAAGACCACGCCCACAAGTTTGAGCCTGCTGCCAAGGCCTAGGGGATGCAAAACCTCATAGGCGCAAAACTAGGGCCGCGATCGCGGCCCTGGTTTTGTTTATGGTTTTCGAACCTACTCGGCCCTAAGCCCCTTCCGTAGCGAAGGCCGGTCGCTGGTGGCTCCAGGGACTGGCCTGCTCTAGCTGAGCCGCCAAGGCCAAAATTGTAGCCTCGTCGGCGGGACGACCGACCAGCTGCACCCCCACCGGCAATTCGCTGGGGGCAAACCCGGTGGGGATGGCCAGAGCGGGCTGGCCGCTGGCATTGAAGGGCGGGCAGGGAGCCACCCAGTTGATCACGTTTTCGAGAATTTTGGGCGATCGCAGCCCTTTCCATTCGCCGACTTTGATCGCCGGGTGCATGTACACCGGCATGATCAGCACATCGTAGGGCTGGCAAAACTGCACGATTTGGCGGGCCACCCGCTGGAGCTTCGCCACCGCCCGCAGATACGCGCCGCTGTTGATGCGCCAGGCCCGCCAGTAGAGCCAGCGGTTCATTTTTTCGAGCACCACCCAGGGCACCCCCACCTCGGCGATGACGCACTCCCACACTACAGTGAACGGTTGAATTAAATCTTCGAGGTCGGGAAAGGTAACTTCTTCGGCGGTGTGGCCCAGGTCTTCAACTTTCTGCACGGTTTCGTAGATCGCCTGGCAACAGACCGGGTCAATGTCGCCGATGGGGTCAAGGCGGGTCACATAGCCAATGCGCAGGGGCTTGGGTGGGTTGCCCAGGCCAGCCAGAAACGTTGGCTCGGGCTCGGGCAGCCAGTAGGGATCGCCCACCTCGTAGCCGCTGAGTACGTCGAGCAGCGCGGCGGTATCGGCTACAGTGCGCCCTAGGGGGCCGTTGATCGCCAGGCCGTTGAGCCGCTCTCCCACCGGCGCAAAGCTAATCCGGCCTCGGGCCGCCTTCATGCCCACCAGCCCGCAGCAAAAGGCTGGCCCTCGCAGTGACCCGCCGCCGTCAGACCCCTGGGAAATGGCGCACAGCCCCGCCGCCAGAGCCGCTGCACCGCCGCCGCTCGACCCTCCCGGCGTATAGTCTAGATTCCACGGATTGCGGGCAGGGGGAAACCCCGGTGGCTCGGTGTAAGGCAGCGAGCCCAGCTGGGAGGTGGCGGTTTTACCCAAAATCACCAGGCCCGCCTGACGCAGTTGGCTGACGATATAGTCGTCTTGGTTGGCGATGCGATCGCAGGCGGCCTTGACGCCGTAGGCACAAGCCACTCCCTCCACGGGGTTGAGGTCTTTGACCGACACCGACACCCCAAACAGCGGCGGCAGGTCGTCGGGGTGGCTGGCCAGATGCTCGGTTTTAGCCCTGGCGTCGGCCAGCGCCTGCTCCGCCATCACCGTCACGTAGGCCCCCAGGGCCGGGTTGAGTCGCTCAATACGCTCTAGATAGAGTTCGACTAGCTCTAGGGGCGAAATCTCCCGGTTACGAATCAGCCGCGCTTGTTCGAGGGCGGGCAAAAAGGCCAGATCGACTGAGTTCATCACTCGTTCATTGTTAGAGAGTCAGAGACTGGGGATTGTTCTCAATTACGTTGGCCAGATCTTTGAGGAAGGCGGCGGCATCGGCCCCGTAGATGATGCGGTGATCGCAGGTGATGTTGACCTGCATCTGCCGCTTGACGCCCATGAGGCCGTCGGCGGTGGCCACCACCGTGGGGCGCGAGGCCCCGATCGCCAAAATCGACCCCTGCCCCGGCGGTAGAATGGCGTCAAAACGGTCGACCCCAAACATGCCCAGGTTCGACAGGGTAAAGGTGCCCGAGTTGTACTCGTCGGGCTGAAGCTGCTTCGAGCGCGATCGCTCCACCAAATCGCGCCAGGTGCGAGAAAGCGAGTAAATATCGTACTGGTCGGCGTTTTTAAGCACGGGGGTGATCAGGCCGCCCCCTTCCATGGCCACCGCCACGGCGATGTTGATGCCAGCCCGGTACTGAAGGCCCTGGTCGGTATGGGCCGCATTCAGCAGCGGATGCTTTTGCAGCGTAACGGCTACAGCCTTGGCTAGCAGGCCGGTCATGGTCACGCCCTTAGACTTGATCTGCTTGTAGAGGCCGTCGAGGGCGTCGGTGGTGATGGTGTAGCCCACGTGAAAAATGGGCACCCCCAGGCTGGCATTCATGTTGTTGATGACGGCCTTTTGCAGGGTGTTGAAAGCCACCACCTGGCCCAGGGGCGCAGCGCTGGGAGCCGGGGCAGCGGGAGCGGCACTGGGGGTCGGGGCGCTAGTCACCGGAACAGGCGGGGCCGACACCGGGCCGCTGGGGGTAGGGGCCTTGCCCGCCGCCAACTCCACATCTTGGGCCACAATACGGCCGTGGGGGCCGCTGCCCTGGAGGCTGGCCAGGTCAACCTTAAGCTCTTTAGCTAGCTTGCGGGCGCGGGGAGAAATCACCACTCGTCCACTACCGCCGCTAGAGGACGCACCGTTTTGGGCAGCGGGAGCAGGGGCTTTAGACACAGCCACAGCGGCAGGGGCGGCGGCAGCCTCACCTCCAGCGGTGCCAGCTTTAGCGGCGGCCTGCTGTTGGGCGGCTTCGATTTCGGCTTCGGTTTCGGCCAGCAGGGCGATCGCCTCACCCACTGGGGCGGTGCCCCCCGCCTCCACCACAATGGCAGCCAATATACCCTCGTGAAATGACTCCACATCCATGTCGGCCTTGTCTGACTCGACGACCACTACCGTTTCACCCTTTTCAACCTTGTCGCCGGGGGCCTTTACCCAAGACACAATTTTGCCTTCGGTCATCGTTGAGCTGAGGGCGGGCATGAAGACTTCGCGAATCATGGAGGTGGCTTCCGAAACAGGTTTATGACAATAGGGCAGCATAGCGCCAGGGATTATTTTATCCCTAAGGCTGAAACCTTTCTGGCGTAAGTAATCAAAATCACTAAGATTTGGGATCACGCTGCCCCCCCCTGAGAGGGGACGGAGAGCTGACCTAGACCGCCGGTACAGAAACCCGGTTTCTGGGCCAGCAGGCTGGACATGTCGTCAGAGCAGCGATGAAGAAACTGGGTTTTTAGCCCTACTGTACCAATGCTCTAGGGCGTGTCATCAATTACGACCAAAACCCTTGTGGGATAAGCCCTGCCACGCCCACCCCAAAAAACAGTCTAGGGGCTGTAACCTTTGAGCCTTGGACCATACGCAACTATATTGATGACAGCTGATCACAGCCCCTAGAGTTCGCCGCGAATTTCTTGAATCACGCCGTCTTTGATCAAGATTTCGACCTGGAGTTTTTTCACCAGGTTGTCGCCGACAGAGACGTTAAAAAAGCTCTCGACTTTGCCCTGATCGACTTCGGCGTCGACCGCTATGGTCTGCACCTCTTGGAGCTGCTGGAGGCTCTGGTTTTTTTGCTGGAGCAGCTTGCTCTTATCTTGGTTGAGCTGGTTTTGAATATTGCCCATCTGCTGCTGTATGGCCGCCGCGCTGCCGGGCTGGGTTTCCGTTTGTTTTTGCAGCTCAGAAACCATGCGCTGGCCCTGCATTTCCAGCTGCTGCAAACGACCATCAACCTGGTTGATCTGGGCTTGCAGCTGCTTTTGGGCCTCTTCTTTCCACAGGGGGGTGACGATCGCCTTGATATTGACTACTCGCTTGAGCAGCAGCGCTTGATTCTCATCCATAATCTTTGACTTTAGTAAAGAAATCACCAATACCGACTACGGCCATCAATGCTCGGGGCCGGACTGTTTCTCAGGGCACAGCCGCAGATTGGTGAAGTCTTCACACCACCTGCAGCTACGCAAACATCGCGTCAATCATATCGCGATACCGTGACGTAACCACAGGGCGGCGCACTTTTAGGGTCTGGGTGAGCAGGCCATTTTCAATGGAGAAGGACTCTAGCACCAGGCGGAAGGGGCCAATGCGATCATCGGGGCGGTAGCCAGGGCGGTCTTTGACCTCGCGGGCCAGCTCGCCCTGAAACAGCTTTTGCACCCGTTCGTCATCGAGAGTGATGGCGATGCAGTTGGTAGGGGCGGGGGTGTCATCGCCGGGTACCGCAATGAACAGAGATTGGCTGGCGGCCCAGCCCTGGAGCGCGTCCACATTGGGAACGATCAGGGCCCCGAGCGATCGCTGATCTTGACCTACCAGCATGATCTGGTCGATGTACTTACTGCGAATGCAGGCATCTTCGATCGGCTGAGGCTCAATATTCTCGCCATTGGTGAGCACGATGGTGTCTTTGGCCCGGCCGGTGAGCACCACATTGCCGTCGCGGCTGATCCAACCCAGGTCGCCGGTGTCAAACCAGCCCTCGGAGTCGATGGCCTTTTGGGTGGCTTCGGGGTTGCGGTAATAGCCCGCCATCACCTGCGGGCCGCGCGCCAGCACTAGGCCCTGGCCACCCTGGGGTAGCTCCTGGCGGGTCTCAAGGTCGACAATTTTGATTTCGGTAAAGGGGATCGGTTGTCCGGCGGCTCCGCGCAGGTTGCGCCAGGGGCGGCGGGCCGAAAGCACCGGAGCAGTCTCGGTCAGGCCGTAGCCCACCACCAGCTGCACGCCGATGATCTCAAAGAAAATATCGATGTGCCGAGCCAGGGAGCCGCCGCCGCTGATCAGCTGCTTGACCTGCCCGCCAGTGGCCTGGCTCACTTTGCCGTAGACCAGCTTTTTGCCCAGCTGATGCAGGGGCCACAGCACCAGGGCCATCACCCCTGACCCCAGCCGCGCCACGGGAGAAATCTCTGGCTCGTCGATTTTCATATCCTGCCAGCGCCAGAGGTTTTCGACGTAGCGCTGGCTGAGGCCAAAACAGGTGAAAATCAGCTTTTGCTTGCCGGGGCTTTGCTCGCGAAACTGCTTTTGTGCCCCTTCATAGATCGACTCCCACAGCCGGGGTACCCCTACCATGTACTGGGGTTTGGTGGCCTTGAGGTCGGCCTTGAGGTGACGAATGCTGCTGTAGGTCTGGGTACAGCCCCGCGACAGCAAAAAGTATTCGGCGGTGCGCTCAAAGCTGTGCCAGGAGGGCAAAATGCTCACCACGCGATCGCCCGGCTCAGGCTGCACCACCGACTCGAGGGTGTTGATCTGGTGCAGTAGGTTGCGGTGGCTGAGCATCACCCCCTTGGGCTGGCCGGTGGTGCCGGAGGTGTAGATCAGAGTCGCGGTGTCTTCGGGCTTGATCGTCACCGGGGTATAGCTGTGCTCGGCCCCCAGGGCCATCAGCTGGCCAAAGTTGAGAATCTTGAGATTGTCTTCCGGGGGAGCTTCGTCGGACAGCAAAATGATCAGGGAAATAGGCAGGGTATTGAGGCGGTCATGCAGCTGGTTCAGCAGGGCCACGGTCTCTACCACCAGCACGGTGCTCTCGCTGTGCTCGGCGATATAGAGCAGCTCCTCTTTATCGGCGGTGGCGCTGCGTACGGCATTCATGCCCCCGGCGGTCATAATGCCTTGGTCAGCAATAAACCAGCGGTGGCTATTGTCGGCAAACAGAGCCACGTGGGCGCGGTTGGCTATGCCCAGGGCCTGCAAGCCGCTGGCGAAGGTGCGAATGGCCTCGGCCAGCTGGCGATAGGTGAGGGTAGCGGCGGGCTGCCCGTGGGGGTCGCTGAGCGCCACGGTATCGCCGTATTTATCGGCTACAATTGGCCAAATTTCGTGCAGCGCCTGGAGTCGCTCGTAGGGGTTGTGGGTTTCTAGAAAGGCGCGATCGCGCTGACGTACCTCTTGTAGTGCAGTTGTGGATACAGACATAGCGGCCACCAAGAAACTCAAACAACGCCTGCGGTCATCCTACCGCAGGCTGACTTGAGCCTAGACCTAAAGCATATAGGCCTTAACATTTGCCGTTCCAGAAACTCAATTGGCCAGCCCTGAGGGCCAATTGATGGGGCTACCCCCGGCCCTAGATCGGGTCAAACACCCGCTCATCCTCCTGACGCCAGGCGGGGTCGACCAGGCAAATAAACACCAGCGGGCCGTCACCGACATTGCGAATGTATTGACGAGCCTGGGGCGGAATGTACACCGCATCCCCCGGCTCGACCCGGCTCGTCTCCCCATCAATGTACATTTCGCCCTGCCCTGTCAGTATGTAGTAGACCTCTGAGGTGGCCAGCGAATGGGGGGTAGTCACCTGACCCACTGGCACCACCGCGTGGGCCAGACTGTAGCGCAGATCAATCACCTGTTTGTCGGGGTGCAGCAGCTCCCGCAGCCGGGTGCCGTCACCAGCAGTAAATTCTGGGCAGTCGAGCAATTTCCGAATCAGCATGGTCGGTTAAGTTGAGTTGCGCCTAGGGGGCTGTGGTCGAGTCTAGAACCTGGGCAATTTTCCCCGTCATCATAGCCTCTATCCCATCCGGGGCAAGGGGATGAGAAAACAGATACCCCTGACCCAGTTCGCAGCGCAGCGCTTTGAGCTGGGCATGGTGGCGCGAAGTTTCAATGCCTTCGGCCACCACGTCCAGCCCCAGGTTCCAGGCTAGGCGCACCACCGACTGCAAAATTTCCAGCTTTTCAAAGTCTTGGTCGGCGTTTTCAATAAACGAACGATCAATTTTTAAGCAGTCGAAGGGAAAGCGGTGCAGATAGCTCAAGGATGAATAGCCCGTGCCAAAGTCATCCACCAGCAGTTTGATGCCCAGGGCCTTAATCTGCTCCAAAATGGCAATAATCGAGTCAGAGTGGTCGATCAGCACCCCCTCGGTCATTTCAATTTTAAGCCGATGGGCCGAAAAGCCAGTTTCCAAGAGGATGCGCTGAATCTCTGCCACCAGGTCTGGCTGAGAAAACTGCTTGCTCGACATATTGACGCTGACCGTAAAGGCGGCCATGGCTGGGTATTGCTCTGTCCACGCCTGCATCTGCCGGCAGGCTTCCGCCAGCACCCACCCACCCAAGGGAATAATCAACCCGGTGGTCTCGGCAATATGAATAAATTCCCCCGGCATCAGCAGACCTCGGGTGGGGTGTTGCCACCGCACTAGGGCCTCAAAGCCGCAAATTTCTTGGTTGTTAATGGTGACAATCGGCTGATAGTGCAGCCGCAGCTCACCCCGTTCGATGGCCTGGCGCAGGTCAATTTCGGTTTGCAGTTTGAGGTCTTGCTGCATCCACAGCGAGTTGTCAAACATCTGCCAACTCTGGCCGAGACAGGTTTTGCTTTGAGCTAGGGCAATATCGGCATCGTGGAGCCAGTCGTTGGCGTTTTGATAGTTGCCGGGGCCGAGGGCAATGCCGATACTGGCATTGCCCCGTAGCTGCTGCGGCAAAAACGGCCGGGTAATGGCGGCATACACCTGCTCGGCTAGATCAATAGCCGTAGAGCCAGTGGCCATGTCTTCCAGCAAAATCACGAATTGATTGCCCTCCAGGCGGGCAACGGTGGCCTGGGGGCCGACCTCGGCCTGGAGCCTAGCCCCTAACTCAGTCGGTAGCTTGTCAACCGAGTCTGCGGCCGGGGCGCTGTCGCTCAACTTGACCATATTCACATCGATCAGCAGCAGCGCCATTAGCCCGTGGGAGTGACGTTGGGCACGGGCCAGGGCGTGGCCCATACGATCCATCAACAGCGGTCGGTTGGGCAGGCCGGTGCGGGCGTCGTAGAGCCCTTGCGTGAGTAGCTCGGTCTCGTGATGCTTACGGCTAGAGATATCCCTCAGGGTAAGCAGGGCCGTGCCTGGCCCTGGCCCGGAGTAGGGACAGGTGGTGACCGCTACCCAACGGGTGTGAGCGGGGGAACCCACGGCCAGCAGTAGCGCTTCGTTGTGCAGGTGCTGGCCCGCCAGCGCTCGACTGAGAGGAAGTGCTGGGGTGTCAATGGGCTGCTGGTGGCAGTCTAGCAATTGGTATGCAGCGGTTTCACTGATTTGGCCGAGGCCAGCTATGCCCCCTGGCAGCAGGCTCTCAGCGGCGGCGTTGCAAAACACCGGGGTGCCAACCTGGTCAACCACAATCACCGCCTCTGGCAGGTGGCTGAGCACGGCCAGGTACATCTCAGGATCTAGGGAGGAGGTCTGTGGCATAGAAGCAGCGGCAACGAAACGGAGGTGATGCAACGTGACGGTATGGAAAATGTTTGGGGCGGTAGGGTCAGCAAAACTTGTCTCTGAAACTTAGAATAAGCTACGGTGAAGGGTTCGTAAGCACTCCCTAGGTTACCCGCTGGGGTCATTTCAGTAGCGTCCCCAAGACATACACTTAGACTGGTACATTGGTGTGGCAAGTTTTCGTACCCCATCACCGTGGCAAATCCATGGGACAAATCTACAACTGTGTGGGCTGGTCAGATCCCTAAAGCCAGGTGAAATATAGTTCTATCGCAGGCCATTGGCGACCCGTGAGCTAGCCAAAAAGTTCTGTGGGTCTAGGGGCTGTGCAGCTGGGTCTGCGGTGCTAGAGCTAGGGTCTAATTACCAGGCTGACAACAAGATGCTGAGCAGCATGGAGCAAGCACTACTGGGGGGGAGATATCAGGTTGTCCGGCGACTGGGGTCAGGGGGGTTCAGCCGCACTTTCTTAGTGACTGATATCCACCTGCCGAACCATCCCCGGTGCGTGATCAAACAGCTCAAAGTGCAGGACAAAGACACCGGCACCCTCGACATGGCTCGCCGCCTCTTCGATACTGAGGCCAGGGTGCTCTATCAGTTGGGTAATCATCCTCAGATTCCTGCTCTGATGGCCCACTTTGAAGAAGATCAGGAGTTTTATCTGGCCCAAGAATACATCGAGGGCAGTCGCCTCAATCGCCAGGTGGAGGAGGGCAAGCCCTGGTCAGAAACGCGAGTGGTGCTGCTGCTGCAGGAGGTGCTTGAGATCCTTTCTTTTGTGCATCGCCAGCAGGTGATTCACCGCGATATCAAGCCCTCTAACCTGATTCGCCGCCACAGCGACGGCAAACTGGTGCTGATTGACTTTGGGGCCGTGAAACAGGTAACCTCTTCGCCGCTGCTCGATGCCGAAACCGGGGCCACCAATATCACTGTGGCCATTGGCACCCATGGCTATATGCCCAATGAGCAGTACGCTGGCAAGCCCCGGTTTAGCAGCGACGTCTATGCCGTGGGCATTCTGGGAATTCGAGCCCTGACAGGGCTGCACCCCCAAAAAATTGAAGAAGACCCGGTTACCAGCGAGCTAGCCTGGCGCCAACACGCCCCAGAGGTGTCATCGTCACTGGTGGCGGTGCTCGACAAAATGGTGCGCTACGACTTTCGCGATCGCTACCCCACTGCCCAGGAGGCCCTAGGGGCGCTGCAAGACTTGCCCAACCCCCTGCATGGGCTAGTGGGCAGCCAAATTTACCAAACCTGGATGAAGGGCGCCTATGGTCGCGGGCCGACCTTTCCCGGCGATCACGACGACACCTCCCTTGGCCCCATCGAGACCTCAGAACCTACGGCCTTCGTCGACGATGACAACTCCACATCTTTATTCCCGGTAGATCTAGCTTTTAGCAACGGCGGCGTTCCAGATGCAGTGCTACCGCTGGCCTCAGCCTCAGTGGACAAATTCAGGCCCAGGGCGCGATCGCTGGTGGCCGGTGGCCTGCTCGGGGCCCTGGGCCTGAGCTGGATAATCTGGCGCAGTGGTCTGACGGTTGCCTTTGAACCCAACCCCGTAGGAGCGGCTATGCCCTTTCAAAAGGCTAGAACACCGACCTTGGTAGCTGACTTGGGCCTGCTGCTGCTCCCGGAGCAGAAGGCCGCCTATCAGGTGGGCCAGGGCGATCTCCTGTGGGACAAGGGCCGCTACCCCGACGCCCTCGACACCTACGATGAAGCGGTCGAAACCCAGCCCGACTATGCCCCTGCCCATCTGGGGCGCTGCAAGACTCTGATTTCGCTCAAACGTCCCCTTGAAGCCATTGTGTCCTGCAACGATGCCTTGGCCTACAGCACCTACTATCCCGAGGCCGTGCGCTGCAAGGGCAATGCCGAAGAGCAGCAGGGGAACCTGTTGGCCGCCCTAGCTTTATACCAAGAAACCAATCGTCAGACGCCTGCGATGTTTGAGGCCTGGCTCGACCGAGGCCGGGTATTGCAAAAGCTAGGGCGATCAGCAGAGGCTGTTGCCGCCATTGACCAGGCGATCGCCCGCAACCGTGAGTCGGCAGAGGCCTGGACCGTGCGCGGCGAAGCCACCTGGGCATTAAGCCGCTACGACCAGGCCATTGTAGCCTTAGAAAAAGCCCTGCAAATTAATCCTGACTATGGGCCCGCGAAGGAACTGCGCCAGCGAGCGCGGCAGAGTTTGGGGAAGTGAGTGGGGTGATGGAGGTGAGGAGGTGAGATCGCAAAGGAGCGAACAGGTTCCAGGCCATCTCCTGATGCTGCTCCGATCACTTTCCCACCCATCCACCCACCTACTCATCCACTCCCCACCCCCTCAATCACCCAAAACCTCAATACGCACCTCTGTCTCTAAGGTCGAACCGACCCGACTGCCCTCCTCAGTGGTGCCGCTGATGGGCATAGTTTGGGCAGGGTAGGGGCTGGCTACCAGGGTAATGTGGCGATCGCTCACCGCCAGCCCGTGGGTGGGGTCAAAGCCGCGCCAGCCGCCGCCGGGCACATAGACCTCGGCCCAGGCGTGCAGATCCCGTTCCAGAATATTGGCATCGCCCTCTTCGTAGCCGCTGACAAACCGGGCCGCTAGCCCTACCGCTCGACAGGCTTCCATAAACACCACCGTTAAATCACGGCAGCTGCCCATCTGTTTAGCCAGGGTAATGCCCGCTGGCCAAGGAGTACCCGTGGGTCGGTTGGTGTACTGACAAGTCTCATAAATGTGGCTCACCAGGGCAGTCAAGAAAAACCCGACGTTGCCGTCAACGTTGTGGATTAGGGTCTGGGCCAAATCGACCACCGCAGGGGCTAGTGCCAGAGCACCAGCAGGGGTCAGGGCGGGGGCTAACACCATTTTTAGGGTGGTGGGATAGTCAATGGGCAGCGTAGCCGCCCAGGGTTCAGCCAGGTAGTCGAAGGGGTTGGCGCGGCTGGTTTCTACCTCAGCGGTGGTGACAATCTCTAGCTGGTCTACGGGGGTGGGGGCAAACCATAGTCCCACGGTGGTGTTGCCGTCGGTGTCTGTAACGGTTGCCTGCTGGGCCGGAGCTGGGGTTACCGCCAGGGTAAACGCTTGCAGTTGCTGAGCACCGTCACTGCGTGGACGCAGGCGCAGAGTGTGGTGGCGTAGCGTGACAGGCTGCTGATAGTTGTAGCGGGTGATGTGGCGAATTCGGTAGCGCATAGCACAGTTTTCTTTAAAGAAATTACTTTAGAAACGACATTATTGGTTGGTGGATGGGGCAGCCAGCAGCCCCCCGTGGTTAGGCCTCAGAACTAGGGCAAATTGTTTATACCGTTTATCAGAGCTTAGCCGCGATCGCCGCCAGCGTACCTCTGATTGATCATGACTCTGTAACGATTGAGGATCCGAAGCTAAAAATGGCGATCACTACAACATTGGCCGTATTTTGCTTCCTTCGAAGCTCAACCCCTAAGGGATCAATCCATTCTTTGTCGGCTCTATCTAAGGGTGGGGATCATTGCTCCAGACTTGATTTCAAGATTAAGCATTTATAAGATGTAGTTGCATCCCCAGAAAATCAAAGACATAATAAAATAAGGAACCCAGTCTTTTCGCCTGCGACTTTTCTAATAGCATCCTCCAAAAAACTCGCAGTAAGCTAAACCATTGCGAGTTTATTTTTGACTAACAGTAGCTTCTAAGCTTTCAAATAATATCTTTGATTTATGTTCAATTCATGTTTGTATTCATGTTCGCCAGATGCCCCCCAAGACGCCCTAGGAGTTATGAAAATGATTAGTCATTCTCAAGAAGTGCACTGCCCCAACTGTGGACATCTGGCTGAAAGGCACCACATCGAACCCGATCAGCTAGTACGCACCCAGTGCGCCGCCTGTGACTATCTGATGATTACCTGTGCCCGCACCGGCAAGGTAATTGAGGCCTATGCCCCCGGATTATTTGCAGTCTCGACCTGCTAACTCTTCTGGCGGTAGCCTAGGGCCATGTCTTCGGCATCGTTGCGCTGGTCTAAGTAATCCCAGATTTTTCCCCTGTGGTAAAGCTGGAGATTTGAATGGGCGACCCGATTACAGAGACTGTTAGTTTTGGCAGACTGAGTATAGTCAAGGCCAGAACGATAGTTAATCTGTAGCGGACGGGCATGGAACTGATTTTGCGCGATGGTCGACTGCCCAGCGGTGAGGCAGTCGATATTGGCCTTGAGGGCGGCATAATTCGAGCGGTGGAACCAACTCTCAACGCTGGGGCCGTTCAAGAGATTCCCTTGGCGGGCAAACTCGTCAGCCCACCCTTTGTGGAGTCGCATATTCACCTCGACTCGGCTCTGACCGCAGGGCAGCCCCGCTGGAACCAGAGCGGCACTCTGTTTGAGGGCATTGAAATCTGGCGCGATCGCAAGCAGTCTCTCACCTTTGAGGATGTAAAAGAAAGGGCGATCGCCACCCTCAAACTCCAGGCCCAGCAGGGGGTGCTGTTTGTGCGCAGCCACGCCGACGTCAGCGAAACCAGCCTGACCGCGCTCAAAGCCCTGCTCGAAGTCCGCGACACCGTCAAAGACTGGATCACGGTGCAGGTGGTGGCCTTTCCCCAGGATGGTCTCTACGGCAGCCCCGGCAATATTGAACTGATGGAAGAGGCTTTGAAGTTGGGGGCCGACGCCGTGGGCGGCATTCCCCACTACGAGATGACCCGCGAAGACGGGGTGCAATCGGTGCACCGTATTTTTGAGCTGGCCCAGCAGTATGATCGCCTGATCGATATTCACTGCGATGAGATCGACGATGACCAGTCGCGCTTTTTAGAAGTCGTGGCCGCCTGTGCCGTGCGATCGGGCCTCGGGCCTCGGGTCACCGCCAGCCACACCACCGCCTTCGCCAGCTACAACAACGCCTACGCCTTCAAGCTCATGGGTCTGCTGGCTCGCTCAGACATCAACTTCATTGCCAACCCGCTGATCAACATCACCCTCCAGGGCCGTACCGACACCTACCCCAAGCGGCGCGGCGTCACCCGCGTCAAAGAACTCTGGCAGCAGGGTCTCAATGTCAGCCTGGGCCACGACTGTGTACAAGACCCCTGGTATAACCTGGGCACTGGCAGCATGCTCGATGTCGCCTCTATGGCTGTCCACGTCTGCCAAATGACCGGCCAAGACGAGATCGCCGCCTGCTACGCCATGATCACCATCAACGGCGCAAAAACCCTGGCGATGGAAGAGTCCTATGGTTTAGCAGTGGGTAAACCCGCCAACCTGATTGTGCTCGATGCCGACAGCCCCTATGAGGCCATTTGCCGCCGCGCCACCGTGACCCATGTGTTTTCGCGCGGCAAGCTGCTGGTGGAGACGAGGCCCCCACAGGTGGTCTGGGGCTGAGGATTTTGCCGGCTGCAAAACCCTCAATGAAAATACGATGCGCCGTTGACATCAAACGTTGCCCCGGTGGCGTGGGGTGCTAGCCCCGCCACCAAAAACGCCACCAAATTGGCAATATCCTGCGGCTCCGCTGGCGCACCTATGGGAATGTCACGGGTAACGTAGTCTGCCCCCCGCTCGGCCATCACCTGCTCGATGCGATCAGTACGCACAAAGCCGGGGGCGATCGCATAGGCCCGCACCCCATCGGTGGCAAAGCCCTTAGCGATGGTGCGGGTCAGCGCAATTACCCCACCCTTAGAGGCCGCGTAGGCCATGTATTCTGGCCCATCGCCCCGAAACGCCGCCCGGCTCGCCAGGTTAACAATGGTGCCACCACCCTGGGTTTGAAAGTGAGTAATCGACTCCCGGCAGAGATCAGCCACGGCCACCAGGTTTACCTGTAGCGTGTCTTGCCATGCCTTAGACCAGCCATGCCAATCGGAGTCGATCGGGGCGCTAGGCGGGGCGCTAGGCATCGTCGCCGCGTTATTGATCACGGCTGAAATGCTGCCCCGCCAGGCCAAGGCCCGCTGCCACAGATCTGGCGCGGCCCCCGGCGTGGCCAGATCTGCCTGGATTAGTTGCGATCGCTCTGCCCCCAGGTCAGCGGCAATTTGCCGCACTTCAGCGTCTCCCTGGCTGTAGTGGAGCAAGACCGATGCCCCAGCCCCGTGCAGCGTTCGGGCGATCGCTTCGCCAATGCCCCGAGAGGCCCCCGTCACCAAAACGGTGCTGCCCTGTAAATCGATCAAGGTCATGGCTGCTTTCTATAGATCTATGACGAGATTAAGGCCGGGGCCAAACGCCACCAGAGAATACCGTTCAAACTCTAGGGGGAACCGCGATCACTAACCCATCACGTACTCTACGGCGGCGATCACTCGGGCAAATTGTTACAAAATTTGCAATATTTGTTTACATTATGTTACAGTCGGGCCAGGCAAACGAATTGAGGTTCTCACCATGACCACTAGCGGATACACCACTGAAGAGGGCGGTCGCCTAAACAACTATGCCGTTGAGCCTAAGGTCTATGTTGACGACAGCCAGCAGTTTGGCTTCAACGAGTACGCCGAAAAATTGAACGGTCGCCTAGCCATGATTGGCTTTGTGTCTGCTGTGTTGTTTGAGGCTGCAACTGGCCACGGCATCGTCACCTGGCTGACCAACCTCTAACGCAGACGCCCTGCTTGATGGGCCACAGAGTGATTAAATCGCACTCATTGAAAAATACATGGCCCCTCTGCACCTGCTCACAAAAATCTATGTTACGTTAAGTAACAAGGTATTGATTTTTCTACCTCTCTCATTCTTTAGGAGTTATCCATCATGACTGAATCTACCGAAAACAAGTTTGGCTTCGTCAATTTTGCAGAAACCTGGAACGGTCGTTTGGCCATGCTGGGCTTCGTGATTGGCGTCGCTACCGAGTACCTGACTGGTCAAGGCATCCTGTCTCAGATTGGCATCATGTAATTCATTTGCTGATTTATTCGACAGCCAAGTAAGCCTGGCGATTAAATTAAGAAGAGGGGGGAGTAAACAAATGTTTACTCTCCCCTCTTCTTTGTCTTCAACATCTAGTGTCTAGGAAAAAGCTTGCCGTCTTACATCATGCGGGTTAGGGCAGTTATTTTAGATAGCTTCAGGTTATCTAGCCCATTTAGATCGTCTAAGTTAAGCCAGCCTTCCTTAACAAGGTCAGCGAACACGAAAAGCAGCGCTGATTCTCGCTCGTCGTACTTGCCGTCGAGCTGATGGCGGCGAGCGCTGAGAAAGTCGTGTAGACGCCAAACGTCGTCAGTGCTTGCAATAGACCCGGCCTGGTCTCGCACTAGCTGCACTAGCGCCTGAATCTCTCTCTGATAAGCCTTGTCAAAGGCGGCCTTAGCAATGGACTGCTCCTGAGCCGTCCACTGGAGTTCGCTAGTCTGCATCATTGGAAGATTGAAAAAAGAGGATTGAAAACTACTACAGATAGCCACTCAAAGCATTGCCTCATATCCCTACAGATATCAGAGCGATGACGAGTCAGTTTAAAGCTGTGGGGTAACCATCAGTGGTCATCGGCCCCTAGCCTTAACTGTTTAGCAACCATGTATGTCTATCTATATTAGAGATATATTACAGAATTTTGCAAACTCTCATAAATAAAAAACCACCCCTAGACGAGGGTGGTTTTTTGTGTAAACCGGGTCGAGCTGACCAGAAGGCCAGTGTCTCGCTTGGCTGCGATGCTCTAGCGGGCTAGGTTGAGCAGTTCTTTAGGCGAGGCGAGTAGGTCAATGGCCACGAAGAAGATCTTGCCCTCGGGGTTGATCAAAAAGCGCCAAGAGATATTCATGCCAACTCCCGCCCCAAACCAGGGTGTCTGCACCTTGCCGGTTACCTTGACTTGGGTGAAGCCCTCGTCGGCTGGCTCGACCACCCCCCGCTCAGGGATCAGGCTGAGATTCTGGCAATCTTCCTTAAAGAACCGCAGCACGTTGGGTTTGCCCACAATCGGCCGCTGGAACGGCGGTTGCAGAGCACCGTCGTCGGTAAATAGCTCAATCAACGCATCGAAATCGTTGGCGTTGAGATTGTTCATGTAGGCGAGGACGGTAGGGTTGTCGACCCCCTCAATGGTGACCTGGCGGCGTTTGTCGGTGGCTTGGGGGGCCACTACCGGCTCGGCCACCCGGGTGTAAGTCCCCATCTGTTTGGGGTCAAAGCCCATGTCAACTACGGAATTGCGCAGCACTGTAATCTGCTGCCCCGACTCTAGGTTACGAATTGATTGCAGCACGGCTGAAGCGTTGGCCGACAGCTGATAGCCTTCGGGAATTGGGGCGACATAGCCCTCTTCCATCCACTGGCCGAGCTTGTACCAAAACCCCAGTTTGATGTTGGGCGACCAGGTGGAGTAGGTGCGGCCAATGGGAGTGTCAGCCCGGTTGGCCAGGTCGCACATGACCTGAGACTGCTCTTGGAACGACATGGCACGCAACTCATTCATCGTGGCCTCGGCAAATTGCATGCTGGCCGCGCCAGGGGCCGCAATGGTAATGCCCTTACCCATCTCAAGGTAGGCAAACCAAATTAGCGCCAGCTGGTCTTCTGCAGTGAGCTGCCCAAAGCGGGCAATGGTTGCCGGCACCGCGTCGGCGGTGAGAGTGCTGGGGAAAATATTACGGGCGGAATCGAGGGTGAACGGCATAGGTGATTTCCTAAGGGGCTGATGGGAGCGTGGTCAATGTACAAACAGTGTAATTAAGTCGTTTTATGTCTATAAGGCTTAACTATCCCAAATTTAGTCTATGACAATACGGCGACAGGCTCCCATAAAGAAATGAGAAGCGCGATCGCCTTGAATGCAGAGAGTTTTCGGTAAATCCGGGGGGGAGGGATATGTCTCAGCTCATCTCTAAAGGGCCTGGTCTTAGTCAGTGACCTAATTGTGTCCGGCTCTAGCAGACTAAAGGTGCAGGGTGCAAGGTATGCGGTTCAAGCACTGCCGTGAACTATGCACCTTACACCCTGCACCAAACCTAACCTTGGCAAACGACTGTTGGGTGGCCCCTCCGCCTCTTCCTAGCCCCCTGATCTATGGAAAGGATTTGATCCGGTGCTTTGATTTGCGGGCAAAATCCCTAGAATGGTAATAGTTCACCATCGCGTTTGGCAGATATACCCCTATGGAAACCCTTGCCCTTACTTCCCCCAATGTGGAGCAGGTTTTAGACGAGCTGCGCCCCTACCTGCTGGCCGACGGCGGCAATGTGGAGCTAGTCGAAATCGATGGCCCCATCGTTAAGCTGCGCCTCCAAGGAGCCTGCGGCTCTTGCCCCAGCTCTGCTATGACCCTGCGCATGGGCATCGAGCGCCGCCTGCGCGAGTTTATTCCTGAAATCGCTGAGATCGAGCAGGTGTTTTAGGGCAGAGAGGGTGTTGGGTGTCGGGTATCAGGTATCAGAGAAACCCGACACCTAAAACCCAACACCTGAGACCCGAAACCTCCCATATTTGCTGATATCCTGTTTTCTTGGCGGTGTTGCCCAAGGGCCAAGTTGTAGAGGATTGCTGTGCTAGATCTAAAGCAAATACGAGAAAACCCAGAGCAGGTGCGGTTGGCGCTGGGCAAGCGCGGTGAGTATGATCTCTCGCCGCTGCTGGAGCTGGATCAGGAACAGAGAAAGATTGAGACGGTGCGATCGCAGCTCCAGGCCCGCAGCAACGAGATCGGCAAGCAGGTGGGCCAAACCATTAAAGCCGGTGCCGCCCCCAACGGGCCAGAGGTCACCACCCTCAAAGACGAAGGCAACCAGGTCAAAACCGAGCTGCAAACCCTCGAACCTCAAGAGCGCGAGATCAAAGCCCAGATCGAGGCGATTTTGCTGGGTCTGCCCAACCTGCCCAGCGACACCACCCCCGTCGGCAAAGACGAAACCGAAAACGTCGAAGTGCGCCGCTGGGGCGACGAGTATTTGCCCCAGCAGCCCGCCAAACCTCACTGGGAAATTGGCGAAACCCTCGGCATTCTAGACTTTAAGCGCGCTGCCGAGAAAATTGCCCAGAGCCGCTTTGTGGTACTCAAGGGGGCGGGCGCGGCGCTGGAGCGATCGCTGATTTCCTTCATGCTTGATCGCCACACCAAGGCGGGCTATTACGAAATCATTCCCCCCTACCTGGTAAATTCGGCGGCGCTCACCGCCTCGGGTCAGCTGCCCAAATTTGCCGAAGAGAGCTTTCAGTGCCGCAACGACGACCTGTGGCTCACCCCCACCGCCGAGGTGCCCCTCACCAACCTGCACCGCGACGACATTCTTAACAGCGATCAGCTACCCATCCACTACTGTGCCTACACCCCCTGCTTTCGCCGCGAGGCGGGTAGCTACGGCAAAGACACTCGCGGGCTGATTCGCCTCCACCAGTTCAACAAGGTGGAGATGTACAAGTTCGTCCACCCCGATAGTTCCTTCGACGCGCTAGAGGCGCTGGTGGGTGATGCCGAAGACATTTTGCAACAGCTCAACCTGCCCTACCGGGTGCTGGCGCTCTGTACCGGTGACCTGGGCTTTTCTAGCTGCAAGACCTACGACCTAGAGGTGTGGATGCCCTCTTCTGAAAACTATCGGGAGATCTCCAGCTGCTCCAACTGTTTAGATTTCCAGGCCCGCCGCGCCAACGTGCGCTTCAAAGAGGCGGGTCAAAAGGGCACCCAGTATGTACACACCCTCAATGGGTCGGGCCTGGCGATTGGCCGCACCATGGCCGCGATTCTCGAAAATTACCAGGAGGCCAATGGCTCGGTGCGCGTGCCCGAGGTGCTGCAACCCTACCTAGGCCGTGAATACCTCTAGACCGTGGGATTAGGTTGGAAACTGATAGATAATTCCTCCGGCCTCCGACACATCAAACGTGGCGTTGAGCAACCGGGCTTTCTTATCTAAAAATGCCTGGGCTTGTTCAAGAGGCATCCGTGCCGCTGCGGCAAACTGCACCACCGTGAGAGCGCCCCCCTCTTGCTGGAGCAGTTGCAAAAACAGCTGTTCCTGGTGCAGGGCTAGCGCCTGAGATGACTGCTGAACCTGGTGACGCTGGTTCCAGGCCAACCAACTGCCTAGCCCTACAGGGACAAGGCCAAACAGAACCAAAGCAACACCAGCCTCGGCGGGATCTTCAAAGGCAAAATCATCGCCCGACCGCCAAGCATACACCCCCGCTAAGAGCATAGTGGTCAGCCCAAATAGCAGGCAGGTACTGGCCAGGGTTTTCTGTAGCCGCCCCATAGAGATCTCCTCAGATTGCGGTCGTGAACAACTGCCGTAACACCGATAAGCGAGAGCAATCCCAATAGTCGATGTGTGAGATGACTTTGCCATCTTCCCCCAGCCCCAGTTCGCTGCGACCAGGGATGCTCATATGCGGCTGCCATGGCACGGGGGCTACCCAGCTCAGAGTCCAGCGGGTGTTGATTTGGGTGGGGCTGGCGTATTGAATGTCGTGCAGTTGCAGGTCAACATCTCTAAACCAGCGGTCAATGAAGCCGATCATGCGTCGGTAGCGCTCAACGCCGCAAAACTCGTTGAGCGGGTCTTTGAAATACACGTCCTCAGCGTAGAGATGATAGCTCTGCTGGACAGGAAAACGCTCGTAGTCGAGTCGAATCTGTTCGAGAATATCCATTTACTGACCTCAGCAAGAGACAATTTTTGGAGATGGGCGGCAGTAGCGCTGATCTCTAACTTGAACGACGGGACAGGGGCATAGCCATTTACTGATCTATAGCTCCTCTTATGAAGCAATGAGCAGTCACCTAACGGCCTGGTGATCAGCGTCAAGTGGCACTGCCCTCTGTCTCAACTACGCGAAACAGAAGTGCTCCGTCTGACAGCTCCATCGCCTTGTTCGACGGCTCTCCGGGTTCGACATTATCACCCAATCCGTCCTGTGTCCCATTCCGCGCGAAGAACCCCGAACCACACTTCATCGACTAGTTCGTCGTGGGTGATTCGATTCTGACGAAGAGTTCCTTCGCCGCGCATCCCGAGCTTTTCCATGACTCGATGAGAGGCTTGGTTGCGCGCGTCGGCCATAGCCCGAATGCGGTTGAGGTGTGGATGCACGTCGAACGCCGCTTCAATCAACGCAGTGGCCGCCTCTGTCGTCAGCCCGCGACCCCAAAGTGGACGGGCAATTGACCACCCTATCTCGCCCAACCGATTCTGAAAGTCAAACCGAATGTTGATACCACCAACAACCTGCTGGTCTACAGCGATCGCCCAAGACGGATGAACTACGCGATCTAGAAGTGTCATACGAGCAAGGAACTGAATGGCATCCATCCGCGAATAGGGTCTGGGAACCGGAAGGAACTTGCTCCACTCTTTGTCGGTGGCGTAAGCCAAGACGTCTTCCACATCTTCGAATCGATACGGTCTGAGAACTAAACGTTTCGTCTCGAGGATCTCAGGCAGGGAGGATTGGCTCATTTTTAGGCACAAAAGGTAGGGTGATGCGGCTGGATGACAGCTCCGATAGGGCGCTAAGCCAAGGACTGTAACAACCTAGCTCACAGCAAAATCTGCCTACATCTAACCCCAGCCTACAAAATTTGAGAGAGGAATTTCTGGGTGCGGTCTTCGCGGGGGTTGCTGAAGAACTCTTGGGGGGTGTTTTCTTCGATCAGGTAGCCGCCATCCATCAGCACGACACGGTCGGCGACCTCGCGGGCAAAGCCGACCTCGTGGGTAACGCACACCATGGTCATGCCTGAGTCGGCCAGGCCGCGCATGACGTCGAGCACCTCGCGCACCATCTCGGGGTCGAGGGCCGAGGTGGGTTCGTCAAACAGCATCACTTTGGGCTGCATGGCGAGGGAGCGGGCGATCGCCACCCGCTGCTGCTGGCCCCCCGACAACTGGCCCGGAAACTTGTGAGCCTGCTCTAAAATGCCGACTCGCTCTAGCAGCTGCATAGCCACCTCTTGGGCCTTGGCCTTGGGCCAGCGGCGCACCCAGATCGGGGCCAGGGTGACATTTTGCAGCACCGTCAGGTGAGGAAACAGGTTGAACTGCTGAAACACCATGCCCACCTCGCGGCGGATGGCCTCAATATTTTTCAGGTCGTGGGAAATGGTGGTGCCATCGACCTCAATGCTGCCCTTTTGGTAGGGTTCTAACGCATTAAACGTGCGAATAAAAGTCGACTTGCCCGACCCAGACGGCCCCATCACCACCAGCACCTCGCCTTTATAGACCGTCATGCTGATGCCCTTAAGCACGTGAAAACCGTTGTCATACCACTTTTCCACATCTCGGGCAACAATGACTGGTTCGGTGCTCATGTGGTGGGCCGATGACTGCTCCGTCTGAAACTGTGTCATGAACGTTTTCCTCTTAAGTTCAGCCCTTTAGTTGAGCCGTTAACGACGCATACACAAAAAATCGCTAAAGCTTGGGGAAGCTTGTATACCCAGTTCAGCTCAAGATCTGTAGTTTTCTCGCAGGCAAAACTTTACGTTTGGCCTTGGATGAGGTCTATGACAGGCGAACAATGCTATTTTGCCTTAACCTTAGGGGGGTTCGAGATTACAGACTGTTAACTGTTACACGCAGAGCTATTGAAGCAACATTTAGGAATCGGGTTAGTGCGTAGGATGGGCAAAGGGCCTCGCCCGTGCCCATCGTTAGGCATTCGGGCCGATGGGCACGCAAACTTTGCCCATCCTACGTGGGTATGTTCTTATCCAGAGACCACCTTAGTGGTCGGTATTGAGTCTTTCCTCAATTTTGCGGCTGGCCAAGGACATGGCGTAGCAAAAGAACCAGAAAATGACTGCTAAAAATAGATAGACCTCGGCATAACGACCCAGGTAGGTAGGGTTCGCCAGAATTGATTTGCCAATGCCCAGCAGCTCCGCCAATCCTACAATTGACAGTAGCGTGGTGTCTTGAAACAAGCTAATAAACTGCCCCACGATCGCCGGAATGGCAATCTTGAGCGCCTGGGGCAGCACGATAAAACCCAGGGTCATGGGGGTATTTAGACCCAGGGAGGCCGCCGCCTCGTTTTGGCCTCGGGGTACGGCTTGCAGACCGGCCCGCACATTCTCGGCCAGGTAGGCGGCGCTAAACAGAGCCAGGGCAATGATCGCTCGCAAGATGCGATCGGGCCGCGACCCCAGGGGCAAAAACAGCGGAATCATCACCTGGCCCATAAACAGCAGGGCCACCAGGGGCACCCCCCGCACCAGCTCAATGTAGGCTGTAGACAGCCACCGCACGATCGGTAGAGCGCTGCGCCGCCCCAGGGCCAGCAGCAGACCCAGCGGAAAGCAGAGGGCAATGCCGCTGATCGCCGTGAACAGGGTCAGCAGTAAACCGCCCCACTCATTAGTGGAAACCCGGGTCAAGCCCAGGCCGCCGCCAATCAGCCATAGAGCTACAAAGTACGATAAAAACCAGGCCAGCGAGAGCAGTTGGCCCACCCCCGGAAACTTGCGCGCCCCCTGCCGCCCAGCCGCTGCCGCCACCGCGACTAACGCGACTATGGGCAGCAGTTTGAGGGAGCTAGGCCGAGTGGGTGGGAACAGCACAATAAAGGCGCCCACGACGGCTAGGCCAACCAGCACGCTGCGGCTAAACAGCGTTGAAACATTGCGCCCCAGCACCCCCCACGATAGACCGGCTAGGCCGCAAACAATCGCCAGCAGCGCCCAAATGCGCGGGTAAAGCGCTGAGGGAAAGGTGCCGGTCATAAACAGACCAAAGTTGTTAGGAATTACCCCCCACTGGGCGGTGGTCAACGCCCAGGACACCAGGCGAAAGAGACCTGAGCCGAAAATGGCCACAATTACCACGGTGAGCAGACTGTTAAACCAGTCGCTAAATAAATTCTTTTTGGCCCAGGCCATGGGGCCAAGGGTAATGGCATCGGGGCGTGCAGAGGAGAAAGAGTCTGGGATTGCAGGAGTCATGACTTAGCGCTCCTTAAGCTGTACAGTGCGGTTGAGCTGGTTCATCACCAAAGTGATGAGTAGGCAAAGAATCAGATAGGTGGCCATCAACACCACAAATACTTCGACCGGGCGGCCGGTCTGGTTGTAGGTGGTGGTGGCGATGGAATACATCTCGGGAAATGCGATCGCAAAGGCCAGACTGGTATTCTTCGTCAGGTTCATATACTCGCTGTTCATCGGCGGAATGATCACCCGCATCGCCTGGGGAAAAACGACTAAGCGCATCACCATGCCCGCATTTAGCCCCAGGGTGCGGGCCGCCTCCCACTGGCCCTTCGTCACCGACTGAATGCCCGCCCGCACAATCTCGGCCACAAAAGCCGAGGTATAAAACACTAAGGCCGTTAGGGCCGCCACGTATTCTCGCGACAGCCGCAGCCCCCCAGTGACGCCACCGCCCTCTACTCCCTCCGGCACTGTCCAGTTCATGCCCAGGGTAATGATCGCCAGCCATGCCAGGCCCAGCACCGCCAGGGCAATCGTCTGAGCCTGGCCCCCGACTCCGGTTTCAATCCGAATTTTGGTGCGCCACTGCCAGAGCCAGAGGGCTGAGATTACAGCCCCCACAGTTGCCGCAATGCCCAGCACCGCCAGTACGGCACTGCTCGCCCAGGGAATGTAAACCCCACGGTTATTCAAGAAAGCCAGCCCTAGCACGCTGATCTGATCCACAGGCCGGGGCAACGCCCCGTAGATGGCAAAATACCAAAAAAACAGCTGTAGCAGCAGCGGAATGTTGCGCACCAGCCCCACGTACAGCCGACTGAGCTTGTGTACCAGCCAGTTTTTAGAGAAGCTGGCCACCCCAGCCACCACTCCCAGCACCGTAGTCAAGACAATGCCACCAGCTACTAGGGTCAGGGTATTGCCCAACCCCACCATTAGCGCTCGCCAGTAGGGGTCATTGGGGCGGTACAGAATCAAGCTCTCGCCAATGCTAAAACCCGCCTGGTTGCGCAAAAAGCTAAAGTTAAAGGCTCGCCCCTGCTGAATCAGGTTGCGGTTGAGGTTGCCGAGAAAAAAGCTCAGCAGCGCTAGAACGACAATTAATGTAATCGCCTGAAAGGCAATCTTCCAGAAGCGTTCATCCCGCAGCATTATCTTTAGATCAAAAGACTTGCTGCCGCTGTCGTGGGCCATCTGTAGATACCTGCGTTAGGTCAGTGCAAGAGCTCAGTGCAAAAGCTTTAAGCAAAATAATCTAAGAGAGCTATCAAGAAAAGTTCATTTCGTTACAAGGGTTTATGAAAAAGGCGCAGCTTGGCTGCGCCTTTTGAGATTCACAGGGTTGTCAAACTGAGATCTCTAGGGGAAAGTACTGCTGCTTTCTGCTATCTAGGTATCGTCAGATTAGCCGTCTTCTCTAGCGGAAGGGGGGAGAATACATAAGGCCGCCCTCACTCCACAGGGCGTTTTGGCCGCGCTCTAGGGCAAACTGAGAGTCAGCCCCGACATTGCGATCGTAGATCTCGCCATAGTTACCCACCTGGGCGATCACCTGCGCCATAAAGTCGTTAGGTAGACCCATGTCGGTGCCTAGAGTGCCTTCTTGGCCCAGAAAGCGAGCAATGTCGGGGTTGTCAGTGCCCTCAAAGGTGGCAACATTGTCGGCAGTAACGCCAAATTCTTCAGCCTGAATCAGGCCGTAGGTGGTCCATTTGACCACATCGAACCAGGCGGAGTCGTTGTTGGTGGTCACAGGCCCCAACGGCTCTTTTGACATGGTGACTTCGAGCAGAACGTGCTCATCGGGGTTGGGCAAAGTACTGCGGCGACCTACCAGCTGTGACCTGTCAGAGGTCATGCCCTCACAGCGGCCTTCGTTGTAGGCAGCGTAGGCGGCGTCAGCATCCTGAAACACCACTGGCTCAAAATCAACGTTGAGCTGACGCATTTGGTCGGTTAGGTTAAGCTCGGTGGTGGTGCCGGTTTCCACACACACCGCCTGACCGGCAAAATCTTCAAGGGTCTCTAGGCCGCTGTCGGCGCGCACTAGCATGCCCTGGCCATCAAAGAAGGTGGTGGGCGCAAACTCAAGGCCCACGCTGGTGTCGCGGCTAATGGTCCAAGTGGTGTTGCGGGAGAGCATATCGACCTCACCCCCAGAGAGAGCCGTAAAGCGCTCGGTTGAGTCTAGGCGGCGGTACTCTACAGCCTCGGCATCGCCCAGCACCGCCGCAGCGACGGCCTTACATACGTCTACATCGAGACCGGTGTAGGTGCCGCTCTCATCGACAAAGCTAAACCCTGGAATGCCGCCATCAACGCCACAGATAAGCTGGCCTCGGCTTTTTACTACATCTAGGCGGCCACCGCCCGCAGCGGTGGCACCCTCTCCGCCATCAGCAGTCGTTGTGGTGGTGGTGCCGTCACTGCAGGCGGCTAGAGCTAGCCCTAGGGCAGCTGCGAGTAAACCCAACTTACGCATAAATCGATCCTCACTCAGATTTTAAAAAAACATTGCAAGACTTTTATATCCGGGCAAATCATATCCGAACAGGCTAAAGTTCTTGCTAAAAACCGCCGGAGTGTTGAACTTGCTTAACATTCCAACGGTTTGAGTTTTTATTTTGTATCGCAGGCAGCAGACCAGGCGATCGCCCGGGCTACGGTGCAAACGCCACCGACAGAAATGCCGCTGCGGCGCAGGATCTGGGCGGCAGATTGGGCCGTGGCCCCAGTGGTAAAGATGTCGTCAATTAGCCACACGGTGGTGTTGCGCAGCGGGTTAACTTGGCCGGGGGCGACGGCAAAAGCCTGGGCTAGGTTGCGCTGGCGATCGCTGTAGCCAAGGCTGTGCTGTGCCTGGGTAGCCTGTACCCGCAGTAGACCATTGCTGTAGAGGGGCAGCTGGGTGAGGCGACAAAACCAGCGGGCAATTAAGTCGGCCTGGTTAAACCCCCGCTGCTGAAGTTTAGTGGGGTGCAGAGGAATGGGCACGATCGCGATTGGACGGGGCGATCGCGGCAGGGCAGGCCGCAGATCTAGCCAAGTTTGGCCCAGCTCGGTGCCCAAGAACTGGGCAATATCTTGGTGGCCATCGTATTTAAGGCTGCCGATCAGCTGGCGCAGGCCGCCCTCGTAGCGTCCCCAGCTGACTATGGAAAGGCCCGGCTGGCTGCGATCGTAGGGGGTAGCGCTCTGGCACTGGCGCACCTGACGGCAGCAACTCGGGCACAGGGCCGCTGGGGTGGATCGCTGGCAAAGGGGGCAGTGGCCCGCTAGAAACAGACTAAGCAACTGCTGCTGCCCCTGGTTAATTAACGCTGCCGGCAATAATCGGTGCATAGATTCGGTGCGTAAATTCGGTGTGCAGGACTATTCTCAAATTGCGATCGCGGCCTTTGATGCTAGTCGCGGCCCTGGGGAAATAGGCTAGAGAACCCCTTCTGGGTCTGTGTCTCTGGATTTCTTCCTTTGGGTCTATTCCTCTAGCTATATTGTTGGCCGATGGGTAGAGCCAAGGCGTGGGTAAAATTAAGGAACCTGAGCGTCTATTGAGGTCGATTGCCATTGCGCAGAATCTCAATCGCGTAGAATCGATAAATATAGGACACAGATTTTACAAACCAGAGGTGAGGCGCTCACGCCCTGGATTTATAAAAACAAGCCATTGCCCAGAGCATAGCGACGGGTAATGCTGTTGTAGATAGCATCCAACCTTGAGAACAATCATTCATTCACCACCCTCAGCCATAGTTGCGTGAGGGTTACTCATCCTTTCTTTGCATGACCTGGCTTCGATCTCTGGATGAGCTAGATGGGGCTGATCTGCGCGCCGTTGGCCACAAGGCCCATAATCTGAGCGTGCTGAAGCAGCGGGGGCTGCCCGTGGCCCAGGGATGGGTGCTGACGGCAGCGGCCTGGCACCACAGCCTAGGACAAGTCATGAAGTCCGCAGGGCAGCCGCGAGGTGCCCTCGAGCATCATCTTCCCTATGGCGAACTGGGGGGCGAATTTGAGGGTGAATTTAAGGCTCTGCAGCAGACCAGCCAGCAGTGGCAGCGGGCCATGCGAGCCATTCCGGTGGTGGCTCCGACCTCGGCAGACTGGCAGCCAAAGCCAGAAATCGCAGAAGTTATGCCCCCGGCCTGGATGCTGAGGGCCTCCCTATGGCTCGGTGGAGCAGAGGCCGCCAAAAACCAATATTCATCGGCAGCCGGTCTGCTGCCAGCCCAAATCGAGGCCGATTTGAGCGCCTTGCCCCAGGTGCTGCCCCAGTTTTGGAGCCAGGCGTTGACGGCTCGCTGTCTGGTGGTTTGGCAGGCCTACGGCCAGCGCCTGCACGACCTAAATCTGGCCACGCTGGTGATGCCGATATACCCAGCGCTGCTGTCGGGTACGTTGACCCTCTCCCAGGGGCAGGCTGCCCTGACCATCGTCGAGGGTCTGGGGCTAGCCCTCAGCCAGGGCGAGGCGATTCCGGCCCGCTGCTGGATTAGTCAGGGTAAGGTAGCTACCGCCATCTGGGAGGCGGGGTTTCAGGAGCGCTGCTACCAGTTGATGCCGGCCTCTCGGTACCGCAGCTATGGGGAGGTAATGGCCCCGCCTATTCAAGTGGTGCGGCGCGATCGCCCGGAGTTATCGCCCCGACTCGACAGCGCTCAGCTGGCCCATTTTTTGGCCGTTGGCGGTGATGCCCAAGCGGCGTTGGGCACCGCCAGCGTGCGTCTAGAGTGGCTGCTGTATCCTAGCGCCAACCCGGCCCAGCCGACCCTGGTGATCACCCAAGCCGACTCCTGGCATCAGACTACGGGGCTAAACCCAGCGCCGCGCCCACCGCTCCGCAGCCAGCCACCGCTGTTGCCTTTGGCCAGCACCGTAGTCCAGGGCATCGGGGCGTCGTCGGGGCGAATTCAAGGCGTGGCGGTGGTGGCTCAAGCCTCTCAAGCCTTGCCTAGGCCGCTGCCGCCGGGTTGTGTGGTGGTTTTGCCCGACCTCCAGCCGGATGCGTTCTTGCAGCTAGGCTCTGTGCAGGGCATTGTCATTGAGCAAGGCGGGGCCACCTGCCATGCAGCTATTTTGGCCCGAGAGATGGGGATTGCAGCAGTAGTAGGGGCACCCCAGGCCACTCAGCTTTTAGACAATGGCATGGTGCTCTGGCTCGATGGCGATCGCGGTGTGATCTATGGCCTCAGCGAGGAGGCTGCTCAACATCATCAGTTTCAGGCCGTCCTGGCCCAGTTTCAAACCGACCCCATCGTCGCCAGGGGGCTACTCTCCGCTGAGCAGCGGGGGCGCTACCAGCGGCTGACCACCCAGGTAATGATCAATCTGAGCCAAACCCGGCGGCTCGAAACTCTTCCATTAGGAGATATCGACGGGGTGGGGCTACTGCGCTCTGAGTGGCTGCTGCTCGATATTTTAGAAGGCCGTCACCCCTGGGATTGGGTCAATCGGGGCCAGGAGGACGAGCTAAAGGAGCGGATTGTACAGCAGCTAGAGCCGATTTTGCAGGCTCTGGGGCCAAAACCGTTGCGCTACCGCAGTCTAGACCTGCGATCGCATGAGTGGCAAGGTCTAGCAGGCAGCCCCTCCGTAGAACCCAACCCCATGCTGGGCCTGCGGGGCACCCTCAGCTACGACATTGACAGCCGCCTGTTTGAAGTGGAGCTGGCGGCGCTGGCCACCCTCCAGCAGACGGGGTACACCAACATTCAACTCATTCTGCCCTTTGTGCGCACCGTCGAAGAAGTGATTGCCTGCCAACCGCTGATCCAGCGGGCCGGTCTTACCGACCACAACGACTTTGCCCTGTGGATCATGGCGGAGGTGCCCTCAGTGCTGTTTTTGCTGCCCGCCTATGCCCAAGCCGGGGTGCAGGGCATTGCGATCGGCTCCAACGACCTCACCCAACTGCTGCTGGCGGTCGATCGCGACCAGCCGATCATGGCCAGCGCCTACGACGAGCGCCACCCGGTGGTGCGTCTGGCCATGGGCCACCTGGTACAAGAGGCCCGCCGCTGCGGCCTGCTCTGTTCGATCTGCGGGCAGGCCCCGGTGCGCCACCCAGAGCTGATTGCCGACCTGGTGGCCTGGGGGATCAGCTCCATCTCGGTGGAAGCCGCCGCGCTGCCGTTTACGCTGGAGGCGGTGTGGCAGGCGGAGCGGGGTGGGGAGTAGGGGGTGAGGGGTGAATGGTGAATGGTGAGGGGGGTGGATGGGTGGATGAGTGAGTGGGTGAGTGGGTGGATGGGTCGGGGGTGGCGGCAATCAGGGCAGGGATGTCCGATAATGATTACCGTTGTGCAAATGGTTATTCTCTCTATGGCTCTTCCTACCAATCTCGCTACCCTAGACGGTGCTCTCTTAGCTCCCGATTCGCTGGCTGACAAGGTCGTGCTCTTTGTGAATGTGGCTAGCAAATGCGGCTTGACCCCCCAGTACAGCGGCCTGGTAGAGCTGGAACAAGCCTACGGCGATCGCGGCCTGGTGATTGTGGGCGTGCCTTGCAACCAGTTTGGCCAGCAAGAACCCGGCAGCCCTGACGAGATCAAAGACTTCGCCAAGACCAAGTACGACGTCGACTTTACCCTGCTCGAAAAGCAGGATGTCAACGGCCCCGAGCGCAGCCCGCTCTACCAGTTTCTCGTCGGTAGCGGCCCCGACATCGGCTGGAACTTTGGCAAGTTTATCGTCGGGCGCGATGGCGAAGTAGTGGGCCGCTTTGAGCCTCAAACCGCCCCCAACGACTCGGCCCTCAAAGCTGCCATTGAGCAGGCCCTAGGCTAGCCCCCTGCGGCATCCGTCAGCCAACTCTTCCTAAAACCCGACACCCAACACCTGACACCCCAGCGCAATGTTTGCCCGCCATTACTAGAGCATTTCTCTAGTGGGCGAGCACATCCCGCAGTATGTCTTGGTGCATCAGGGCGCGGTCTACCCGCGAATTGATTTGGTCAGCAGAGAGCGGGTCGCCGTTGGCGTAGACCTCTAGCCAGGCGGTGGTCAGTTGCTCTGGGGTCTCTGGCCAGCGGTGGCTGGCCCCCTGGGGGTTGAGGTCGGCCCAGGGCAGATCTAGGTCGGCCATCAGGTAGCTGACCTTGGGGTCATAGCTGAGGCCAAAGCAGCGGCAGCCCTCTGCTGCCGCCATAATCAGCCCGTGCAGCCGCATGGCAATGGTCATCTCCACACCGCGAAACAGCCCCTTGAGCTGGCGCGGGTCACTGAGGGTGTAAATGTGGCTTGGCCCCGGCAGTCGGGGCTGCATGTATTCGGCCAGGGCCAGATCTTTGACCGGCTGAAAGGGCACCAGCAGTAGGCAGGTCTGGGTGGCTTTTTGAAACGAGGCCAGGGCCTGGGTGAACTGGTCAAGGCGAGCTTCGGTGAGCCAGGGGTGGGGGCGGAGCGCCACAGCCACGCGGGGGGCGGGCAAGTCCCACAGGCCTTCTACCGGGGTTGAGTCTAAGGCCCACACTGGGTCGGGGGCCTGCATGCCGGGCACCTGCCAGCGGGCCAGCCAGGCTGCTGACCCATGATCGCGCACGCTGACGGCGTTGCAGTGGCCTAGGGCGTAGCGCCCCACCCCCTGGCTGAGGGGGTGGTTGAGGGGGCCAATGCCCTGCCCCCAGGCAATGGTTTTTAGACCCAGCCACTGGGCCAGCACTAGCAGGCCGCTGTAGTAGATCGGGTTTTGCAGGCTGGTGGCGTCTTGCAGCAGGCTGCCGCCGCCCAAGATCAGCACATCGGCCCCGCGCAGAGCCGTGATTACCGGCCCCAGGGCTTTGCGCGGCACCGCTTCAACCCCATAGCGCTGGGCGGTTTCCGCTGGGCTGCCCGACAGCACCACAGGGGTCACCGAGGGGGGCAGCATTTGCAGCAGGGTGGCCAGCAGAGCTTCATCGCCGCCGTTGCCCAGGCCGTAGTAGCCACACAAAACCGCTCGCATTCTCACCTACCCCCACTGAAACCGCTATACGCATCTCACCGACCTCTCTACAATAGAGGCTGTTGTTACCCCTAAACCCCATGCATGCCCTCTCGCTGCCCACCTGGATGATTCACATCTCAAGCGTGCTGGAGTGGATGGCGGCGATGTGGTTTATCTGGCAGTTTGCGGCGGTGACTCAGCGGCTGGTGTGGCGGTGGCTGGCCATCGGCATGATTCCTGCTTTGGTGAGCGCCATGGCCGCCTGTACCTGGCACCTATTTGACAATGCCCCTAGCCTCGACTGGCTGGTCACGCTGCAAGCGGCGCTGACGGTAATCGGCAACGGCACCCTCTGCCTAGCCGCCTGGTGGATCTGGCGACAAAGCCCAGGGTCGGCGGAAAACCCGGAGTGATGGAGCAAATTTTGAATTTTAGGTTTTGGCCATAGTCTCTCTGCCCAAAACCTTCCTCAACTCCATAACCACCTACCTCACCTTCTCCACCTTCTCCCCAAAATGCTCGACAAAAACACCCTCTTCGCCATGTCCCTCTTCCCCTACCTGGGGTTTTTATGGTTCATGACCCGCAATAAAGCAACGCCCCGGCTGGCGCTGATTGGCTTCTACGCACTGCTGGTGTTTGTGGCCATTACAATCCCAGCGGGCCTCTACGCCAAAGTGGGCCTGGGAGAAGAATTGGCCAATGTAGACTGGCTCCACGGCGGCGCAGAATCTTTTCTCACCCTGTCAAATATTTTGGTGGTGCTAGGGTTTCGCCAGGCTGTGGTGCAGGGGCGAGCCGGTGCAGCGGCGTTGGCTGATCGCCCCCCGGTTTCTCAAACTGAGTAGGTGTGGGGGTGTGTGTGGGTAGGCAACTTATTAGGGATGGTTACTACCCATCTACCCACTCCCCACCCCTCACCGCATCGTGACAAACTCTTCTGCTGAGCTGGGGTGAATCGCCACGGTGGCGTCAAAGTCGGCTTTGGTCGCGCCCATTTTGACAGCGATCGCAACGCCCTGGATAATCTCGGCGGCGTGGTCGCCCACCATGTGTGCTCCCAGCACGCGATCAGTAGACTTTTGCACCACCAGCTTCATCAGGGTTTTGGTTTCGATATCGGGCAGGGTGTAGTACATGGGCCGAAAGCGCGAGCTGAAAATTTGAATATCTTCGGCCCCAAATTTTTTGATGGCGTCGGTTTCGGCGAGACCCACGGTGCTCATCTCGGGGGTGGTGAACACAGCGGTGGGAATGTTGTCGTAGTTCATAAATTTAGGGCTGCGGCCAAACTCGCTGTCAGCAAAGCCTCGGCCTTCTTTGATCGCCACGGGGGTGAGATTGACGCGATTGGTGGCATCGCCCACGGCGAAAATGTGGGGCACGGCAGTGCGGTGGTGGTGGTCTATGGCGATCGCTCCCCGATCAATCTCAACGCCAGTGCAACCCAGCCCTAGCCCTTGCAGGTTGGGCGATCGCCCCGTAGCCGCCAGGCTCACCACATCGCAAAAAACAGTGTCTGACTTCTCGCTGCCCTGACGAGTGACTTGGACAGTCACGCCAGAGTCAGATTTGTTAATGGTGACCTGGTCGATACGGTCAATGATTTTGATGCCGCGCTGCTGCATGGCCCCGTGAATTTCGCTGCGGAGGTCGTCGTCAAAGCCGCGCAAGATCTTGTCGGCGCGAACCAACTGGGTGACCTCGCTGCCCAGCCCACGGAGAATGCAGGCAAATTCGCTGCCAATGTAGCCGCCGCCAATGATCACGATGCGCTGGGGCTGCTCGGGTAGATGAAAAATATCGTCGGAGGTGATCGCTTGCTCAATGCCGGGAATATCGTCGGGGCGGGTGGGCTGACCGCCGACGGCGATGAGGATCTTGGCGGCGGTAACGGTGGCATCGCCCACCGCCAGGGTGTGATCATCGGTAAACCGGGCGTGATGGCGAAACAGCTGCACCCCTGATTTTTCGAGCAGGTTTTGATAGATGCCGTTGAGGCGACTGACCTCGCCATTGACGGCAGTCATCAGGGTGGGCCAGTGGAAACTGCGATCGCCCAAAGCCCAGCCGTAGCCCGCTGCGGCCTCAAACTGCTCGGAAAAATGGGAGGCGTAGACCATCAGCTTTTTGGGCACGCAGCCGCGATTGACGCAGGTGCCCCCAAGGCGACTGGCCTCGGCTAAGCCGACCTTGGCACCGTGCTCCGCCGCCCGTCGCGCCGCCGCCACCCCCCCAGAGCCACCCCCAATTACAAACAGATCAAAATCGTAGGCCATGGTACTTCCCTGGTGATTGGCTGCTTCTAGCATCGTTGCATGCCCGTTTGACCGGCATCTTTAAGTTAGGCCCAATTTTCATTCCTGACCAGTTGGGGCCACCGCATTGGCCTCAAAGGCCATTTGCCAAAAGGCAGCCTCCAACTCGGTCACCCGCAGAAAAGCTTTTTCGGCCTGGGTCTGGGTGACGACGCTGGCGCTAGCCAGGGCGGCATCGGCCTGATTACGCAGCAGGTGAACGTAGTCGGTAAAGCCGGGGTTGCCCCAGCGATCGGCAAATTCGGTGTAGGGCTGGGGCATGGGGCCAGGGCGCTGCCAGCCCTGGTTGTAGGCCAACTCGATTGCCCACAGCGCCGTGGCCTGCACAGCGTAGGGCTGGGTAGCTAGGCTGGCCATAAATTCACAGTAGCGCTGGCAGGTGGGCTGGGGCGGGGTGGCCAAATCTAGGGAGCGCTCGGCAGCCTTGGCCTCAAACCACAGCAGCTCGTCTTTGATTGCACTTAAGCCCGCCAGCAGCACGTCGATGTGGTCGTCGGGGGCGGCCCCCAGCACCCGCCCTACCATGCGGGTAAAGTCTTTGACAAATAAGTAATCTTGCACTAGCCAAGTGTTGAACTGAGCCGGGTGCAGGCTGCCGCTGTGGCAGTCGATCAAAAACGGGTGAACGGTGGCCTTTTCCCAGGCGGTGGGGTGGGTTTGTAAGAGAGATTGACAGGTCAGAGGCATGAAGGTTTTCTCAAAGACAAGGGGAATGGGGGATGGGGTATCGGGTTTTGGGTATCGGGTTTTGGGTATCGGGTTCTGCCTTGCACCTGCGACCTGCGACCTGACACCTAACACCCTGCCCCCGCCCCCCTAATTCGGCACAATTTCCGTGACCACCCGGCCCCCGTCGACCACCATGGTTTGATCGTCCAGTCGGCCCACGGCGCGGGATCCATTGAGATTGATGGTGGGGTTGACCTGGCGATAGTTGACCTGGCCCTCGGCGACAACGGTCTGGGTATCGACGTTCCAGTTCATGCGATCGCTGGTCATGCGGGCCTGGTTGGCTTCACCTACGGCTACCACCTCCTGGGAGAGGTAGATCTGCTCGTTGGCTAAATCCAGGCGACCCTGGCGAGCGGTGACTCTAATTCTATTTTTGGGCTGCACTAGGGTGAGGGGCTGGTTGACGATCACCTGCTCTTCAGGTACCTGCCAATCTAGAGCGGCGCTGGTCATGGTCAGCGGCAGCTCCAGCATTTGCATGGCCACCTGCCCCCGCAGCTTTACCAGCTGGTCGGCTAAGTTGACGGTGCCCTGCTGGCCCGTAACTACGTCGGTAATGGCGTTTTGTTTAAACTGCTCGACCCGCAGGGGCTGGGCGCTGTCGATGCGTTCATCGGCCCAAAACCACACCAGTTGCTGGGCCTGGAGCTTGAGCCAGGGTTCGGTTTGGGGGTCTTCTGCGATGGTGCTGGCCACCACATCGCCCTCTAGCTCCATGCGGTTTTCGCGGTTGTATACTCGGGCCTCGTTGGCCACGGCCCGCAGCTGGGGATGGGTGCCGGTGATCTGATCGCGCATGATCAGCACGTCATCATCGGGCCGCCACTCCATTTCATTGCCCCGCAGCACAGAGCCATTCTTGACGCCGGTGGCGACAATGTTGCCCCGCAGCAAAATAACGCTGCCGTTTTCGCTCACCTCGCCCGTGTCGGCCACGACTTCGTAGATCACCTCGCCGTCTTGAAACAGTTCGCCATCGGGGCGAGTGATCAGGGCCACCTGTCGGTCAGAACTGTAGGTGACCTCGCTACCCTTAACCCGCCAGAGCAACACCCCCTGGTCGTCGGGTTGCTCTAGGGTGACATCGCGCAGGGTGAGGCCGGGTTCTGGATCATCACCAGTGGGATTGGCGATCTCACCAGGGCTAGGCCCCTGGGTGATCAGGCTGTAGAGCCCGATTGCTAGGGCTGCGATCGCAACGCCGCCCACTATCCACTGTCGCCATTTTGCCAGGGGGGGGGGGGGGGGGGGGGGGGTGCTGCCGGGGCTATTCGCTAACGGTCAGGCTGTCTTCAGATGCCACCGTCGGGGCCGCCACGTTAGACAGCGGCCGGTAGGTGTAGCCCTGGGTAGCGCTGCGGGGCAGTTTTCTAATCTCGTCTTTAACCCCGTCGAGGTCAATGTAGCGATCAGCCACGTTGATCAGGCTGTCGCTGGTCATAGAGCGCAGGCTGACCACCTCTATCCGAGCACCCCGATAGCTGGCGGCATCGGCGGCGTAGGCCAAGTCGCCATCGCCGCTGACCAGCACGGCGGTGTCGTAATAGTCGACCAGGGCCACCAGGTCAACGGCGATCTCGACATCTAGGTTGGCTTTTTTAGATCCATCGGGCAGCTGCACCAGATCCTTAGCAATCACCCGGTAGCCGTTGCGGCGCATCCACAGCAAAAAGCCCTGCTGCTTTTCGTTGGTGCGGTCTACCCCGGTGTAGAAAAACGACCGAAACAACCGCGAACCAGCGGTGAGCTTACACAGCAGCTTGGTGTAGTCAATTTCAATGCCCAGCTGCAGAGCCGCGTAAAACAGGTTGGAGCCGTCGACAAAAATGGCCACCCGGCCCCGGTTCTCGAGCACCTGCTCAGGGGTAAAGATAGAGTCGTCGCGCAGTAAGGAATGGGAATCTAACATGGTTTTTTATAGGGTGTATTAAACAGGAAGCGAAAAAGATAGATTGAAAACTAAGCCTGGGGGCTAGCTACTGGCTCTAGCGGATCTAGACGCTGGAATACGGGGGAGGCAACTCCGAGGGGCTGACTGGGGAGCAGATAGCCCCAGTCAGCATGATCCGCGTAGTTCAGCCTTTGGCCAATGGCTTTATCATCAAAGTCAGCGGTCAGGCCCAGCTGGGCGTAGATCTGGTTGCTAATGCCGGGAATGATCGGCGACAGCAGGTAGGCGGCCTGACGCACCGACTCTAATACAGCGTAGAGAACGGCCTCGGTTTCGGCCTGTTTGCCCTGCTTAAACAGGCTCCAGGGGGCCTGGTCATCGACGAACTTGTTACTGGCCTGCACCAGGGCCAAAACGGCGGTGCAGGCCTGACTAAAAGCCAGATGGGTATAGGCGTCAGGAACAGTTTTGGTCAACGATATCCCGATCGCCCGCAGGGGGTTATTGGCGGGTATGGTCTGAGGATCGATATCAGGCACCCGATCTCCACAGTAGCGCACCGCCATTTTCAGAGTGCGGTTGAGCAAGTTGCCCAGATCGTTGGCCAGATCAGCATTGAGCACGTTGATAAAGCGGGTTTCGTTAAAATCGCCATCTTTGCCAAACTCAATTTCGCGCAAAAAGTAGTAGCGTACCGCGTCGGAACCGTACTTTTTTACCAGCTCAACGGGGTCGAGGGTGTTGCCCTGGCTCTTGCCCATTTTTTGGCCGTCTTTGGTGAGAAAGCCGTGCCCATAGACCCGCCCAGGCACCGGCAGTCCCGCCGACATCAGCATGGCGGGCCAGTAAACCGCGTGAAACCGCAGAATGTCTTTACCAATCAGGTGAATGTTGATTGGCCACCAGCGGGCGATCGCCTGCTCTAGGCTGGGGTCTTCATCAGTGTCTTGCAGGGCCGTAATGTAACCCAGCAGCGCGTCAAACCAGACGTAGAGGGTGTGGCCGGGGTCGGTGGGCACCGGAAACCCCCAGTCGAGGTTAATGCGCGAGATTGAGAAATCTTGCAGCCCCCGTTTCACAAAGCTCAGCACCTCGTTACGGCGAGACTCAGGCTGAATGAAGTCGGGGCGATCAGCGTAAAGCTGCTCTAGCTGCTCCTGATACTTGGATAACTTAAAGAAGTAGTTTGACTCGTCGCGCCACTCCACTGGCTTATTGGTGTGAATCGGGCAGTGCTGATTGGGCAGCAAATCGCGTTCTTCTTTAAACTCTTCGCAGGAGACGCAGTACCAGCCCTGCTGCTGACCCTGGTAGATATCGCCCTGCTCCCACACCCGCTGAAAAAACTCGTTGACGATGACGTTGTGGCGAGGGGCCGTGGTGCGAATGAAGCGATCGCAGTCAATGTTCAACAACTCCCACAGACGCACAAACCCAGCGGTAAACTCATCACAGTGAGACTGGGGCGACACGCCGCGCTCCTCGGCGGTGCGCTGAATTTTTTGACCGTGCTCGTCAGTGCCCGTAATCATCAGCACCGGGTGGCCCATCAGCCGATAAAACCGGGCCACTACGTCGGCGGCAATTGTAGTGTAGGCGCTGCCAATGTGGGGCAAACCATTGACGTAATACAGCGGCGTAGTGATAGCAAAAGTCGGCTGATTGACGGGATTTAAAGTCATAGAGTAGTTGACGAGATCAGACCCCAAAGAGGCCCATCAGTAACGGCAGAAACAACAAAGGCACAGATAACGGCATTGAGGACGATTCGCCAAGCCGTCTAGGGATGTCAGCTGTCTTTTAGCCGCTAAACCCAATAAAATTTAGGATAGCAGCGCCAGGGAAAGCTAAGCAGACACCGGTTCAGAGCATAAAGCACTAATTCTTATCCTAAGCCTACTCCTCAGAGTTCCCTAGATAAGCCCCGGAAGATTTAAGTATCTGGCTATTTGCCCGCCTAATAGGCATTATCGCCCCCTAGGCTAGTCATCGATCAGGCCCAGACGATTTGGGGGCCAAAAGCGCACCACGGCTTTGCCAATGATATTATCTTCTGCCACATAGCCCCAGGATCGACCGTCGTAACTGCTGTTGCGGTTGTCTCCCAGCACCAGGTAAGAGGCAGACGGCACCTCCTCTGGCCCCCAGGGCTCATTGGCCGGAGCGGCGATGTAGGGTTCTACCAGCAATTCGCCATTGCGAATGACTTCGCCGTCGCGCACTTCTACCACGTCACCGGGCAGGCCGATAATGCGCTTGATGTAGGCATCGGGTCGCCTACCGGGCACAGTCAGGCTCTCGGGGGGCCAAAATACAACAATATCTCCGTGGGCCGGGGGGTTGAAGTAATAGCTGATTTTTTCGATCACTAGGCGATCTCTGACCTGGAGGGTCGGCTCCATAGATCCAGAGGGAATGTAGCGCGCCTCTGCCACAAAATGCCGAATGCCTAGGGCCAACACCACGCTCAGCCCGATGGTTTGTAGCCCTTCTACCCAAGGGTTAGGCTGGGCCACCTGCTTTTTCTCTGCCGGAACTGAGTTAAGACCAGACTCGGATGGTAACGAAGGTTTGTCAGACTGATCGGTCACAGATGTGTCCCCGAAAGTATAAAAAGAGCTGACTCGGAAGAGCCTTAGAATTGAGACCCAGAATCTAAACCCAGAACCTAGGCCCAAGCCTGTCCCAGTGTAGTCGATCTATTTGGCAACCATGGGTAACCCCTGCACTCGTGGGGTTAGAGAGCAGAGCTAAAGGACTCGCCAATTAATAAAGTCCCAAGGTCATTCCCGCCTTCGCGGAGCGAGGCCAGAGATCTTAGGCAGGAATCCACTAGGAAGTAGCTGCTCTAGCGGGTACCTGATTTGAAGGCGTCTCCCTAAGCGGCCCGCTAAGTGATTTAAGACGCGATTTGGTCACAGCTTACCGGAGCTAGGGCCTCAGACCACAGCCCCTTTTCCTCAAGCCAGGGGCGGCTGTAGAGGCGCGACTGGTAGCGCGAGCCGCCGTCGCACAGCACCGTGACAATTGTGTGGCCAGGGCCGAGCTGCTGGGCCAGTTTCACCGCCGCCGCCACATTGATGCCCACCGAGCCGCCCATAAACAGCCCCTCTTGATAGAGCAGATCGTAGAGGGTGCGTAGCGCCTCAGGGTCTTCAATTTGGATGGCATCGTCAATGGGCACCCCCTCCATGTTGGCGGTGATGCGGCTGTTGCCGATACCCTCGGTGATTGAGCTGCCCTCAATATGGACTTCGCCGGTTTTGATATAGCTGTAGAGACCGCTGCCCATGGGGTCGGCCACTACGCAGCGAATCTTGGGGTTTTGCTCTTTGAGAAACATCGCGACGCCCGCGTAGGTGCCGCCCGTGCCCGTGGCCGTCACCCAGCCGTCGACGGTGCCCTCAGTCTGGGCCCAGATCTCGGGACCGGTGGTTTCGTAGTGGGCCAGACGGTTGGCCAAATTGTCGAACTGGTTGGCCCAGATGGCATTGTCGAGGTCGGCAGCAATGCGGCCCGAGAGCTTGACGTAGTTGTTGGGATCACGGTAAGGCACGGCGGGCACGGTGCGAACCTCGGCCCCCAGGGTGCGCAGCAGGTCAATTTTTTCTTGGGACTGGGTCTCGGGAATGACGATCAAACAGCGGTAGCCCTTGGCGTTACAGATGTGGGCCAAGCCAATGCCGGTGTTGCCAGCGGTGCCCTCAACCACCGTGCCGCCAGGCTTGAGCAGGCCTTTGTCTTCAGCGTCTTGAACAATATAGAGAGCCGCGCGGTCTTTGACCGACCCGCCGGGATTGAGAAACTCTGCCTTGCCCAGAATGTCGCAGCCGGTGGCCTCGCTGACGCTGTTGAGGCGAATTAGGGGGGTGTTGCCGACTGTGGCGACAACGCCATTTTTAATATCCATGCCTTTCGTAACCGTTGACAACAGCCTGCTGAGCCGGGGCCGACTCTGACCCAGCTCTTCAACGCAGAGCGCCTCTTTATCCTAAGGCGAAACGGCAGGCTTCTCGGCTAGAATCGGGGTGCTTTCTGCGGTTTTTAGCGGCGATCGCCCAAAGACTGACCCCAGGGAGTAGCCGCCCTTGGGCCTAGCCCTCAGGTTTGGGTTGGGTGCGCAAGCTGGCTTGGCCCCCGCGTTTATAACCTGCTATGAAAAACCTTGAGGCGCTGATTTTTGATGTCGATGGCACCCTGGCCGAAACCGAGCGCGACGGCCATCGCGTTGCCTTTA
The DNA here is from genome assembly GCA_038256265.1 of Phormidesmidales cyanobacterium. Lineage (GTDB taxonomy): Bacteria > Cyanobacteriota > Cyanobacteriia > Phormidesmidales > Phormidesmidaceae > Nodosilinea. The sequence goes on from JBBSKN010000004.1 coordinate 60,407, forward strand.
ACCAAGCGTTTCAGGAGTTTGGTCTGCCCTGGCACTGGCCCGTGGGCCTCTACGGGCAGCTGCTGGGGGTAGCCGGGGGCAAAGAGCGGATTCGCTATTACATGCACCGCTACCAGCCCAACTTTGAAGCTAAGGATGTCGATGGGCTGGTGATCGCACTGCATCGGGCCAAGGCCAAGCACTTTCAAGCCCTGATCGAAAGCAACGTGATCCCCCTGCGGCCTGGGGTGCGGCGGCTGATCGAAGCGGCGAGAAAGGAAGGGGTTAGGCTGGCGATCGCCACTACCAGCGCCAAAGCCAGCGTTATGCCATTGCTAGAGCAGCTGCTGGGGCCAGAGTCGCCCGGCTGGTTTGAGGCGATCGCCGCCGGAGACATGGTGCCCGCCAAAAAACCCGCCCCCGATATCTACACCCTGGTGGTCAGCACCATGGATCTCAACCCCGCCACCTGTCTGGTGATTGAAGACAGCCAGCAGGGGCTAGAGGCCGCTAACGCCGCTGGCCTCACCACCGTCGTCACCGTCAACGACTACACCCGCAACCATACCCTCACCAGCGCCCGCCTGGTGATCAACCACCTGGGTGAACCCAACATGCCTTTCAAAGTGCTCCAGGGCCAAGCCGCCAAGGCCTATTATTTTTCTTTAGATCTGGCCCAGACCTTGCTGCCGCCTCGGGATTAATCCAACGGTTTGAACCTGTTTCCGCAGCCCATGCCATGGTGGGCAATGCCCACCCTACCCATCCCATCCCTCACCCCTATCTCCCTTAACCCCCCATCTCCCCGCCCCTTCACCCATCCACTCCCCTACTCCCCCACTCTCCCACTCCCCCACTCCCCCACTCCCCCATGCCCCTCTCCCAAACCCTCTGGCACGCTAACCAAGACCTCGCCACCGACTGCCTGCACCACCCCTTCGTGCAGGGCCTGGGCGACGGCACCCTGCCGAAAGCAAAATTCGCCTACTACGTGGGGCAAGACGCCTTTTTTCTCGAAGCCTTTGCCCGCGCCTACAGCATCGCCGCCGCCAAAGCATCTACCTGGGAAGCGTTTCAAGTGTTTCACCAGCTGGCGGGTGGGGTATTGGCCGAGCTGAATTTACATGGCAGCTATGCTCAGGAGTGGGGGGTTGACCTGGGTCAGGTCAACCCTGGTGCCGCCACCCGGCGCTACACCGACTTTTTGCTCAGCACCGCCTGGGGCCAAACCCCAGGGCAAACGGCGGTGGCCATGGCCCCCTGCATGCGGCTCTACGCCTTTTTGGGCCAGTCGCTGGCCCAGCTCAACCTGCCCCACCACCTCTACAGCCCCTGGATTGACACCTATAGCAGCGACCAGTTTGAACCTCTGGCGGCGCAGCTCGAAGCGCTGATCGATGCCCAGGCGGCAGATACCCCCAGCAACCAGACCGCCTACCGCTACGCTATGGACTGCGAGCTAGCGTTTTTTGAAGCGGCCTGGCGGGTAGATGGGCTAGGCTGAGGCCCGGCGATCGCTGGCATTTCCTAAGGGCTAACGGTCACTTCGACGGTAATTTCCCCTTGGTTGCTGCTGATTTTTTCTACGGTCAACGGGCTCTCGCCAGCTTCAACATCGCCAGCTTTTCGCCAGTGCACGGTCTGCCCTGGGGGCACTGCCCCGCCTGGCAGGCTGACGGTGGCGAATCCAAGGCCAGCACCTCCCCGGCTGAAGGTCATGTTCAGGTCGGTCAGGGGCTGAGACCCATGGTTGGTGATGCAGCCGACGAGATAAAACCTGTTCTGCCCGGCAAAGTCGAAGGGGTCAGCAGGGGGCCGATAGAGCTGAATCTGGCTGACAGAAAAGGGCTGGTTGCCCTGGGGCGATCGCCCAGCGGTGCAAAAGGGCTGGGGGGCAGCCGGGGCAGCGCCGGTAGGTCTAAAGGGCACTTGGATTTGCTGCACCAAATTGACCAGCTCGGATCGATGATTTAGGGCGGCTAGCCCGTCGATCTCTAGACTGCTAGTCCCCGCATCAATGCCAAAAGGACCCCGGAAGGGCACCGTTGCCCCCGGCTGAATCACCTCTCCCGGAAAGCTAAGGCTACCCGAGGAGTAATTAAATCCCCCGGCTCCGGGGGTGTTGCGAGAGTAGCCAATTTGAACCTGGATGATGGGTTGGCGACTGTTGTTGGTGAGGCAGCCGATCATATAGTCTTTGTCGGGGTTAATATCGACCATGAAGCTGCCAAAGCCAAAGGGGGTGCTGGGTGGTCGATAGAACTGGATTCGAGACAATTGCAGGGATGGCCCAGTAGGGTTGGCCTGAACGCTCTGACAAAAGTTAAGGGCGGCGGCGGCAACGGTAGGCCGAGGGGAGCGGTCGGGGGCAGCGGGCGATCTCGACGATACTGCCCCCGACCCACTAGCCGCAGGAGCTGAGACACTGCCACCCTGAGGTGCTGGTGCCGCTGGTGAGTTGCCAGGTGCAGGGGAGTTACTAGGGGTGGGGGAGTTGCTGGCGGCTGGTTGGCTAGCGCCAGGGCTGGCCGGAGCGGCTGAGATACGGATTTGCTGACGCTGCTGGGCCACCTGCTGATTTTGGCGATATTCGTTGGTTTTGGCTTGGGCGTCGGCATAGTTGGGGGCGCTGGGGGGAATTGCCTCAAGGGATGCGATCGCCCTTTCCCACCGAGTGGCCACCAGTTCCCAATCTTGGTAGGAAACGGCATGTTTAGCTAGCAGAGCGGCACTCATGCCCGAATTGAGGGCACTTTGCCAGGGTTCTGCCGCCGCTGTTGCCTCGGCCTTGGGGGCGGCAATTACCAGCGCCGGGTTTTCCTGCGGTAGAGATGCCTCTGGGACGGGTTCAGGGCTAGGAGCTGCCATGAGGCCAGCATTCAATCCAGCGACATTGCAACCCGCCAGAAAAATTGCACCAAGCAGGGTCGGGGCTATACGCCAAGCCTCTCGCAGTTGGTGGATCAGAGCTATGGAGCTAGGCTGAACACCTGTTTGCATCTCAACCTCAGCGCTGCGGGCGACAATGCGCTGATGGGCTGCTAAAGCTTGCCGTCGCTGCACTTCGCGGGTAACCGCCTCAACCACCAACCCATTAAACGATTCGCAGTTTTCCTGAAACCGTTTGACCTGCTCAAGTAGATCTGATGGCAGCCAAACTGTTACCGCCTGGCGTTCCATAGCCCGCTCCTTTGGCATCACTGCATGATGCCACCCAGTGTAACCACCAATTCCTACAAGATGTGTAGACAGGTTTCCAATGCGCCCCGGTAGCAATTACAACAAAAGATCCGTTTCCCTGTGTGAGGATCGTCGCTGTGAAGAAGCTTTTGCCTGCTGTTTTTGTGATTGGAGGATGTTTGATGGGCCTGGCGGCCTGGATGCTGAGCGTGCCCGCTGCGGTGGCTGACCCCTGCACCGTCAATTGTGGGTCGGGCCAGATTCAGTTTACGCCGGGCGATCGCATCACCATCCAGGTCGTTAACGTGGGCGGTCGCCCCCTCAGCCTAGAGCAGCCGCCCCTGCTCGGGCCCCGCGTGCTCTACACCGGCAACACCATTGAAACCCAAGTAGGGTGGACAGCCCAGCCCCACCCCTCAGTGTTTTTTTGGTCGCAGGAACGTCTGCCCGTACGCGCCCGGCTGAGTCGCCCCGCACCCAATACGCTGCGAGTAGAGGTATTTAGCGCCCCCAGTGAACCGAGCGATCGCAGCATCACCATCGAAGCCGATGGCCGCGTTTCGGTGAAGTAATGAATAGCTAAAGCGTTTGCATATGCAAACGCTTTAGCTATCTACCCCAGCCTTCTAACACCAGCTTGCCAATCGTGCGCCCCGACTCGATCTGCCCATGGGCCTGGCGCAGGTTGGCGGCATTAATGGGCGAGAGGGTTTCCCCTAGGGTGGTGCGTAGCTGGCCCGCATCCACCAGGGCAGCGACTTCATCCAGCAGCTGGCCCTGGTCAGCCATGTCGGCGGTTTGATACATCGAGCGAGTAAACATAAACTCCCAGGCGAAGGTGGCGCTTTTGTTCTTTAGCAGGTTTAAGTCCAGCGGGTCGCGGTTGCCGACGATGCCGACGATTTTGCCCTGGGGACGAATCAGCTCGGCCATCACCCCCCAGTAGGCGTCGGTATCGTTGAAGTTAGCGATGAAATCGACCTCGCGGTGGCCCAGGCGATCCATCTCTTCGATTATGGCTTCGCTGTAGTCAATGGCGTGGTCGGCCCCCAGCTGTTTTACCCAGGCTTGGGACTGGGGGCGCGATGCAGTGGCGATCACCACCAGCCCCGCCAGCTTGGCTAACTGAATGGCGATCGACCCTACCCCCCCGGCCCCGCCAATGATCAGAATGGACTGACCCCGATTGCCGCCGCCCAGGCCAACGCCCAGGCGGGTAAATAGCGCTTCCCAGGCGGTGAGGGCAGTCAGGGGTAGAGCCGCTGCCTCAGCAAAGGAAAGGGTTGTGGGCTTGCCTCCCACAATGCGCTCATCCACCAGCTGAAATTCGGCATTGGAGCCGGAGCGGGTGATGTCGCCAGCGTAGTAGACGGCGTCGCCGGGCTTGAAGCGGATTACCCCATCGCCCACGCTTTCAACCACTCCGGCAGCGTCGTAGCCCAGCACCTTGGGTGGGTCTTCGACCTTATCTTTAGGAGCACGCACTTTGGTGTCCACTGGGTTGACCGAGACCGCTTCTACCCGCACCAAAATGTCTCGACCCGTCGGGCTTGGCTTGGGCAGACGAGTGTCGAAAAGTGATTCTAGATCGCTAATGGGCAAGTAGTGGGTGAGGGCAACAGCTTTCATGGTGAATTGAGGATTCCCTGGGTGGAGATCGAAGGGTTGTCATTAGGATACGCGTATTTCCAGGGAGGGTAATGCGTTGGGGTTGCCAACGGCTGTAGGGAAGATGAGCAAAGCCTCTCTGTGGGCACAGGTGCTTTAAAGCAGAGGTGACTACAATGGCATTAAACGAACAACAAGGGACGATCACTCTATCTGTTAAGCCTGTCCTAGGGCTGATTTGCTCAGGCTTTTGGCCAACAAATCTAAACATTAGGAATTAGGGAACAATAGCTAGAGGTCGGCAGTCTTGCAAAACAAGTCTTGTAATTAAAATCACAATATTTCCCCCTAGCTTTACGTGTATTTACTACCTGACTCGGCTAAATGCCGAACTTACTTCCAGGATTTAGCCGCTAATTTTGTTTCATCTTGCTTGTTTCTACCAAGCATGCCTGGGTAGAGCTTATCCACACCGGCGCTTCTGAGTCGCTCTGGCTGGTTCTGGGGCAATACTGTTCTGGCTGATGGCTCTTTCCATTGACTTTGCATCAACACTCCGCTTTTTTAAGGAATTCACCGAGTATGAGCACCGTACTAAATCTGTCTGCTAAAACCACCGCCTTTGTGGCGCTGGGTTCCGTAGCATTTGTGGGGTTAGCCCTGCCTGCCACCGCCCAAAACGCTCAGTTTACCGATGTCGGCTCGAGCTACTGGGCACGTCCTTTTATCGAGAACTTGGCCAACCAGCAAATTATTGCCGGGTTTCCCGACGGCACCTTCAGGCCCGACCAGCCAGTGACCCGCGCTCAGTTTGCCGCCATTGTGCGCAATGCTTTTGACCAACCCTATGGCCGCACCGCTCCACGCTTCAGCGATGTGAACGCCAGCTACTGGGCCAATGGGGCGATCTCCGATGCCTACAGCCAGGGCTTTATGTCGGGCTACCCCAACGGCGCGTTTCAGCCTGAGCAGCAGATTCCTCGGGTGCAGGCGCTGGTGGCTTTAGCCAACGGCCTCAACTACAGCCCCCAAGGTTCGGTGAATGAAGCTCTAGGCCGCTATCGTGACGCGGGCCAGATTCCGGGCTACGGCGAAGGCCCTGTAGCCGCCGCCACCGAAAACCGCTTGGTGGTCAACTACCCCAACGTAGACACCCTACAACCCCAGCGCACCGCCACCCGCGCCGACGTGGCCGCCTTTGTCTACCAGGCGCTGGTGGCCCAGGGCCGCATGCCCGCTCTGCAATCGGGGCTGAGCGCCAGCAACTACGTGGTTGGCTACACTCCCGGCACGGGCAGCGGCAACAACAACAACAACACGAGTTCGCCCCGCATGGTGGCCAACGGCACACGTCTACAGGTGCGCTACCCAGGCTCCGACAATGTAGATATTGTGGTGGCCCCCGGCCAAACCGTAGCCACCAGCCTGCAAATCACCCAGCCCGTTCTCAACAGCCAGGGCCAGGTGTTGATTCCGATAGGGAGCACCGTGCAGGGGCGCATTATGCCGGTTGAGATTCGCGGGTCGTCGGTGACGGCGGCTAAATTTGTGGCCGACAGCCTCACGGTGAATGGGCGCACCTACAACATCAGTGCCGAGTCGAGTGCGATCGCCGCCACCAACAGCGTCAACAGCGGCACCCTGCAAGGGGCGCTGATCACGGGTGCAGCCGAGTCAATTTTGGGTTCGATTACCGGCAACAGAAACCTGGGCAGCATAATTGGAACCGTTATCAACGGCGAAAACCAGCCCACCTCGACCAGCGCCGTGGTGGTGATTCGCCCCAGCGATCTCGACCTCACCCTGCGCTCTGACCTGACGGTCGATGCGATCGCCAACAACTAGGCCGATCCAAAAACCGCAGCCCCATACCAGGCAGTTCGCTACCGCTGATATCGACCCGATACCCTAGGTGGGCCGATATCCGTACGTAGTTTCCTGGCTCTAGGACTAGAGAAGCGCCATCCTCAGCTATGGGGATGGCGCTTCTTTGTGATCAAGTATCCAGTACAGAAGGCATTGCGTGGGCTATCTCTGCGAGCTATTTCTGGGGGCATTCTTTAAAAGTGGTCTATCGGCCAGAGCGATACTCTCAGGAGTCGCGACGCGATCGCAGCGGTTATGACTACAATAGGGCTGTATTCCGGTTGGGTCTTTTGCTGCTAGCCATGACGCCCCCAAACCCTCCCCAGCCTCGTACTCTGCTAAAAACCGTTACCCAGGCGTTTCAGGCCGTGCAAGCCAAGGTTGACTTTGGCCAGTTGGCGGTTAAGCCTGGCGCTCGCGCTGCCGAGCTAGAGGTCACGGTCAATGGCAAGGCAACCAGCTACCCACTGCTGGGCGAGCACTACATTATGGGGCGCAGCAATTCCCAGTGTGACATTGTGGCCCCCAGCCCCATTGTCAGCCAGGTGCACGCCACCCTCACCCGCGACCCCAATCGCCCTGGCCAGCCCTTCGTCCTTAAAGATCGCGACTCGACCAACGGCATCTACCAGGGCAAAAAACGGCTGGCCCGGTCGGTGATGAACCACGGCGATGTCTATACTCTTGGCCCCTCCGAGCTGGCTGACGCTGTCACCCTGCGGTTTAGCGAGCCACCCCCCTGGTATGTCAAAACCGCCCGCTACACCCTCTACGGCTTTACCGGGCTATCGCTCGCTGTCGGCGCGTGGATTGTCGGTGTCGAGTGGCCCAAGATTCCGCTGCGGCCTTTGCCCGACTCGGTGCAAGGCCCGGTGGTGGTCTTTGGCGAAGAAAACGGTGTCACTGTGCCCCTGCGAGAGCAGCGCAGCCAGTCGCACCAAGAGCTGCGCCGCATGGGTGATTTCTCGCCCTACCTGCCCAATGCCCTGATCGCCTCCGAAGATACCCGCTACTACTGGCACCTGGGGATAGACCCCCTCGGCATTCTGCGGGCCATGGTAGTGAACATGCGAGGGGGCAGCATTCGCCAGGGGGGCAGCACCATTACCCAGCAGCTGGCCCGCAGCGTCTATCGCGAGTACACCGGCACAGAAGACTCCGCCGGGCGCAAAATCCGCGAAGCGATCGTGGCCCTTAAGCTAGAAACGTTCTATAGCAAAAACCGCCTGCTGCTCACCTACCTCAACCGGGTTTACCTGGGCGAAAGCCTCTATGGCTTTGAGGATGCGGCTCAGTTTTACTTCGAAAAGCCTGCCCGCGACCTGACCCTCTCGGAAGCGGCGACCCTGGTGGGCATTTTGCCTGGTCCCAACGCCTTTAACCCGGTGCAAAACTACGATGCGGCGGTGTTTTACCGCGATCGCGTACTCGACCGCATGGTGGCCCTGGGCATGGTCACCCAAGAAGACGCCCGCCGGGCGCGGCGATCGCGCATTGAGATCAGCCCTACCGCCACCCGCCAGCTGCAAAGCACCCGCGCCCCCTACTTTTATAGCTACGTCTTTGAAGAACTCGACGCGGTACTCGGCACCTCCCTAGCCCGCGAGGGCAATTTCTACGTGCAGACCAGCATCGACCTCAACCTGCAAGAGGCGGCAGAGTCTGCCCTAGCCCAAGATGTCGCCACCCAGGGGGCAGCGCTGGGCTACTCCCAGGGGGCCGTGGTCACCCTCGACACCAGTTCTGGGGCGATCCGGGCTCTGGTGGGCGGCGTAGATTTTTCCCAAAGCCAGTTTAATCGGGCTTCCCAGGCGCTGCGCCAGCCTGGCTCGACCTTTAAGCTATTTGCCTACGGGGCGGCGCTCGAAGCCGGCATTCCCCCCAGTCGCGCCTTCTCCTGCGACCCGATGAACTGGAGTGGGCAGCGGTTTGTGGGCTGTCGCTCTGGCTCGGCCCCCCTCGATATGTACGCCGGCATGGCCCGCTCTGAGAATGTGGTGGCCCTGCGCATTGCCCAAGAAGCGGGCCTGCGCAACGTGATTGGCATGGCCCAGCGTCTGGGCGTTGAGTCGGAGCTGGTGGCCTCCCCCGGCCTTACTCTGGGCCAGAGCGAAGTCACCCCGCTTGAGCTGACCGGAGCCTTTGCCGCCGTCGGCAACAACGGCGTCTGGAACCGCCCCCACGGCGTTTTACGGGTGCTCGACAGCAGCGACTGCACCAGCCCTACCGACATCAGCACCTGCCGCGTGATCTACGAGTTTGGCCAGGCGGGCGACGCCAACCGCCAGGCGATAGACCCTAGCATTGCCAGCACCCTGACGGGTTTACTCCAGGGCGTGGTGCAGGGGGGCACTGGCCGCAGCGCCTTTTTGGGCTTGGGTGAAGCGGGCAAAACGGGCACCACCGACGACAACCGCGACCTCTGGTTTGTGGGCTTTGTGCCGGGCCGCAGCCTGACCACGGGCGTCTGGCTCGGCAATGATGATAACTCTGCTACCCAAGGCAGCAGCGGCCAGGCCGCGGCGGTGTGGGGCAACTACATGCGTCAGGTGGTGCAGTAAGCGCTGGGGTATAGGGGCCGCAGGGTGACAGATCACCTAAGAGCACACCAACTCATTAAACATCCAAGCTAGGCCCTCATCCCCCAACCCCTTCTCCCGAGGGGAGAAGGGGAGCCGGATTCAGAACCCCTCTCCCCCAGGGAGAGGGGCAGGGGTGAGGGCAGAGAACCTTGGTAAATGGATAGTTATTTTCATGGAACACTCTAAGGCCTAGGGAAGATTTTCAACCCACAGAACTGATTTCACCGGGCGCTGCACTCGTTCGCCATTGGCGTTGAGGCGACCATAGTGGGTGGTACCGCCGTAAACCAGCGTTGAGGAGCTGCCGCCGTCGAGGTTGAGGGCTTGAATCACGCCGCGATCGCCCATTACCTCTGCCACCTCTGCCATGGTCATACCGCTGGGCGACACCCCCGGCATCTGGGCTACCATCACCATCACCACGCTGCCGTCAGCCGTCAGCCCCACCGCTGATCGCGCATTCGCCGACTGACTTCCTAAGGCATCGCGGTTGGCGGCGCGGTCAACAAACCCTTCTTCCACTGACGTATCCTGCGGCAGCAGCTGGGGGCCAGCGCCCACCACATCCACCAGAGCACACCCCGCAGGCACCGGCGCTTGATGCAGCGTGATGGCGTAGCTGGGGGTGCCGCCACAGTCGTAGCGACGAAATTCTGAGCGGTTGAGAATTTTGTCCATATAGGCGGCCAGGTCTGGATTGCCCACCAGCCGTTGGTTGAGATTGGGGTCGGCCACCAGCGTCCCATTCTGCACCACATAAGAAGTAGTAAGGCCGTTGTTGGGGTCAAAGAAACCGGCATTGAGGGCAGCGGCAACGCACCCTTCCCCCGCGCAGGCTTGGGCAGTAATTTGATCGACTAGCGCCAGTTCATCTACCGCCGCCACCCGCACCGGGTAGCGCACCGGATCGGCGATCGTCACCACATGCACCGTGGCGCTGGGCAGAGCAATGGTTTCATAGATTGGCGGTTCAGCTGGCCTTTCACTTGGCCTTTCCCCGAGGGCATCGGCCTCATCCATCGCAGCGTCGGCATCGGTGGGGATGGGGGCGCAGCCTAACAGCCCCAGAGCTATGACCAGGCCAAGAAAGAGAGATTGCTGAAGCATAGAACGTCCAGGGGCAGCAGCGGTTGCGTTCAGCAGTATAGCGGCTGGGGCAGGGACTTGGCGGCTCCACCGCCGCGACAATAGGCAATGGGAAAGCGCTGTCGGTAGGATGGTGAGGGGTGATGTTGGCTCTTCATTACTCGTCTTTATCCTTTCAATGTCTTTAGCTCAACCATGGTGTCGCAAAAACTTGACCAGCTCAAAGCCCTCTTCGCTGCAATGGATCGGGCGCTGATTGCCTATTCGGGCGGCATTGACAGCACTCTGGTGGCCAAGGTCGCCTACGATGTGCTGGGCGATCGCGCCCTCGCTGTCACCGCCAACTCCCCCTCGCTGATGCCCGCCGACCTCGAAGAGGCTCAGGTGCAGGCGGCGGCCATGGGCATTGCCCACGAGATCGTCACCACCCACGAGCTAGACAACCCCAACTACGCGGCCAACCCAGTCAACCGCTGCTACTTCTGCAAGAGTGAGCTGCACGACACCCTCAAACCCCTGGCCCTGGGGCGGGGCTACCCCTACGTGGTGGATGGCGTCAACGCCGACGACCTGGGCGACTATCGCCCCGGCATTCAGGCGGCCCAGGAGCGGGGGGCGCGCTCGCCCCTGGCCGAGGTGGGCATCACCAAATTTGAGGTGCGCGAGATTTCGCGAGCCCTGGGCCTGCCCTGGTGGGATAAACCGGCCCAGCCCTGCCTCAGCTCGCGCTTTCCCTACGGTGAAGCCATTACTGTAGAGAAACTGCGGCGGGTGGGCCAGGCGGAGCTGTATCTGCGGCATTTGGGGCTGCGGCAGCTCAGGGTGCGATCGCAGGCCGACACCGCCCGCATCGAAATACCCGCAGAGAATATTAAGGAATTTGTGGCCACCACCGATCTTGAAGCCTTGGTAAAGGCGCTGCAAGACTACGGGTTTACCTACGTCACCCTCGATCTAGAAGGCTTTCGCAGCGGTAAGCTAAACCAGGAATTGCCCGCTACTGTCGTTAGCCCCCTAGAACGCCCCAGCCATGACCTATCTTCTTGCCGGTGACATCGGCGGCACCAAAACCATTCTGCGCCTGGTCGAGGCCAGCACGCTTAAAACCTCAGACCAGGTGATTCTCAAAACCGCCTTTGAGCGCACTTACTCTAGCCAGGCCTACCCCGACCTGGTGCCCATTGTGAAAGAATTTTTGCACCAAAGCATTGAAGCCACGGGGGGCAACCATCCGCCCCAGCGAGCCTGCTTTGCCATCGCTGGGCCGGTGGTCGACAACACCTCCAGCCTGACCAACCTGGCCTGGTCGCTGGAGGGCGATCGCCTGCAAGCAGAACTTGGTCTGGCCCGAGTCGAGCTGATCAACGACTTTGAGGCAGTCGGCTACGGCGTGTTTGGCCTTGCCGCCGAAGACATTCACACCCTGCAAGCGGGGGACCCCGACATCAATGCCCCAGTGGCGATTATTGGGGCGGGCACGGGCCTAGGGCAGGGGTTTGCCCTCTGCCGGGCCGGGCGACCCCTGGTGTTTCCGTCGGAGGGGGGCCACGCCGACTTTGCGCCGCGCTCAGAGCTAGAGTTTCAGCTGCTGCGCTACCTGCTCGACAAGCACCAGATCTCGCGGGTGTCGGTGGAGCGGGTGGTGTCGGGCCAGGGGATTGTGGCGATCTACCAGTTTTTGCGCGATCGCGAATTTGCCCACGAAACCCCCGAAATTGCCGAAGCCATCACCACCTGGGAACGCCAGACCGGCCTCTCGACTAAAACCGTCGATCCCGCCGCCGTGATTTCTCTAGCCGCCGCCGCTGGCCGGGATCGCATTTGCCAAAAAGCCATGGAGATTTTTGTTTCGGCCTACGGGGCCGAGGCGGGCAATCTGGCCCTCAAGCTGCTGCCCTACGGCGGCCTGTATGTAGCCGGGGGCATTGCCGCCAAAAACCTGGCCCTGATGACCGGCGGAGAATTCATCAACGCCTTTGCCCACAAGGGCCGGGTCAGCCCGCTGCTCGACCGGGTGCCCGTACACCTGGTGCTCAACCCCCAGGTGGGGCTGATCGGGGCCGCCCTTAAGGCCGAGAAGCTATGAGCAACCAGCCTATTAAGCCTGAGGTGGCGATCGCCATTCTCTACCAGGGCGACCAGTTCTTGCTCCAGCTGCGCGATGATATTCCCACCATTGCCTGGCCCGGCCACTGGGCGTTCTTTGGTGGCCACCTCGACCCTGGTGAAACCCCTGACGACGCGGTGTACCGAGAGCTGCGCGAAGAGATCGGCTACGATGCTCCCCACCTGGATCTGTTTGAGCGCGTAGAAGACGAAACCGTTGTCCGCCACGTCTACCACGGCCCCCTGGTGGTGCCCGTTGCCCGCTTAGTGCTGAGCGAAGGCCTAGACCTAGGCTTGTGGAGCGTCGCCGACATTCACCGGGGCCAGCGCTACTCGGCTCGGGCTGGTGAAGACCGCCCCATCGGGCCGCCCCACCAGCAAATTTTGCTGTCTTTTCTAGAGCACCGTAGGATAGAACAGGCTGCCCCAGTTCAGGATCTGTAGTTCTCCGGTGGGCTATTCTTCTGGTCTTGGCTAACGTCTCCCCCTGCCCTGTTTCTGCCGCCCATGGCCGACTCGTCTGAACAGCTCCAGCTTTTTACCGCCGACCCGGTGGCTCTGCCTGAATACCGCATTCGGGAAAGCGCCCGCGCCCGCCACGTGTCGCTCAAGGTGCATTTTAATGGCCAGGTGGAAGTTGTGGTGCCCGTAGGCTTTGACCAGGCCCAGGTGCCCGACCTGCTGTTGCGGCGGCGCGACTGGCTGTGGCGATCGCGCCAGCGCCTAGCCCGCCAAACTGCTTGCCTCACCAATGACCACTTTGACGAAAAGCCGGGGCAAATTGAGGTGCGATCGCGCCACCAAACCTGGGATGTTCACTACCAGAGTGTCCCCACCCGCACCCTGGCCATGACCCAGAGTGGTCCCCAAACCCTGCTGCTGCGCGGCCCCGTCGACAACAGCGCCGCCTGCGCCGACCTGCTGCGCCAGTGGCTCAGCCGCAAAGCCCGCGCCGAGTTTGCCCCCTGGCTGCGCGAGCTGAGCTTTGTGATCAACCTGCCTTTTAGCCGGGTATCGATTCGCGGTCAAAAGACCCGCTGGGCCAGCTGCTCCAGCAACCAAAACATCAGCCTCAACTATAAGCTGCTGTTCTTGCCCCCCGAGCTGGTTCACTACGTCTTTGTCCACGAGCTATGCCACACCATCCACATGAACCACTCCAAAACGTTTTGGAACCTGGTGGAGGAAAAGCAGCCCGGCCACCAGCGCTGCCGCGATGAAATCCGCAACGGCTGGCAGTACGTTCCTCGCTGGGTCGAAGAGTAACCCTAAATCCTTCTCGGTTAACCCCGATTCAAAAGGGCGAATGCGATAGAGCCTCTGGTTTGGCTACGCCAACGCCCCTACGGTTTGGCCTTTTAGAATTGGGGTTATGTGATTCGGATTTGCCCTAAAAAATGACCCTGAGATGGTGCATCGCTACGCGGATGCACCCTACGCTTTACTAAGCCCACCTTCCCCACTCCCCCCACCTCCCCATGCCCTTTCACCCCCTCCAAACTCCCCACAGCGGCTACCACTGGGATGGCCAAACCCGCCGCTTCTTTGAGGGCTGGTACTTTCGCGTCACCCTGCCCGAAACCCGCCAGACCTTCGCCTTCATGTACTCCATCGAAGATCCGGTGGGCGGTCAACCCCACAGCGGCGGCACCGCCCAGATTCTCGGCCCTGATGACGGCTACTTTTGCCGCACCTTCCCCGACCCGCAGAAATTTTGGGCCTGGCCCGAGGGGCTGGGGCTGGGCCACTGGCGGGGAAAATCACCCAGCCAGCCGCGCCTGCTATCTGCTACAGAATTTAAAGATCACGTCTCTGAGGGCTACCAGGTCACCGCCACCTGGCACCAGGGCTATCTCAACGACCCCGTCTACGGCGCTGTCGCTTGGGAATACCACACCGACCCCGTCTACGGCTGGGGCAGCACCGGTCAATCTCAGCAATCTACCGCTGGTCTACTCTCCAGTCTGCAAATCTTTGAGCCGGGCTGGCAGATTCTCATGGGCCACGGCCTGTCTACAGGGTGGATTGAGTGGCAGGGTCAGCGGCACGAGTTTGCCAACGCCCCCGCCTACAGCGAGAAAAACTGGGGGCGATCATTCCCGCAGAAGTGGTTTTGGCTCAACTGCAACGCCTTCGACGGGATACCCGACCTGGCCCTGACCGCCGGAGGGGGCCGCCGCCAAGTGCTGGGCTGGATGGAGTCGGTGGCCATGGTCGGCATTCACCACGGCGGCAAGTTTTATGAATTTGTGCCCTGGAATGCTCGCGTCACCTGGCACATGGCCCCCTGGGGCGACTGGCAGATGCGCTGTGAAAGTCTCGACTATGTAGTGGAAGTCACCGGCACCACCACCCTACCAGGCATTCCCCTACGCGCCCCCACCCACGCGGGCATGGCCTACTGCTGCCGCGACACCGCCCTAGGCGACCTCACCCTCAAGCTTTGGCAGCGGCGGGGCGGCGATCGCGATTTGATTCTCGCCGCTACCAGCACCCAGGCCGGGCTAGAGACCGGCGGCGGCCCCTGGCACGAACCCTGGATTGCAAATTGAGGGGGTTTACGGTGTCCGGGTCCCGGTGCTCTGCCCGCTTCAGTAGGGTCAACCGAACCTCCAAGTGCAGAAATCGCCGCTTGTGGATTTCGCCGTCTAGGGCAAAAATTGCCCTTAAGTAACCACTATCTGAACCACCAGCTAACCGCCATGACGACGATTCTGGAACAGGGCAATATCTCGATCCATACCGAGAATATTTTTCCGATTATCAAAAAAGCGCTCTACTCTGAGCACGAAATTTTCTTGCGAGAGCTGGTCTCCAACGCCGTTGACGCCATCAAAAAGCTTTCCATGGTGGCGCGATCGGGCGAATACTCTGGCGACGTCAGCACGCCTGAGATTGCGATCGCCTTCGACAAAGACAAAAAGACCCTCAGCATCTCTGACACCGGCATCGGCATGACCGCCGACGAGATCAAGAAGTACATCAACCAGGTGGCCTTCTCCAGCGCCGAAGAATTTATCACCAAATACAAAGACAGCGCCGCCGCCGACCCGATCATCGGCCACTTTGGCCTCGGCTTCTACTCAGCATTTATGGTGGCCTCCACCGTCGAAATCGACACCCTCTCTTATCAGGAGGGGGCCGAAGCCGTCCACTGGAGCTGCGACGGCACCACCCAGTTTGAGCTCAGCGCCTCGGAGCGCACCACCGTCGGCACCACCATCACCCTCACCCTGATGGAGGGCGAAGAAGAGTACCTCGAACCCGCCCGGATTCGGCAGCTGATTAAAACCTACTGCGACTTCATGCCGGTGCCGATCAAGATCGACGGCGAAGTCGTTAACAAGCACGAAGCCCCCTGGAAACAGTCCCCCAGCAGCCTCACCGACGAAGATTATCTAGAGTTTTACCGCTATCTCTATCCCTTCCAGGAAGACCCGCTGTTGTGGATTCACCTCAACACCGACTACCCCTTTGTGGTCAACGGCATTCTCTACTTTCCCAAGCTCAAGCCCGATATCGACATCACCAAAAGCAGCATTAAGCTTTACTGCAACCAGGTGTTTGTCACCGACAACTGCGAAGAGGTGGTGCCCCGCTTCCTGCTGCCCTTGCGCGGCGTGATCGACAGCACCGATATTCCGCTCAACGTAAGTAGGAGCTTTTTGCAGGGCGATCGCACCGTGCGCCGCATCGCCGACTACATCGCCAAGAAAGTAGGCGACAGCCTCAAAGCCCTGTACCGCGACGACCCCGCCAAGTACATCGCCAGCTGGCAAGACCTGGGCAACTTCGTCAAGTTTGGCTCCCTCAACGACGACAAGTTTAAAGAGCAGGTCAAAGATATTTTGATCTTCCGCACCACCGCCAAGCTGGGCGAGGCTGAGGCAGCCCCCAAGGTCGAAGTGCAAACCGACGAGGGCGACGCCTGGTCAGAGGTCTCTGACGCCGCCAAGCCCGCCACCGACGCCAAAGGTAATTTCTACACCACCCTGAGTGAGTACCTAGAGCGCAACAAAGACAAGCACGAAAACCGCGTTTTCTACGCCACCGACGAAGTCTCCCAGGCCACCTACATCGAGCTATTTAAGAGCCAGGGCCTCGAAGTGCTGTCTATGGATTCGTTCATCGACACCCACTTTATTCCGACCCTGGAGCGGGAGTATTCCGACGTTAAGTTTGTCCGGGTAGATTCTGACCTCGACGACACCCTGCTCGACAAAGAGCAGCAGAGCGAAATTGTTGACCCGGCCACCAACAAAACCCGCGACGACGAAGTCAAGGAGATGTTTGAGCAGGCGATCAACCGCCCCCGCGTCAACGTCAAACCCCAGGCGCTGAAGGGCGAAGGCGCACCCCCGGCCATGGTGCTGGTGCCCGAAGAAGCCCGCCGCATGCAGGAAACCATGGCGATGATTCAGCAGCAGGAGATGCAGTTCCCCGACGACCACGTGCTAATGGTGAACACGGCCCACCCGCTGATTCAAAACCTGCTGGGCCTCAGCCAGAGCACGATTGTGGGGGCCGACGGCGGCAGCTCTCCAGCGGGCAATATGGCCAAGATGATCTGCAACCAGGTCTACGACACGGCGCTGATGGCCCAAAAGGGCTTTGATGCCGATGGCATGAAGACCTTTGTGGATCGCTCAAATACGCTGCTGACCAAATTGACCGAGCGGTAGAAAACGACTTCTGTAGCCCGATCCCAGAGTTCTTAAAGAACTCTGGGATTTTTTGTTGGGGGTATTGGCTATTAGGTTGACCATGAATAGCCAGTTGATAGCCAGAAAGAGTTCACCTTTAACGGCGAAATTTCCGCTGGCTACAGAGCAGCTCCTTCTGATAGGTTTTGATCGCCTGCATGTGGGCCGTTGGGCTGCCCCGGTTGTGCAACCAATCTTGAATCAATTTAAACGAAGACACAAGCCTTACGCCCCTAACTTCTAGCTGGATCAGTAATCCAACCTAACTCTTTAACAATGGAACGAAACTCACGCTGCGCCTTAAGACATGTCAGGATAAGGATTGTCCATGCCTGCCAACTCAGCAGCAGTGAAATATCTTGAGTTCCGATCGCTGCGGTGAGTACGAGGCTAGCAAAAATCAGGCACCGCAGCACTTGGCCCACCTTATACCAACTACCTTTGCCGTAGCGATAAATCAGATAGAGCATCCAGCGAGAGAGACAGAGGGCCAAAAACAGTAGGCTGCCGATTAAGTTAGTAGAGGTTACTGCCAAGAAGCCAAAGCACTTGTATCCTTGCAAAACCGGATAAAGCCAGACGCGAGTTGGCTTGTTTGCATAGTTGTAAACTAGATAGGTTAATCGCAAAGCAACGAGTAAAACAGCCCACGCTCCCAGAGCTTGGAGCATTTGTTCATCATCTATTTGGTCAAAACTGTTGCCTATGGTTGCCAAAGTCCACTGAAAATCTCCTTTAGCAATTTGCAAAAAAGCCATGCCGGGCAGGGAAAATAGTAAAGCCCAAATCCAGGGTTGCCAAAAACTAATGCGAGATTTGTACTTTAAGTACGTCGAAGACAGCTTAGGAGTTGCCTCAAGCTTCTCGGCAACAACGTCATTTTCCATGTACCCCACTTCGTAGATACACCAGAATGCTGCCATCAGAAAAGTCATGCCCACAGCATGGACAACTGGGTGATTGCTCAGCCAACTGGTGCAAAGCACCACAAATAGTAGATCCTCCGCCAAGATCACCTTGACAATATATTGCTCGCCGGGTTGCTTGACCCGATCAGTATAAAAGAATGGGATGTAGAAATCTCCCATAGCTTTAATGTATGTTGCCTCGGGCCACTGGGTTAGGCAGGGTGTAGCTACCGCCTGCAGCAGTATCTCATCATCAATAGAGTCAGTTATGACGACAGATTGAGCTAGAACTGCTGACCCTAGCACATCGGTTAGGAGGGCTTTTTTGCCGCGTTTCCGATCAGCAGATCCGTGCCAAAATCGGCAGGCAATAAGCTGTTTAACGGGTAGATCTAACTTTTCGACGATAGGTCGAATGATAAAGTCGAATCCGTTGGATGCAATAATAACACTAGCTCTAGGATTAGCACGGAGAGCATCTAAAAGCAGTGGATTTCCATAGAGACCAGCTAGTCTTTTACTGCGAAATTTCCACAGCATAGGTGTCCAGGGAAAGAGTAGTGTAGCAATCAAAACTCTTAGCCAATCACGTGAAATATTGCCACGAATAGGCCTAGGCAACCATTGCCAAGGCTTAATAAAGCTGAGAATTAATAGCAACAAAGCCCCTAAAAAACGGGGCTGAAGGCTATTCAGATATTCTTCTGTAGAGTTTCGCAGAAAAAGAGTTTCGTCAAAATCTAAAATAACTGCATTTTCTACTCCTGCAGCTTTGATCGCAAAAATAGCCTGATCGTTAGGGCAGCTATAGCCGATTGGATGAGGTAATTCTTCAACGGACGGAGTCATGGTTTCACTCATTCATAGTGTCTATCAATTTCTTGACGGGTGACATGGTCAACCTATAAAGCTGAGCTAAGTCTTTTTTGGATAAAGCCTAGCCGTGCTGGAACTGCTGAAGGGTGCTTTCAACAAGTCTCAAATACAATGAGCTAACCCCTTGAACCTAGAATGTGCTGAAGATCTAAACTGATTTTGGAATTTCAGGAAACTGAACTTAGAACTATGAAAGCCTAGGTTCAGTAATACTGTCCATATTTTTGAGGTCAAGCACATGAAAATTTTACCAGGGACTATGTAATATTCCTCAAAAAGCTGGCTCTCCTGGAATGAGTATGCTGAAGTAGCTGCTGTTACCCGGTATGGCTATGGTGCCTCTATTGACAGAGTTATTGGGTTTACCTGGTATTGATGTTGAGTCGTACGAAGCTGGTTGACTGACAAAAGTTGATTTTGATGACCAGAGTGCCTTGCTGTGCGGTGGTTTCGGAGATTGAAGAGATCAAGGGGGAGCCAGCGTTCTAAGCTTAGATACCACTCAAAACCGTGAACGCTGTGAAAAAAACTCCCCCCTTTACAATGCCTTGAACGCCTGGCTGGGTCAATCGGTACCGTGGGCGCATCAAGCCCATTTGACGACCTGCCTTTGGATGGTGGTGGCCCTGCTCCAGCGCGGGGAGGTCAGCCTGACGCGGTGGTTACCCTATGTCCCGTGTCGAGGGGTGCAGGCGCAAAGCAAGCAACGCCGCCTGAGCCGCTGGTTGCACAATAGTCGTCTGAACGTCCACCGCTTGTACAAGTCGTTAATTCAAGCGGCGTTAG
>JBBSKN010000005.1:0-72171 GCA_038256265.1 Phormidesmidales cyanobacterium
AACGTAATTGCTCTAGATCGGCAATCCTCCTCCAGAAATCATGCCCTGAAGCTGCAATCTCTCGATAACTGCGTATCTATAGATTGTTTCATCCAAAATTAATACCTGCCTCTACCTAAAGAGGCCTTTTTAGTCGCACAGGCAAAATATTTCAGGCATTAACTATTGTAAATAAACCTCGTCCAACTCCACTTCTAGACTGAACTTAGATGAGGTTTATTTAGAGTGGCCATTGTCTCTGATGGCTTTATTATGGCTCGGGCGAAAGAGATAGCAGAGTTTTGGGGCCTTGTCGGCCTAAAATGTGAACGGTAGGGCTGGCTGTGCCAACTACGGTCTTTCGCCGGGGGAGGGTGAATGTAGACCAGCAGCACCAAGCAAAATTTTAAGCTGTTAAGGACAGGAGCGATCGCCCCCGTGTCAGCCCCCATTACCGTCACCATCAAGCTGTTTGCCATGTACCAAGAAGCCTATGGTCTGTCCGAGGTGCAGTGGCAGTTTTCTGCGGGGGCAACGGTGGGTGCAGTGCGCGATCGCGCTCTCACCGACCACCCCCAGCTCCAACCCTGGCGCGATCGCACCCGACTAGGCATCAATCTTCAGTTTGTTACCGAAGATACTCCGCTCCAGGACGGCGACGAGGTAGTGCTGATTCCTCCGGTGAGCGGCGGCTAGGTTTAGTACAAATTAAATCCAATCCGAATCACACGACCCCGATTCCGACAAGGCCAAACCGTAGGGGCACATGCCATGTGCCCTGGGGCAGGGTCAAGAGTTTGCGTACCACTGGCCTAGAGTGGTCGCACCAGGTGCGCAGGGCAATATCCCAGTGAAACCAGTCGCCTAGCCAGGACTGAATGGGCACGCGTACTACGTCTGCTATTCCTTTCGCCAGTACTTTAGCTAAAAAAATAAGCAGCACCCCCTGCGGACTAGCTCAAACTCAGTTCAACAGAGGAGTCTGAAAAAATTCCGCAGCACTGAGGAAATTACCCAACTACATGAACAAGCGTTAACAAGTGCTCTCTTCAGGGAAAATTTAGCGTGGGTTTGATCGCCCCCACGTCCCGTAGCGCCGCCATTGGCAAAGCTGCTTAGGGTCTATTAGTCCAAACGGCAGACTGAGTCGCCGCCCAGGCCAGCAGCCAGATGCTCCCTAGCTACCGCTAGATTGAGTCATCCTGCCTGCTAGGCCCCCTCGATCTGAGCCTTGATTGAAATCATTACTTTACGCATGGCTTCCTGGTCGTCCTGTCTCCATGCGTAACCCTGGGAGCACTACTTAATGGCAAATACTGAACACCTAAACATCCTTTACAAAGGCGTTGAAACCTGGAATGCGTGGCGGATACAGAACCCAGGCATTCGACCTGACTTTCAGGGGGCCGATCTAGGTAAGCTTCACCTCCCTGGGGTAGATTTTCGTCACGCCAACTTTTACGAGGCAAATCTACGAGAAAGTATCTTTACCAAAGCCAATTTTGAGTCGTCAACTCTCTACCGCTGCGACCTGTGCATGGCCGAATTAAAAGGTGCTAACCTCAGCATGGTTGACTTTTATAAAACCAATCTCTATACCGCTAATTTAACCAACGCCAACTTGCGCCACTCGCACTTTTACAAAGCAGACATGCAGGAGACGCTGCTCACCGATGCTGACTTAGGAGAGTCTAACTTCTACGAAGTCGATATGCGAGAAGCCATCTTGCAGTCAGCCAATCTGGTAAGAACGACCTTTTACTACTCCAACCTATGCAGCGCCAATTTGTGTCAGGCCAATTTGAGCTGCGCCAGCCTGATGGGGGCCAACATGGCTAAGGCAAACCTGCGGCGGGCCAGTTGCGTAGGCACCAACCTCTTCAGGGCCGTGCTCAGCGGGGCCGACCTCTCCGAAGCCGACCTGCGTGAGGCCGTGCTGCGCCTCGCCGATCTAAGCAATGCCTCCCTAGAAAATGCCAATCTATTTAGGGCAAACCTGTCCGAAGCCTGCTTAGACTATGCCCAGCTAGCCGGAGCTAACTTCAAAAAAACAAACCTTTGGCGGGTCAATCTGGGGCAGCTAATTTTGACCCATCCCGGCCACGACAGAGATGCCATCACCGTTGAATCTGGCGCTTTAAACTAATCTATGAAATATCCTGTCCTCAGGAACATTGGCAGTTTAGTTAGCCAGCACTCCGGCATTTTTATTCGCGACCAAGATTACGATGCTTTCGCAGAAAAAGTTGGGCGGCGAGTCAAAGCTCTAGGGCTAGCTTCCCTAGCTGACTATCACAACTATCTGTGCAACGAGCTGGCGACCAGTACCGATGCCGGGGTGAGCAGCACCCGCCCTCTAGGGCAGCCTTCTCCACGTTCAGAGTGGCAAGAGCTGTACTCCATCTTGACCATTAATGAGAGCTATTTCTTCCGAGATAGCAATCAGCTTAAACTTCTAGCCGAGCAGCTGCTGCCTAGCATTATTAATCGCAAGCTGGCGGTCGCGAAAACCACGGGCGGCGGCGTAACCCCTAAGCCCCGACTGCGAATTTGGAGCGCCGGTTGCTCCACTGGGGAGGAGCTATATTCCATTGCGATCGCCCTTGACCAGCTAAACTTCCCCTGGGATCAGTGGGACGCGCTGCTGATTGGCACCGACATTAGCAAAACCGCCGTTGACAGCGCCCGCCGAGGTCTCTACGGCAGTTGGTCATTTCGGCAGGTGCCTACTCAAATTCAGCGAACCTACTTTGAGGCTCACAATCAGCTCTACAAAATCTGCGATCGCCTACAACAGCACGTGGTTTTTCGCTGGGGCAACCTGCTCAACGACCCCTGCCCCAACCCAAGCCTTGGCCTAGACAGCATTGACCTGATCATCTGCCGCAATGTATTTATTTATCTCGACAGTCAGGCCATCGGCCAGATCATTCAAAAATTTCACGGTGTCCTAGGCCCCCAGGGGTATCTGCTCACCGGCCATGCAGAACTCTACGGCCAAGACACTCGTCAGTTTCAAACCCTCAGTTTTCCGGCATCGATTGTGTATCAAAAAACCTCTGGGCAAGGGGCACAGCTATCTCCACCCAAACCAGCCCAAACCGTCTCAGCGACTCGATTCAAGGCTCCGGCCCGGCCCATTGCTGCCAGGCCCCAAACCAGTTCAGTCGGCCCCGGCCCGGCTGCATCCCTGGTATCAAACAAGGCCCTTGACGAAGCCTTGCAGGAGGCCGAGGCCCTGTTGCGACAAGAGGCCTACGCCAAAGCGATTCAACGGGTCGAGCCGCTGCTGCGCACCCATCCTGCCTGTGACACTGCCCACAAAATTGCGGCCCGTGCCCATGCCAACATGGGCCGCTATGACCAGGCCAAACAGCTTTGTCATCGGCTGCTGAGCCGCGATCCCCTGAGCATAGATATGGTCTATTTGCTGGCCCAGATCGCCGAAGACCAAAATGATCTAGAGGTGGCCAAAGAGCATCTGCGGAAAGTTATTTATTTAGACAGCTGCTTTGTTAAAGCCTATCTAGACCTGGGCAGCATCTATGAGCGCGAGAAACAGACCAAAAAGGCTCAGAAAATGCGTAGGCAAGCCCTTAGTCTACTGGCCAAACTGCCGCCAGACTCTGTACTAGATGACCATAGCCACACCACTATTGCCCAGTGGCAAGAACATCTAGAAAAGAAGCTAGAGATTAAAAGCAACGCATAACTCGTCTAGGGAGAAAATCATCGTTTTTTGCGCCAAACTGCTGCTGTCAAGCGCCTCTGGGGAATGCTAATCTCGAACACTTTATTTCCCAGTCTGGGTGCGGCTAGCTCAGCCGCGCTGTAGTCATCTGGGCTATATTTCCCCCTGGGTAACTCGTCATGCACCATAGGTCTTACCTACTCTTTAACCTAGATGATGCCCGCTATGGTCTGGCGGCCGAGGTCGTACAAGAAATCTTTCTGCTGCCTGCTTTAACGTCGGTGCCCGAATCAGGGTCAGAGGTGGCTGGGATCCTCAACCTGCGCGGTCAGCTGATGACGACCCTCAACCTCAAGGCATTTTTAGGTCACCCTAAACAGCCCAATACTACGGCTCAGGCGGTGATTCTAGCGCAGTGCGGTGACCAGCAGTTGGGTTTAGTGGTAGACAACGTTCAAAACGTCGAGATGATTGCCGCCGCAGATATCTCCACCGCCCTAGAGACACCCTACCTCAGCAATACCGAAAATCCCCTTACCGCTGGGATTGCTAAGCACAAAAACGAAGTCATCGTTCTGCTCAATCTAGAGACCCTAGGGCAGAGTGGGCAAACTCTCCCCTCTCTGCTAGCCGAGGGCGGGGGCAATCGATTTATGGCGCAGTTTAGCCTAGACGATCAGCGATTGCTCCAGGCGAGAGCCGATGGGTTAGCCCAGATTTCCGCCTATGAAGGCGACTCTGATCTGACGGCCCTGGCGGTGGTTGGCCTCGACGGAGAGCACTTTGGTCTGCGCCTAGAGACGGTCTACGAATTTACCGAAGTCCCCCAGATCACCCCCATTCCCTGTTGCCCGCCACACATTGTGGGCAACATGAATTTGCGGGGTGAGATTTTGACTCTGGTTGACATCCGGTGCTTTTTGAATTTGTCGCCTGCCGCCGATTCTAAACCCCAAAAGGCCGTGGTGATGCGATCGGGGTCGCTGGTGGCTGGGGTGGTGATCGACGATGTGTTTGATGTGGTCTATTTACCAACCTCAGATGTTGCTTCAGCACCCACGGCCATTCATTCCAACAGCAACCAGTACCTCAGAGGCGTTGCTTGCTATGGCGACTCCAAGATGAGCCTTTTAGATTTACCTAAGCTGCTGGCCCAGGGCGAGCTAGTTGTCGATCAGCCAGTTTACTAAGAGATAGAAACAATGACTATTAATCAGCTAGTATCTCCGATTAATTTTCTTCGCCCTAGTCAAGATTCTCAACCTGCCAGTCGCCGCAGGTTTGGCAAGCTGCGCCACTGGATTATGTTGGGTTATGCCATGCCGGTGGCTGCGCTCATGGTATCTGCGGGGGTAACGGTGGCCAATGTGCATCAGCTGGCCCAAACCTCTGAGGATCTGAAACGGGCTTGGGAGACTCACGAAAAAATTGATCACGTCAACTTAAACATCCAGATTATGTCCGGGGCTACTCGCGGCTATTTGCTCCAGAGAAACCCTACCTCGCTATTAGATTTTAACAAGGCGAGAACAGACTACATGGCTCTGATCGATGAGCTGAACACTGAAATTGAGAGCGAAAAGCAGCTAGAAAATCTTCTTCAGCTAGACACCCTGGTCAATCAATTCATTGCAGTGAAGCAGAGTCTAATTGACCTTGTGAATCAAAATCAAAGCGAGGATGCGGTCCAAAACTGGCGCGCTAGTCACGGTCGCGCTCTGGACAGCGAGATTGCCAGTTTGATCACGACTATGGAAACCCTTGAAGAGCAGATCGTAACTGAGGGCGAGTCTCAGCAGATAGCGGCGCTGCGGCGGCTACAAATGGCATTGGTGACAGCGGCAGCGCTGTCGGTGATTTTGTCGGCTCTAATTGGGGCATGGATTGTGGCAAAAGCCTCAAAGATTATGGATCAAGCCGCTGGCAACATCGTTAGCTCGGCCAGCGAAATTGCGGCGAGTGTAGAGCAGCAGGAGCGCACCAGTAGCCAGCAGGCCGCCTCCGTAAGCGAAACTAGCACCACCATGGATGAATTGGGGGCTTCGTCGCGGCAGTCGGCAGAACAGGCAGAAGCTGCTTCGTCCGGAGCACAGCAGGCGCTGACCCTGACCGAAGGGGGCATTTTGGCGGTAGATCGCAGCCTGGAGGGCATGACCGAACTGCGGGAGAAGGTGGATGCGATCGCCGATCAAATTCTCCGTCTCAGTGAGCAAACCAACCAGATCGGCAGTATCTCTGGCCTGGTGAGTGACCTGGCCAATCAAACCAACATGCTGGCCCTCAACGCCGCCGTAGAGGCTGTGCGCGCCGGGGAACACGGCAAAGGCTTTGGGGTGGTCTCCGGAGAAATCCGCAAGCTGGCTGACCAGAGTAAGCGGTCTGCCGAAAAAATTAACGCTCTAGTGGCCGACATTCAAACCGCCATTAACTCCACGGTGATGGTGACCGACGAGGGCACTAAAAAAGTAGAGGAAGGGGTCAAAATCGCTGAAGAAACCGCCGATGCCTTTGCCGGAGTAGCCGACGCCATCAACAATGTGGTGCTCAACAGCCAGCAAATTTCCCTCAACGTGAAGCAGCAGGCGGTGGCCATTCAGCAGGTGGTGAGCGCTATGAACAGCCTCAACACCGGTGCCCAAGAAAACGCCAACGGCATTGGCCAGATCAAAGCGGGCACTTACCAGCTCAACGAGAGCGCCCTTCAGCTCAAGCTGGCCATCTAGGCTTTTCTAGTTGTTCCCGCTTTCCCAAAGGGCAGGCCCTCTATGCTCTCTTGTTTTTTAGAAAAGCGGGAACAGCCGTCGGCTAGACAATACCCCTTGAGGGCCTCCACACAGACATCAGAGGGAAGCACCCTGCCATGTTGATTGAAGACACCGAACTCCGCGAAATTTTCAAAACCTCCAGCCAGGAGCGTTTGCAGGCCATTGACGAGGGGCTGCTGCACCTCGAAAAACATCGCGACGACCTGGAAACGATCGCGACCCTGATGCGAGAAGCCCACTCCCTCAAGGGCGACGGCAACATGCTGGGGGTCACTGACCTGGGCAAGGTGGCCCACCAGATTGAGCATATTTTGGGGGCGATTAAGCGGGGCGATCAAGCCCTGTCTGCCGACCTATTTGACCGCCTGGCCCATGGGGTAGAGGCGATGCGTCAGCTGGCCCACGCCGCCGTCACCGGTGAGCCACCCCAGGTCACCGTGTTTCACGTGCTGGCCGAACTCATGGGCGCTGAAATGGCCGAGGCCCTCCCTAATGGTTCTCCGGCGGTTGTTTCTCCGGCGGTAGATGACGCCCTCTTTGAACCTTTGCCTGAGGCGGTAGGGGCGCATTTAGCACCCCCACTGTTTTCTAAAGCCGGAGCAATAGAGCCAGGTGACAATGGGGCTGGCCCGGTGGGTCACTCGGCTGATTCAGAGGCTGATTCGGGGGGTTGTAGCGATCGCTACATCACCGACGACGAACTGCGCGACATCTTCAAAACCTCTAGCGAAGAACGACTTCAGGCCCTAGACGAGGGGTTGCTGCACCTAGAAAAGCACCCAGACGACCCCGCCACCATGGAATTGCTGCTGCGGGAGGCCCACTCCCTGAAGGGCGACAGCAACATGCTGGGGGTCGGCGATATCGGCAAGGTGACCCACCAGATTGAGCATATTCTCGGGGCGGTAAAACGGGGCGAAGAGGCGCTGTCGCCCGATCTGTGCGATCGCCTCGCCCACGGCATGGTCGCCATCAAGCAGCTGATCCACGAAGCCACCACCGGCGAACCCACCGAGGTCAACCTGTTCTACGTGCTCGCCGAACTCATGGGTGCTGCCGCTCAGCCCGCCCAGGGGCCGGTTTCCCACCCCCCCACCCCCCCGAGCACCCCTGCCGAGATCCCGAGTTCTCCCGCATTTTTAGATTTCCCTGAATCCCCAGAGCCGTCTCCTCCCCTACCCCTTACCCCCCTACCCTTCACTACTTCACCCCCTCACCCCTCACCCCCCACTTCCGAAGACACCACTACGGCCCTCACCAGCGCCTCCAACTACCGGATCGAAACCATTCGGGTGCCCACCCAGAGCCTTGACGCCCTGATGACCCAGAGTGGCGAGCTCACGGTGACCAAGCTTCGCGTCGCCCACCGCCTAGCCGAAATTGACGCCATCACTGACCTCTGGGAAGAGTGGAACCGCGACCTGTCCATGAATCGTTTTTTGTTCCACGAGGTGCAGCAGGGCAAACCCGTTTTGCCCCAGCTCGAAAGCTTCCACAGCCGGGCCGAGCAGCACCTAGAGCAGCTCGGCAGCCTGGTCAGCCACCTCAGCAGCGCCCTCTACGAAGACACCGCCCGCCTCGACACCATCACCGACCGGCTAGATGAGGGCATTCGCACCCTGCGGCTGATGCCGCTGTCAACTATTTTCAACCTGTTTCCCCGGCTGGTGCGCGACCTGGCTCGCCAAGAGGGCAAACAGGTGGAGCTGGTCATAGAAGGGGGCGATACCCGCGCCGACAAGCGCATTCTCGAAGAGATGAAAGACCCGCTGCTACACATGATCTACAACGCCATCGACCATGGCATTGAGTCGCCCGCAGAGCGGCAGCGCCGGGGTAAACCCGCCGTAGCCACCATTACCCTGCGCGGCTACCAAACCTCCAACCGCATTGTGATTGAAGTGATCGACGATGGCCGCGGCCTAGATCTAGAGTCGATTAAACAAGCCGCTGTGCGTCGCGGGCTATATCGCCCTGAGGAGCTAGAACTTCTGACTCCGGCCCAGATCCAGGGGCTAATTCTCAGCCCTGGCTTCACCAGCCGTACCCTAGTGACTGAGATTTCGGGCCGGGGCGTGGGGCTAGATGTGCTGCGCACTAACGTAGAGCGGCTGAAGGGCACCATTGAGGTACAGTCTACATCCGGCCAGGGCTGCACCCTGCGCGTTCAGCTCGGCGCGACCCTGGCCACAGCCAACGTGCTCTTGGTAGCTGTTAACGGCCAAACCTACGCGATGCCCCTCGAATCAGTCCAAACTGCCTGTCTGGTACAGCCCGGCGACATCTTTAGCCTCGAAGGTCACAACACCATCATTCATGACGAACGCCCGATCTCAGTGGTGTGGCTGTCTGACCTGCTGGGTTTAGCCAAATCCCAGGTGGAGGGCCAGCGACGCCGTCGCCTTTCCTGCATTGTTTTGCAGGTGGGTCGAGAGCGGCTTGGGGTCTTTGTCGATAGACTAATTGATGAGCAGGAGGTGGTGCTCAAGCCCCAAAGCCAGTTGCTCAAGCGAGTGCGCCATATCGCTGGAGCAACAATTTTGGGTACTGGGGAGGTGTGCATGGTGCTCAACCCCCAAGATCTAATTGCGGCAGTGCGCCATCAAACGGGCCATCGAGGCAGCCCTGAGGGCGACCGGCCCCCGGCTGGCCAAGTGACTGAGCCTCGGCAAAAGAGTATTCTGCTGGTAGAAGATTCTATTGCTACGCGAACCCAGGAGAAGCGCATTTTGGAAGCGGGGGGCTATAGCGTGGTCACTGCGGTGGATGGCCTAGATGGCTTTAGCAAACTCCAGTCTCGGGCCTTTGATGCGGTTATATCTGATGTGCAAATGCCCAATCTAGACGGCCTAGGGCTCACCCAGCGCATTCGTCAGCATCGCGAATATAGCGAACTGCCGGTGGTGCTGGTGACCACCCTGGCCAGCGAGGATGATCGCCGTCGGGGGGCTGAGGCTGGGGCCAATGCCTACATTACCAAGGGCAGCTTTACCCAAGACCTGCTGTTTGAAACCCTAGAGCGATTGATTTAGACGACTTCTAGAAAATAGTTTCCCAGTGGTGGGCATTGTCCACCCTACAGCGGCTAATAGCCCTTGTCCCATATATCCATTCACTTAGAGACAGACCTCAATGCCCCCTGGCCCGATTCGATTACTGCTGGTGGAAGACTCGCCTGTTGCCCTGGTGCTGCTACAGCGCATTTTTAAAGGCGTACCCGATATGGAGGTGGTAGGGGTGGCGCGCAACGGCCAAGAAGCCCTGGCCATGGTGCCGACGGTCAAGCCCAGCTTGATTTGTACTGACCTGCACATGCCCAAAATGGATGGGCTAGAGCTAACGGAGGAGGTGATGAGTCGCTTCCCCTGCCCAATTTTGGTGGTGAGCGCTTCGGTGCAACCAGAAGACACTCAAACCGTGTTTCGCATTTTAGAAGCCGGAGCGCTGGATATTTTCCCCAAACCCCGGGCGGGTTTAGCCTCAGAGTATGAGAAGGCCAAGGCTGAGCTAGTGACGAAGGTGCGAATACTGGCGGGGGTGTCGGTGTTTACCCAGCGGCGGCGGAGCGCAGCGCCAGCGGCCCCCTTGGTGCCCTCCCCGGCCGCTTTGGCAGCGACTACTCTGGCCAATGATCGCCTGCCAAGGCTATTGGCCCTGGGGGCCTCGACCGGCGGGCCTCAGGCGCTGCTGGCGATTTTGCAGCAGTTGCCCAAAACATTTCCGGTGCCAATTGTGTGCGTGCAGCACATTAGCGACGGCTTTTTGCAGGGGCTGGTGGATTGGCTCGATGCCAACTGCGCCCTGCGGGTGACGATCGCCACCTCCGGAGAAAGCCCCCTGCCTGGGGTGGTGTACTTTCCCCCCGAGCGCCACCACTTGGAAATCGGGCCGCGAGGGTTTCTCACCCTATCGCCGGGGGAGCCGGTGGCGGGGCACTGCCCCTCGGTGACGGTGATGTTTAGGTCGGTAGCGGCCCACTGTCGAGACTCGGCGGTGGGGGTGCTGCTGACGGGCATGGGGCGCGACGGAGCTGAAGGTCTCCAGGCCCTAGCCCAGGCGGGCAGCCTCACCATCGCCCAAGACGAGGCCAGCTGTATCGTGTTTGGCATGCCCAAGGAGGCCATTGCCCTGGGGGCGGCTCAGCAGGTGCTGCCGCTGGAGGCGATCACCCCCTTCCTGCTGAAGCAGTGCTTCACGGTCGGTCGGGCCTAGGAATTGACCTAGCTGAGGTGTACGGTTTGCGGTACACGGTACACGGTTTGCGGTTCACGGTGTACGGTGTACGATTCACGGCAGTCCTTGAACCGTACACCGTGAACCCTATCCACTAACTTGTGGTGAGCTAGTTAACCTCTGGCGACTGGGGCAGCAGCCGACCCATGACCGCTTTGAGGCGATCGGGTTCGCAGGGCTTGGTCAGGTAGCCCGACGCCCCCGACAGTCGGGCCTCTTGGCGGTCAGCCTTAGTGTCGCGAGAGGTCACCATCACAATGGGCAAATTCTTAAACCGGGGCAGGCTGCGCACCGTGCGGCATAGCTCAAAGCCGTCGATGCCGGGCATAGAGATGTCGAGCAAGAGCGCTTCGATCGCCTCTTGATAAATCACGGTGAGCGCATCGACTGCGTTGTCGGCCAGCAGCACCCGGTAGCTGCGATCGAGGGCGCGTTTGATCATCTGCTGGCTGATTAAACTGTCGTCGACCGAGAGGACGGTCTGCTTAGTGACGACACAGTTTGCGGCAACACAGGTGGACATAGTTTAGACAGCCTCTTGGGTGTAATGCGGGTGCTTAATTAATATAGTTATGCCCAAAAAATAACGCTTTCCCCAACGTAGTTATACCCAATAGTAAAAACACTGATCGATGCCATCCTGCCCCCACCTGGGGTAATGTTTGGGCAGTGATCCAGTTCTCTAGAGGTCAGCGGTACATTGTGGTGAGGATAGTGCTGTGGGTGTTGGGGGTCGGCCTGGTGGCCGGGGCGATCGCAGAACTGTTTCTGCGGGCTCGGTACGGGCTGGGCAACCCGCCCCTCTACGTGGCCGACGCCCGTACTGGCTACCGCTTGGCCCCTAACCAACGCCTGCGGCGGCGAGGTAACCAGATCGAGATCAACCAATACTCGATGCGGGGGCCAGCGATCGCGCCCCACCGCCCCGCCGACACCCTGCGGGTGTTGATGCTGGGCGACTCAATCGTCAACGGCGGCTGGTGGACCGACCAGTCTCAGCTTCTGTCGCTAGAGGTGCAGCAGAGGTTAGCCGGATTAAATTTGTCGGGCGTCGAGTCGGTGGAGGTGCTCAATGCTTCGGCTAACTCCTGGGGGCCGCGCAACGAGCTGGGCTATGTGCTGCGGTTTGGCACCTTTGAGGCCCAGATTGTGCTGCTGGTGCTCAACACCGACGACCTGTTTGCGATCGCCCCCAACAGCTACGAGCTAGACCGCAACCCTGGCTACCCCACCCGCCACCCGCTCCTGGCCCTAGGGGAGGCGGTCTGGCGCTACCGAAAATATACTCCCAGGGCCGAGCTACAGGCCCTGCAAGATCAGCCGGGTGATCGCGTTGGAGTCAACCTAGAAGCGCTGCGCCAGCTGCACCAGACCGTCCAGGCGGCGGGCGGGCATCTGATCATGGCGATGACCCCCCTGCGGCGAGAGCTAGAGGCCGATGGCCCGCGCGACTACGAACAGATGGCCCGCCAGCGCCTCACAGATTTCGCCAGCGCCCAGGGCATTGTGTACCTAGATCTTTTGCCCCAGATGCAGCAGACCCGTTACGCTCAGCTGTACTTTGACCACATTCACCTCAACGCCGAGGGGAACCAGTGGGTGGGTCAAGCCCTGGCTGACCTGGTACAGAAGGCTTGGCTCAAGCCGGAAGACGGGCCATCACCCCTGGGGAATGACCCCATGAGCGATCTTTGGTAAATTGCCTACGATCATGTCGGGCCTGAACACAACAGCTTTTAACATTGTGTTACATTGTGCCGAGGTCACGATCACCCAAGGTTTCTCAGGACTATTGCCAATGAATCCCCAATCTTCTGTGACGCTAGAACACCAAAAGGTAAATATTCTTCAGCTGATCTTCTTTTTGCTGGGTGCGCCCCACATCTACGGCGCGATCAAAACCGCAGAGCGCCGCCGCCAGCAGCGCCCGCCAGTCATGCAGTACGTGGCGGTGGGACTGTTGGCCATGGCGATCGCCAGCGCTGCCGAAATGTGGTTGCTGTAGAGGTATGAGGTTCAAAACTTTGTTTTGAACCTCATACCTCCTGTTGCAGCTCGCTGTAGGCGGCGTAGACCCCTTGAACGGTGTACCAGTTTAGAAATATGCGCGCTAGTTCTAGGGCTAGGGAGGGTTTGCCCTGGTCGATCAGCCAGCGCAGCAGCGGGGCCATGGTCTTTTCGTTGAGTCGCCCGCCAGCGGTGAGCAACCCCCAGAGCACCTGGTGCAGCGGGGTCATTTGAATCATCATCCGCACTTCGCGGGTGGGATGTTTTTTGTAGAAAATTGCTCCCATGCGGCCCCGCTGAATTTCTTGATCGATCATTTTAGGAATTTGGTCGAGGGCAAAGGGGGGGTGATAGTGGTAGCCAATGGCTTCGGGCACTTTGACCATGGTGACGCCCAGGTTTTTGAGCCGCACCCCCAGCTCCAGGTCTTCCCAGCCGTACTGGCTAAATTCGGTGTCAAACAGGCCAGCGGTCAGCAGCCAGTGACGGGCGATCGCCAGGTTCGCCGTATCAAAAAACGCGTTAGAAAAGTCGGTCACCTTAGCGATTTCTGCCATGGGCTGGTCAAAGTTGCTGGTGTTGACCAGGCGCCCGGCGGTAAATACCCGATCATCTCCCAGGCGCTGGTAGGCAGCGGCTAGAGCCTGGGCGTGGGCCTGCATAGAGCCGGGGGGCATGATCACATCACTATCGACAAAGGCGATGGTGTCGCCCTCAGCCACCTGCACCCCGTAGTTGCGGGCGGCAGAGGCCCCTTCGTGGTGGCGCTCCACCAGCCGCACGTGGGGAAACTCGGCGGCGTTTTGCCGCAGCCAATCTTGAGTGCCATCGGTGGAGCCATCGTCCACCACCACCAGTTCATAGCCCGTAATCAGTTCAGGGTCAAAAACCTGCTGCTCTAGGGCGCGCAGACACTTTTCGAGAATAGGCTGGCGGTTGTAGGTGGGGGTGACGACGCTAAAAAACACGGTGAGACTCCAAATGGCCCTAATATCCTAGCGCCTTGGCCTCTGCTTACCGAGGGGAGTTTGTGCCGTCGACAGGAACCACCTTGAGGGATTCGTGGCATAATTCAGTATGCATGAACTCTAGTTCAAGTGTATTTGCTAGGCGTAAAGTTACTTGGCGCAAAGCTGGCGGGCGTAGATTTTTGTGGGCGTAAAGCAGGGGCGCACAGCGGTGAACAATGCAGGCCAGAGAAAAATTTCTTGGCACGGCAGTCTAGCGCTGCTGCTGCTGGCGGGGGGCGGGGGCTGCTCTAGCCCCGGCGCTGCCCCCGGGCCGCGCAATGTCACCCTGCACCAACAGTGGGCGTTACAGCCGGGCGATCGCCTGGGGGGGTATCAGGTGCAAAGCGGCCTCGGCGACATTACCGTCGATCTACAGGGCAATCGCGTGTTTATGCCCTTTGATGGCCAGGTGCAGCCCGCCGAGAGCAGTGTCGATCTGTGCGTGATCTTGTCGAGTGCTGACGTGCCGGCCTATTTGTTTCGCCTCTGCGGGCTGCGGCAGCCACGGCTGGGCGATTTGGCCCAGGGAGAGCCGATCGGCAGCGGCGACACGGTGGCCTTTGCCACCCTACGGCGACAGGCTGATGGCACCTGGGCCATGGTAGAACCCGCCAAAGAGCTGATCGCTCAGTTTTTAGACCGACCCTAGCGACTATCCCCCATCGGGTAAGCCCAGCCCCTCGGGGTCAGCCGGTGCCCCAGGGGTAGGGTCAAGGTCGAGCAGCCCCGGCACCGGGTCGTCGTCAGGGGCGATGTCGCCCAAATCGCGCAGAATTGGGGCAGCTTCTTGGGGTGCTTCTAAAAACACCGCCGACAGCACCGCCGACAGCGTGGGGGCCATGGCGATGCGGTTTTGGTAGACCATGATCACCCGCGTCAGAGTAGGGAGCTGGTTTTGCTCGGCCACTAGGTAGAGCGGCTCGACGTAGATCAGCGATCGCTCAATCGGTATCACCAGCAAATTTCCCTGCTGCGCCCTCGACCCCTGGGTATCCCACAGCGAGATCCGCTGAGAGATTTCGGGGTCTTGGTTGATGCGGGCCTCGATCTGCTCGGGGCCAAACACCAGCTCTTGCTTAGGGAAGCGGTAGAGCAGCCGCAGCCCGTAGCGATCGCCATCAGACCTCGCCGCCAGCCAGGCAATCAGGTTATTGCGCTGGGCCGGGGTAAACAGCCGCAGCAGCACAAACTCCTCGGTCTCTTCTTGGGGGAGCTTCATGATCAGGTAGTAAGGCTCTACCTGCTGAGACTCGCTGGCGTAAATTTCGCTGGGGGCACGCCACTGGTCTTCGCGGTTGTAAAACACCTGGGGATCGGTCATATGATAGGTCATCAGCGTCTCGGCCTGCACCGAAAACAAATCCTGCGGGTAGCGAATGTGGGCCAGCAGCTCGTCAGGCATCGCCGTCAGCGGTAAAAACATACCCGGCAGCAACCGACTCCAGGTTTGAATAATCGGGTCAGTTGGCTCGGCCACAAAGAAACTAATCGACCCGTTAAAGGCGTCTACCACCACCTTGACCGAGTTACGAATGTAGTTGAAGTCATTGTCGCCGGGGTCAGAGTAGGGGTAGCGGCCGCTGACGGTATAGGCGTCAATGATCCAGTAAAGGTAGTTTTCGCCGGTTTGGGTGTTGAAGTTCTCTAGGGTAAGATTTGGGTCGCGCTCGAGAAAGTCTTCAAAGCTAACGCTCTCTGGAGACCGACTGCCGTGATTGGGGCCAGTGCCCCACTGGCTGGAGGCATCGCCAATGTCGGCGGTGACTAGGTAGGGGTCGGTGTCAAAGCGCAGAAAGGGGGCGATCGCCCGCACGCGATCGGCAATGTTGCGGCGAAACACCAGCCGCGTATCGTCGGTAAAGTCTTCGGTAAACATCATGCGCCAGTCGAGCAGGTGACGGGCAAACAGCAGTCGCCGCCAGCCATCGTTCAGGTTGATGCCGCCCCGGCCCAAGTAGGTGGTGTAGATATTCTCGTTGCCGCTGGGATAGTCAAGCTCCAGCACCCGAGTGTTGGTCATGATGTAGGTGTCGGTGAGCTCACCAAAATAGAAGCGCGGATCCCCAATCGGAATACTCTCTCGCACCGCTTCGCTGCTGGGGATGTTGTCGATGCCGCGCACAAAGTAGTTGGGCAGCCCGTCGGGGCCAGCCGCGTTCACCGGGCTCATGGTAAATCCATAGCCGTGGGTGTAGACCAAGTGCTCGTTAACCCAGGTTTTGGCAATGTCGGGCACCCGCTCATAGTTCAGCTCTCGGGCCGAGATCATCACCTGGCGGCGTTCAGAGCGTCGCTCCTGGTTGAGAATGCTGTAGCGATCAAAGTCGGCGTCTTTAAACTCGTAGTACAACCGAATTTGCTGGAGCTGGCGGTTGCTTTCCAGCAGCGGGCGAGTGTCCCACAGGCGAATATTTTCTAAGGTGAGGTCGTTTTGATCGAGGTCTTCGACGGTGAGGTCGCCGCTGGGGTCAAAGGGCTCTGACTCGATTGCCTCTAGGTCAAAGGCGGCGCGGGTGAGGGCAATGGAGTTGATGATGTAGGGCCGCTCGCGCTGGAGTTCGTTGGGCTGTACTACCAGCCGCTGCACCACCGCTGGCGCTACCACCAGGCCCAGCAGAGTGAGCACCAGGTAGCCACCAATGCCTTTGACCAGCAGGCTGGTGCGGCCAACCCCTGCCTCCCAGCCTAGGGGGGTTGCTGGATCAGGGGCAGACCTAACCCAAGGCTTGCCGTGACCCGGTGTCCACAGCAGCCCCCGCCCCAAAAAAACTAGCCCGAGCCCAAAGCTAAGCACAGCCAGCGCCCAATTCACCGGCAGCAGCACGTGAATGTGGGTGTAACCCGCCCCATACACCACCCCCTCCTGGGAGTAGAGCACCTCGTAACGACCCAGCCAATGGCTAAAGCTGGTGGCCAAAAACAGCAGCCCCGCC
Organism: Phormidesmidales cyanobacterium; assembly: GCA_038256265.1. Classification (GTDB taxonomy): domain Bacteria; phylum Cyanobacteriota; class Cyanobacteriia; order Phormidesmidales; family Phormidesmidaceae; genus Nodosilinea. The sequence continues at coordinate 16,619 of JBBSKN010000005.1, forward strand.
AGGGTGTAGAGGTGCTGCTGCTGGGGTAACGAAAAGCCGTGAAACCGTCCCTGGCTCAGGGTATTTCCTGTAAGCAGATACACTAGATAGACGCTGACCAGGGTGAAAAACAGGGTGCCTACTACCCAAAACTCCGCCAGTTGCAGCACCGGCAGCCGGAAAATATAGAAGCTAATATCTCGATTAAACAGCGGGTCAACTCTGGCGAAGGGCACCGGGTTGAGGGCCAGCAGTACTGAGGGCCACTGTTTGGCCAAAATCAGCCCGTAGCCCAGGCTCATCAGCACAGCCGCCAGCCGTCCTAGCTGCCGGGGGTAAACCAGAAACGCCACGGTGCTGATGCCTAAGGCCAGCAGCAGCCAGGGCTGGGTGATCAAAATTTGCCCAATAACGGCAAACAGTTGCAGCTTGGGCCACAGGGGCAGCAGCGTGGCTGAGTCGTAGAGGGTGGTGGTCTCGCGCCAAAAATCTCTGGCGATTTGCCCCTGGTAGAGCAGCTGCACCCCGACTAAAAAACTCAGGGTGCCCCCCACCAGCAGCAGCTCGACGAGACCCATACTGTGAATGCGGGAGGGGCGATCGCTCGGTGGCTCTAAGGGCTTGGCCCGGTCGGCCAGGGTGAGGTTGCCCCAGGTAAAGAACAGGGTAGACAGTATAGGAACGATGCCTAGGGTGAGCTGCGATCGCATCCTCAGCCAAAACACCTCTAGGTAGTTGACCTCAGCGAACCAGAGGCGCTCGGCCTGAAGGTTGATGATCGCATCAAACAGCATCAGGACGAGTAGCCCCAGCCCTAACCCCAGCCACCCCCAGCGGGGGAACGTCTTCGCGATCGTTTTACTTACCATCGGCCCTGCGGATCAACCGCTACCCTAACAATGCCTAGATTGTAGCGCCGCAGTGTTGAAGCACTAAGACCGGCTGTTGTAAAAGGCCCGACTGGCCGGCAACGTCAGCGCTAGTAACGCAAGAACTATGGATCGTTTGAGCGATAGCGCACAGTTGCCCTGGCACTTTAGCCGCTATGAACCATGCTGGCTCCCCTGCCTATTCGACATTGAGCAATTTTTCAGTCAGCCCTATATCATCCCAAACGCTGCACCAGGTGCAGCGTTTCCGGTTCCCCAGGGCTAACCAGTTTTAGAGCGCTCCTGGGCAGTACCCGCAGCACTTCCTCTACGGTAGTGACGCCGGTCATGACTTTTTCAATGGCCGATGTTCGAAATGAGATGAAGTCGCTCTTGCTGAGGTAGCGGCGCAGTTGAGTCATGCTGCCTTCGTAGATTAGTTCACGCACCCGATCATCTACCTCCAGCATCTCGACCACCGCCTCCCGGCCAGAATACCCCGACTGGAAGCAGGCTGGGCACCCCCGCCCCCGTCGCCAGTTGCCCTTTTTGATTTGAGCCGCATCCAGGTGCAATAGGGCCAGTAGTTCGGGGTTGGGCTGGGTGGGCTCAGCACAGTGGGGGCAAATGCACCGCACCAGGCGTTGAGCGACCACCCCTAAAAGAGCATCGCTGATCAACCCTGGGTCTGGCCCAATATCTTTAAGTCGGGGAATCGCCCCGGCGGCATCGTTGGTGTGCAGAGTGGTAAACACCAGGTGGCCAGTGAGGGCAGCCCGAATGGCGGTTTCTGCGGTTTCGTGGTCCCGCACTTCGCCCACCATAATAATGTCCGGGTCTTGCCGCAGAATGGACCTGAGCCCCGCCGCGAAGGTCATGCCCGCTGCTTCGTTCACCTGGGTTTGGGTGATGCGGGGCAGCACATATTCCACCGGGTCTTCTACGGTGACCACGTTGACATGCTCAGTGGCGATCGCCTGCAAACTGGTGTAGAGAGTACTGGTTTTACCAGAGCCGGTCGGGCCGGTAAAGACCACCATGCCCTGGGGCTGTTCTAGCCAGGTTTTGTAAATCTTCAGCGCTCTGGGCGAAAACCCCAGCTTATCGATGGTGGTGAAGGGGTTTTCCTGGGGCAGCAGACGTACTACGGCTTTTTCACCGCAGACACAGGGTAAGGTGCTGACGCGCATGTCCATACTCTGGTCGGCTTCGTTAGCGACCTGGTACTTTTCCCCAATCCGGCCATCCTGAGGGCGGCGGCTGTCGGCAATGTCCATGCTGGCCATCACCTTTAGGGCCACCACCACCCGGCGGCTGATCTCCCCCGGCAGCAGGGTAATGTCGCGCAGCACCCCGTCAATTCGGTAGCGCACCCGCAGCCCTTCGAGGGTCGGCTCTAGGTGAATGTCGCTGGCCTGGTGCCGCAGGGCGCTGGAAATGATCGCTTTAATCCGCTCAATTTGCCCCTCGGCCTTAGACAGAAATAGCTCAGTGGTTTCGCTAATGTCGTCGGTAGATTGCTTGCCGGTAATTGGGTCTAGCAGAGGGTTGGAGTTGATGCGAGTCAGGTCTGCGGTGCGGGTGTGGTACCAGGCCCGATAGCTCTTGGCGGAAATGGGGATGACTTTAATGGTGGTCAGGGTGCGATCGCCAATCGTTTCCAACACCTCGGCGGCAACTTCAACTGGGCTTCCCAGGTAGAAGCAGCTTTGCCACAGCAGCAGCGGCACCACAGGGGGCAGTTTTTGTCCCTGAAAATATTGAAAGAAGCGATTACAGACCTCTTCATCCAGCAGGTCTGGCTTTAAAGTGCCCTCGTCATCCCGCACCAGGCTGAGGGCTTCTTCACAGGAAATTTTCCCCTGCTTGAGTTGTTTCCAAGCAGAAACTGGCCAAGGTACGGTTTGCATGCGATCGGGTTCCTGAATACAAGCATGGTGAAAAACTGATCCAGCCTACCCCACTGCCAGAACAGACACAGTTTCTCATTCTTGTTCTGAGTGACGGCTGGAGGGATGACCAAAAGGTAAAGAAACCAGCCAGCCCAGGTAAAAACCAAAAGCTGGCTGGTAGGGGTTACATCAAAACTGGGGTGATTGACTCAGCACCAGTTATGCAGTTGCACCATTTAGGTAGATCGAGCGATTGTCCGTCCGCCAGATGCAGTGGGTAATGCCACCTCCCTGGGAGTTGACGTACATGAATTTGCCATTCTGAGAGAAACAGGCGCCCGCAAACTCGGCGTTGTTGCCGGAAGTGCCGACGGGAATGATGTTGCGAGAGAACTCGAACAAACCACCACTAGCATCTACGCCAACTATCCGCTGGCTTTCGTTAGGAGCGCCCGGTTCGCCACGGCTGCCATCTTCACAGAGGTAGATGGTGCCATCACGAGCAACAACGATGTTGTCGGGGCCATCTAGGAGGTTTTCACTCGTCGACTCAACCACCAGGGTGACCGTTTCAGTGCGGGGTTCATAGGCCCATACCTGTCCCTCGGCGGCATCCCCAGCATTGCTGCAAACCCAGTAGTGCTTGCCCTGGTGATACCAGGCACCTTCGCCCCGATACCACACGGCAGCTCCCTTATCCTGTGCTTCAAACCGCAGGGTATCTCCTTCTGGGTCAACATCATCGAGCTTGACCCACTCTACGCGGAGGGGCTGCCCCAGGAAAGGTAGCAGGCTAGCAGAACCACCCCGGCCCAGGCCACGGGTATCAACCCCGCCAAAGCTTACGCCCCGGTCATTCGTCCCGCCAGAGGGAATTACGTCTCCGTTGCAGTTAGAACGCTGCCCCGGCTTAATGACCATGGCATAGAGGTCACCCCCCTGCTGCAGATCGCCAAAGCCATTGGGTTTCCGCACCTTAGGCACGAACTTGTAGTAAGCGCTATCGCCCCGGTCTTCGGTTTCAAAGATGTATCCACTCTGAGGATCAACCGAAACCGCTTCATGGTTCATACGGCCCATAGCCACCAGGGGAATCGGGTCAACCGCTTGACCCAAATCGGCAGGAACCTCAAAGTTGTAGCCATGCTTTTTGGTCGCCCGCGGGTCGGAAGCCGGGGTGGCTACGTTTTCTTCAGAGGAAATCCAGGACCCCCAGGGGGTTAGGCCACCGGCACAGGGACGGATGACACCTGCCAGGGAAACATAGTCCCGAACTACTTGACCGTTGCGATCAACTTCAACCGTGGTGGTGCCGCCGGCTTTATTGCCGCCTGTGAAAGAGTCATACTCTTTACCATTAGGCGCAATGGTGCCACTGCCCCCAATACTCCGCTCATGGTTGCGCACGAGAAGAGTGTTGCCACTGCGTCCCTGAAAAGCGGCCATACCATCGTGGTTGCCAGGAACAATTGCACCGTCGGACATGACATCTCCACGAATGGAGATAGAGGTGTACTGAAACTTGTCAGGCAGGGTCAGCAAGGGAATGTTAGCAAGAGCCCCCAAGCTGCTGGTGTTGAGGGGCAACTTAGGCGTGGGGGTGCCAAATCCAGGCACTGTAAAGCTAGCGGGACTACAGGTTCCCTGGGCCATAGCCCGACGAGCATTTAGCAAGCCCATGGGGGCCACTGCTGTGCCCGCAGCCGCTGCAGACATCAGCATTACAAACTGACGCCGTGAGAAATTAGACATCGTACTCTTTCTCCTCTCTAAACCATTTAATGTCACAGACAATTGCAGACTCAAAGGCAGCCAAAAGTTGCCCTAGAGATGTCCCTAAAGCTGCCTAAAAAGCTCCTTTGAACACAGGTTATTTCATCTCATCCCTTTTTGTAGATGAGATAAACCGAAACCTATCAAGACAACCACTCCAATTAATAGTCATCTTGAGCAAGTTTTCCTGCTAGCACAGCAATCTTGACTCAATAATGTATTCATTGCAACCGCATTAAAGTTAAAATTTGGTTAATGAAGATTTTTTATTGAATTAAATAATCGAGCTTTGGGTCGATCAAACTTAATTCTTGAAAAGCCAGGCTAGAATTAAATATTTTTCAGATTTAACGTGAAACTGGATTATGGAATCGCAAAAATATCACCCTCCGGGTCCTAGAGCACAAAGAACGGAGCAGAGAATCCCTTTCCCTGTCACTAAAGACCATCATTGAAAACTTTACCGATTTATTTAGTCAATGGCTTAGTCGAGAGCGTCTATTAGTTGATCGTATTCTTCGGGGCTTAAACGACCTTGACGAAACGCCTCGCCCGCTTGGATAGCGGGGTCTCGGCTCACCAATGGCGCTGATGATGCCTGGGCTACAGGTGATGAAGTCCGATCTTCATCGGTTGAGTCTAACCCTAGCAAACTGTAGGAAGAATAATAGTGTTGAGCCGTTTGAAGGGCAAGCTGGCGGTTGCTCAACCACTGCTCTCGCGAAACATTAAGGCTAAAAATTGGCGCCACCCGTCCGTTAGACTGTCCCAAAACGTTGACTTGAACTGAACTTAACTGTGGATTTTCAGTAAACGTTTTCGTAATCTCATCCACAGCTGCAGATTCAGCCTGCCTGCCTAAACTACCCCGCGTAGGTGTGCCATAAACCTCTAGAGTTACCGTCAGAGAATCCGACTGTGCATGAGCAAGTTTTCCCATTGGAAACGCGTCAAGCACAGAGGCCAAAACTGCTGCCGCCAATAGCTTCTCTGCCATTCTCTTAAGGGCTGACAAGGTTAAAAAGGTCGGCATAAAACGCTTTTCTCACACAACAAAGGCAAAATTTCCCACCAAACGTATCTTTTCACTAGATGGGGACACCTCAGGTAAAAAAATGGTTAAATCAACCTTGTCTTTCCTTAACCTACAGAGATTTATTTGAATAGATTTCGATACGCTTTCGGGATCGCCTCACTGAATTGGCCCCCCTCAACAAGTCCGATTCTCAAAATCGCACTGAAAAATAAAAGGCTCCTGCCAGTGCAGCGGAATTTCGAGCAGATCGCGGACGCCGGTAATGCCCTGGCTAATAAACAGCAGCACCGCCACGGTGTTGATCGCCGCGTGGGCAATGCGCCACCGCTTTGCCTTGTAGACCTCCGGCAGGGTAGCCAGGGCAAAAATCATCAGCATCGCCGCCGCCATGCCTAGATAAAAGTGAGAAACGTACCACTCAAAACCGCGCCGCCACACCCCCGGCTGCATGCCCAGCAGCCACAGCCCGGCACCGGTAAGACTGGCCATCACCCCGCGCCACAGCGGCGTTCTCGACCTATATAAAAACACCAGGGCAGCAAGGGTCAGGGCGTATATAGCCACCACAAAGATCACCCGAAAGGGGTCGTCAGCCCAGGCATTTTCGCGGGCGATGGTTTTGAAAATTGGGTGGGCTAGACCCAGCAGCACCAGCCCCACCACCGACCCCGACAGCCACTGGCCCACCCGCACATGCTCTTTACCCACTACCGGGCTGATGGTGGTTTTTGTTTGGTTGACCATAGCCAAGCGCCGCTGGCGGGTTTGCGCCGCCAGGTAAACGGCCACCCCAATCAGTGGCATTACAAAAGTGACAGCCAAGCAGGGATGCAGCAGCCTGAGAATATCGGGGGTATCTAACATCGTGGTTTCCTTTGGCCAAAGCGTGCGCTGTTTAATAGCCCGTTTAAATTTAAGGGATTAAGCCAACCTGCGCCGTGATCCGCTTTACTCATGAGCTGAAGGAATGCCCACAGTTTTGTCGGGGCCTAGGGGCGGAGGTCTGCGCGGTTGCTGGCCAATTGGCCAGCAACCGTCTACAAACCTGAGTCTCTACAGGGTCCACCTCTACTTTACGAACGCCCTAGCTCCATAGATTGAACCGAGATAAATGTTGCTCTAGAGCTTTGGGCAGTTGTTTGGCAATGTCGGCCTTGGTTTTAAAGGTCAGCCGGTTTTGGGCGGGCAGGTCAAAGGGGTACTGCCCCGGCAGATCGGAGCGATCCATCTGGGCCAGAAGAATCTGCTCGGCGGGCTTGGCCTGGAGAGCATAGCCCATCTCGACGCACACGTGGGGACTGGGCACCAGCAGAGTGGTGTTACCCTCCACCGCCGTGATCGGGGTGCCGTCGGCCACAAACAGCAGCGACTTGCGAATTTTGCGGGTGAGGGCGCTGTTGAGCCGGGCGGGGCCGTCGCTGAGCCGGTGCGATACCTCCAGGGTGAGGGCAACGCGAGATTTTTTGTTCAGACTTTCTACGGTATCGGTAAGCGCCTGGTGCAGGGCTTCCCCCGACTCGCTGTACTCTTGCTGGTAGCAAAAGTAGATGATTGGCTCCAGGTGGGCCATCACCTCTAGCTTGGCAAAATAGATCTCGTGGCTGATCAGGTCTATATTGGCGATTGCATAGCCGCCGCTGCCCTCAATGTAAAACTCCACCGTCTCGCCATCGAGGTAGCGCTGAAACCAGTCCGACTGCTTCACTTCAGCGCTGTCGTCGAGAAAATCGGCCCGCAGCGCCGACTTCAGCAGGCTATTTTTGCTCAGCCGCAGGTCATGGGGGCGCTTTTCTAGCTCGCGCACCGGCTCATAGGCTTCGAGATACCAGGCTTTGAGGGCAATAATGGCCATAGGGCGTCATCCTGTGAGCGGTACATTGGCAATTTTGGGCCAGGCTTGAACAGTTGGGGCAAGGCAGAAATTATCGCTTGATTTTAAGCCCAGATGAGGGTGAGCAAAGCAACAAAATCGAAAGAAGCTAAGGGTAAGCCCCATCCTCACTGCATAGTATAATTGTACTAAAATTTCCCTAGTAGCAGCAGACTTGGTTAGGCTATTTGGGTTGCTCCCGTACTTTGCTCCCAAGGATACTCGCCATGATCGACCTGTATTACTGGACGACCCCCAACGGTCACAAGATCACCATTTTTCTCGAAGAAGCCGATGTCGATTACACAATTAAGCCGATCAACATCGGCAAGGGCGATCAGTTTGCCCCTGAGTTTTTGGCGATCGCCCCCAACAACCGCATCCCCGCCATGGTCGATCACGAGCCGGCGGATGGTGGCGAACCCCTAAGCCTGTTTGAGTCGGGGGCAATCTTGCAGTACCTAGCCGAAAAAACCGGGCGCTTTTTGCCTGAAAACGGGCGCGAGCGCGCCGCCGTGCTCCAGTGGCTCTACTGGCAAATGGGCGGCCTGGGGCCAATGCTGGGCCAAAACCACCACTTCAACAACTACGCCCCCGAAAAAATTCCCTACGCTATCAACCGCTACGTCAAAGAGACCGAGCGTCTCTACGGCGTGTTGAATACCCAGCTCGAAGGGAAAGCGTTCATCGCGGGCGACTACTCCATCGCCGATATGGCCTGCTACCCCTGGATTGTGCCCCACGAAGCACAGCAGCAAAACCTGGCGGATTTCCCTAACCTGAAGCGCTGGTTTGAAGCCATTCAGGCAAGGCCAGCGGTGGAGCAGGCCTATGCGATCGCAGCAACAATTAGCTCTGAGTCAACCATGACCGACGAGGCCAAGGCGATTTTGTTTGGCCAGGGCAGGCGGTAAGAGTGGGTGACGTGGGTGAGTAGGTGATACGGACAGTGAGCACCTCCATCCACCCGTCCACCCACTTACTCACTTACCCACCTACGCCAATACCCCATTCAGAAAAATATCCGTCAAACACTCGGCCAGGTCTTTCATCGCCTGGGGCGACACGGCTTCGTCGCCGAGGGTGTCTTGGCTGAAGCCAGCCACGGTGAACATGCCGAGGAAAACTCTTGCCACCATGCGGGCATTCATCGGGCGATAGACGCCGCGATCCATGGCGGTTTGAAAGAAGGCCTCAGCGACATCGATCATCTTGCCGATCACATCGGTTTGAATTTGCTCCCGCAGTTCGGGGTGAAACTGCGCCTCCATAAAACACACCCGCATCAGGGCTGAATTTTTCTGTAAATTCAGCATGCGCCGCTGCATCACCTGGCCGATCGCTCTGTAACTAGCCATTTCGCTCAGTTCTGTCAGCAGGTCTGTGAGAATTTCTACCCAGCCCTGGCTGGCCACCGCCACCAAGATTGCCTTTTTATTCTCAAAGTGGCGAAACAGGGTGCCCTCGGCTACCCCCGCCGCCTGAGCCAGCTCACGGGTCGTAGTGCCGCCGTAGCCCCGCTTGGCAAACAGCTTTAGCGCCGCCTGCAAAATCTTAGTCTCGGTACTAACTTCTGCAGGGGCGGGTCTAAAAAAAGACACCATCACAAAGACCCTCAAGAGGTGGGCACAATCGGTTCCTTTGGCTCATTGTGCCTTCATATTTTGAGGGCCGGGGCGAGGTTTACATAACCTCATAAAACCTACGTTTGGTTTAATTGGTTGCGTCTGCGTTGGCCAGAGTTTGTCTCACAATCTCGTCGCTGATTTTTCGCTGTAGGTCGGTATCGTCAGCGGAGCGCTCCAACATGCTGTTGAAGGTGTCGATGGAGAGACCATCAGCTTCAATCGCTTTTTCCATTTCGCCTTCGGTGCTCTGGCGAATAGCAATGATGCGCTCGACTACGGCGTCAAACTGCTTCGTTTCTTTATTAGAAATTTTCGCTTTTGCGGCTACTTTGGCCATGTCATCGGGGGTGTCAGCCGGGCCATCGAGCTGGGTAGCGGCGATCGCATTAAACCGATCAATGGTCAGGCCTTCCTCTTCTACCGCCTTGGCCATTTCGCGCTCGGCCCCGATGCGCAGGCCCTGCACCTCTTGGTAAACCTTGGCAAAGGTGGCGATTTCGTCAGGGGTGGGGGCTACTTCGGTCGCGGCCACCTCAGCGGCTACATCCGCCGCCGCGGTTTGGGCCAGCAGCGGGCTAGCCCATGCCGTGCTCGGCGCTAGCCAGGCCAACACCACAAGCAGAGCAGCAACACAATATCTCACCATAGCGGGGTCTCCTGATTACACAAATTCTCGACTGGGATCATCTTCCCTAGAGTGTTCCATCTAAAAAAACGTCCCGGTGGCAAACTTGGCCCGTTAGGCCGGTTGCCATAAAACTCTGGACAAGTCTTTAGCTGGAACAATCTTAGACTAGTCCTTTGTTAGCACATCGGCATGGTGACGCAGGTGATCGGCCATGAAGGAAGCGATAAGAAAGTAGCTGTGATCGTACCCCGGCTGCATGCGTAAAATTAAGGGCTGCCCCGCTGCTTTGCAGGCCGCCTCAAACACCTCTGGCAGAAGCTGGTTTTGGGCCAGAAAGCTATCGTCGCCACCCTGGTCGATAAGAATGGTGCGGTCGCGCTGGCTATGATCCTTCACCAGTGCAGTGGCGTCGTACTGCTGCCAAGCGGCAGTATCTGGCCCCAGATAACCCGAAAACGCCTTCTTGCCCCAGGGACACTGGGTCGGTGCAGCAATGGGCGCAAAGGCAGAAATAGATTTGAACAGATCGGGATTGCGCAGCCCGCATACCAACGCCCCGTGGCCGCCCATGGAGTGGCCAAAGATGCCCATGCGATCGCGCCGCACTGAAAATTCCTGGGCAATTAGCTCTGGCAGCTCCTGCACCACATAGCTGTACATGTTGTAGTGGGTGCTCCAGGGCGCCTGGGTCGCATCCACGTAAAACCCTGCCCCGGTGCCAAAGTCCCACCCATCCTCGTCGGGAATATCTTCGCCCCGAGGGCTAGTGTCAGGGGCCACCAGCATGATGCCGTGCTCGGCGGCACAGCGCTGCGCCCCCGCCTTGCTGGTGAAATTATCTTCGGTACAGGTAAGACCCGACAGGTAAAAGAGCACCGGCACCGGGCCAGACTGGGCCTGGGGTGGCACAAACACCGCAAACCGCATGTCGTTGGTGCAGGCATCCGACCGATGGCTGTAGTAGCCCACGGTGCCACCGAAGCAGGTGTGTTGGTTGTGGGGGGTGAGAGGCATGGGAGAAGGGGGGATTGGGGTTTGGGGTATCGGGTTTCAGGTTTTGGGTATCGGGTTTTGGGTTTTGGGCTTCGGGTTTTGGGTATCGGGTTTCAGATTTTGGGTTTTGGGTTTCAGGTTTTGGGCTTCGGGTTGACGGTTCACGGTTGGCGGTTCACGGTGTGTTGTTGATGGCCCTGCCATGCACCGTATACCTGACACCTGGCACCTGACACCTGGCACCTAATACCTGACACCCGATACCTGCCCTCCCCCTTAAAACGTCACTACGCTGCGGATGCTTTCGCCGCGGTGCATTAGGTCGAAGGCGGTGTTGATTTCATCCAGCGGCATGACGTGGGTGATTAGGTCGTCGATGTTGATCTTGCCGTCCATGTACCAATCGACAATTTTGGGTACGTCGGTGCGGCCCCTGGCCCCGCCGAAGGCAGTGCCCTTCCACTCGCGCCCGGTGACCAGCTGAAAAGGGCGGGTGCTGATTTCTTCGCCAGCGGCGGCGACGCCGACAATCACGCTCACTCCCCAGCCCTTGTGGCAGCACTCTAGCGCCTGGCGCATGAGGTTGACATTGCCGACGCACTCAAAGCTGTAGTCGGCCCCGCCGCCGGTTAGCTCGACCAGGTGGGCCACTAGGTCGCCTTCGACTTCCTTGGGGTTGACGAAGTGGGTCATGCCAAATTTTTCAGCCAACTCTCGCCGATTGGGGTTGATGTCAACGCCGATGATTTTGTTGGCTCCCACCATGCGGCAGCCCTGCAAAACGTTGAGGCCAATGCCGCCGAGGCCAAACACCACTACGTTGGCCCCCGGCTCGACCTTGGCGGTGTTGATCACCGCGCCAATGCCGGTGGTGACGCCGCAGCCGATGTAGCAGACCTTCTCAAAGGGGGCGTCGGAGCGAATTTTTGCCAGGGAAATCTCGGGCACGACGGTGTAGTTCGAGAAGGTGGAGGTGCCCATGTAGTGAAACAGCGGCTTGCCGTCGAGGGAAAATCGGCTGCTGCCGTCGGGCATTAGGCCTCGACCTTGAGTTAGGCGAATGGCCTGGCAGAGGTTGGTCTTAAAGCTGAGACAGTATTCGCACTGGCGGCACTCGGGCACATACAGCGGAATCACATGGTCGCCGGGTTTGAGGCTGGTGACACCGGGGCCAACGTCGGCGACGACCCCGGCCCCCTCGTGGCCCAGCACCGCCGGAAATAGCCCCTCGGGGTCTTTGCCAGACATGGTGTAGGCATCGGTGTGGCAAATGCCGGTGGCCTTAATCTCGACCAGCACTTCGCCCTCACGAGGGCCTTCAAGCTGCACGGTTTCAATCGTTAGGGGTTGGCCTGGGCCATGGGCAACGGCAGCTCTAACATCCACGGGCAACGTCTCCTCAAAACCTTTGTTAGCTTAACGACTTTGCAGCGCTTAGGCCACCTGTCGGCGTTCTCAGACAGGCTTCAGCACAATGGCCGATGTGGGCTGAGCCACCGCCTGCGTGCCAGCCCTGGTGGGCACATTGACCTCATCAGGCTTTAGGCATCTAAAAATATGACGCAACCTTTGGGACGGTTGGGCAGCCCCTCACATCCGCAGACGGGATCTGCTGGGTTTACGCTGATTGAAGGATTGATTGTGGTGGTGATCATTGGATTGATGGCTGCGATCGCCGCCCCTTCCTGGTTCGGGTTTTTGAACCAGCGAAAAATCAACGCTACCCAAGACATGCTCTACCAAGCGCTACGGGCTACCCAAGCCGACGCCATGCAGCAGCGCCACGAACGCCGATTTAGCGTGAGGGAGCGGAATGGGCGCATTGAATGGGCTAACCATCCTGAATCTATTCCGGCGGCGGGGGTGACAAATTGGCAGCCTTTAATTGAGGGTGTTGTACTCGCCAACGAAGACAACACCCTCACCAAAAGTGGCGGCATTCACTATACCCGCTTCGACATGCATGGCAATCTGAGAGAAAAGGCCATCGGTGAACAGGGGACTATCACTGTCACCGTCACAGGCAAACGAAATACCAACCGCTGTGTGGTTATTTCTACAGTGTTAGGCGCCATGCGCAAGGGCAAAGGACAAACAAAAGTGAACGGCAACCGTTTCTGCTATTGACTTCAACCACCCATTTGGAGCAAAACCGAGTTTAATAGATTAGCACCGTGATTGGTTAAGGAATGTGGCAATGGCAGAGAGAAATGAAGGCTGGTACGTGGTGCAAGGAGAAGACGGCACTTGCCAGGTGCTCTCTGCCGAAGACATCAGTCGCGGGCGACTGCAAGCCAGCCGCCCCATGTGGGGCCCTTTTGCCTCTCAAGATGAGGCGATCGCCCGCCGAGTTGGTCTAATTCGCAGTGGCAAGTGCGAGCCAGCCTAGGCGGCCTCGCGACCCCGCAGGGTGTCGTAGCTCTGTAAAAACCAGGCGTAGGTTTGCTCAATGCCGGTTTTGAGGTCGGTTTTAGCCTGCCAGCCCGCCGCATTGAGCCGCGATACGTCCAGCAGCTTGCGGGGGGTGCCGTCGGGCTTGGTGGTGTCAAACACTAGCTCGCCCTCGTAGCCGACGACGGCCTTCATGGTCAAGGCTAATTCTTTGATGGAGACCTCTTGCCCGGTGCCGACGTTGACGAAATCGACCTCGTTATAGGTGTTCATTAAAAACACTAGGGCATCGGCCAGGTCATCCACATACAGAAACTCGCGCAGGGGGGTGCCGGTGCCCCACACGGTCACCGTCGGGTCGCCGTTGACCTTGGCCTCGTGGAACTTGCGCATCAGGGCGGGCAGCACGTGGGAGTTGGCCAGATCAAAATTGTCGTTGAGGCCGTAGAGGTTGGTGGGCATCGCCGAGATGAAATTTACCCCGTACTGGCGGCAGTAATTTTCGCAGAGCTTGAGACCGGCAATTTTGGCGATCGCATAGGGTTCATTGGTTTGCTCTAAAAACCCAGTCAGCAGATACTCTTCTTTCATCGGCTGGGGGCACAGCTTGGGGTAAATGCAGGAAGACCCCAAAAACAGCAGCTTCTCCGCCCCGTGGCGGTAGGCGCTGTGGATGATGTTGGCCTCAATCATCAAATTCTCGTAGAGAAAATCGGCTCGATAGGTGTTGTTGGCCTGAATGCCGCCTACCTTGGCCGCCGCTAGAAAAATATACTCAGGTTGCTCGGCCGCAAAGAAATTATCCACCGCCGCTTGATTGCGCAGATCTAGCTCTTGGCTAGAGCGCAGCAGCAAATTTTTATAGCCCTGGGCTTGAAGCGTCCTCACCAAAGCGCTGCCCACCAGACCACGGGAGCCTGCTACAAAAATTTTAGATTGAGTATCCATAGAAGTTAGTTCAGATAAAAATTACAAGAAACCTATGTAGATGACCTACCGTGATTGCCACGAGTTTGGCACTGGCGACAGCGAATTGCAACTGACGCCCTGCCAAATTTAGCGGTAGTTCACAATGAAGCCATCGGCCCATCTAAAGTTTCCTATTCCTTTGCCCTATGCCCCCATCGCCCACCCCTGACCAGCGCTGGCAATTTTGGATTGATCGCGGCGGCACCTTTACCGACATAGTAGCCCGCCGCCCCGACGGCCAGATTGTGCTCCACAAGCTGCTGTCGGAAAACCCCGATCGCTACGCGGATGCCCCGATCCAGGGCATCCGCGACCTGCTGGGGCTAGAGCCAGGGGAACCTATTCTCGCCGAGGCGATTGAGGCGGTGAAGATGGGCACCACGGTGGCCACCAATGCGCTGCTGGAGCGCAAGGGCGATCGCGTCCTGCTCCTCACCACGAAGGGTTTCCGCGATGCCCTACGCATCGGCTACCAAAACCGGCCCAATATCTTTGCCCGCCACATCGAGCTGCCCGAAATGCTCTACGAACGGGCGATCGAGGTCAACGAACGCCTCAGCGCCCAGGGCGAGGTGCTGGTTCCTTTGAATGCACAGGAAGAAGCACGGCTGCTCGGAGAACTTCAGAACGCCTACGACAGCGGGATTCGGGCCTGTGCGATCGTGTTGCTCCACGGCTATCGCTACTCTGCCCACGAGCTGCGCCTGGGCAAACTGGCCCGCCAGGTCGGCTTTACCCAAATTTCCCTTTCCCACCAGGTTAGCCCCCTAATCAAACTTGTCAGCCGGGGCGATACGACGGTGGTGGACGCGTATTTGTCGCCGATTCTGCGGCGCTATGTAGATCGGGTGGCAGCGCAATTAATGCCTGCGTCTGAGGCCCAGCTAGCTGGGCCTCAGACGCAGCTCATGTTCATGCAATCCAATGGCGGCCTGACGGATGCGGCGCTGTTTCAGGGCAAAGACAGCCTTCTCTCTGGGCCTGCCGGGGGCGTAGTTGGCGCGGTGCAGACCAGCCGCCAGGCGGGGTATGAACGGGTGATCGGCTTCGACATGGGCGGCACCAGCACCGATGTGTCGCACTACCGGGGCGAGTACGAGCGCACCTTTGAGACCGAGGTGGCGGGGGTGCGGCTGCGGGCACCGATGATGGCGATCCACACCGTGGCGGCTGCGGGCGGATCCATCGTCAGCTTTGACGGCAGCCGCTACCGGGTGGGGCCAGAGTCGGCGGGGGCCTATCCGGGGCCAGCCTGCTATCGCCAGGGCGGGCCGCTGGCGGTGACCGACTGCAATGTGATGGTGGGCAAGCTCCAGCCGGAGTTTTTTCCCGCCATGTTTGGGGCGGAGGGCAATTTGCCGCTGGATGGGGCAGTGGTGCGGGAGAAGTTCACCGCCCTAGCGACAGAAATCCACGCTGCGACTGGAAGCTCCCCCCGCCCTGAGCAGGTGGCGGCAGGCTTCCTCGCCATTGCGGTGGAGAAAATGGCCAACGCTATTAAGAAAATCTCGGTACAGCGGGGCTACGATGTCTCTGACTATGTGCTGTGCAGCTTTGGCGGGGCCGGGGGCCAGCACGCCTGTTTGATCGCCGATGCCCTGGGCATGACCGAGGTATTTCTGCATCCTTACGCCGGGGTGCTGTCGGCCTACGGCATGGGGCTGGCGGATGTCAGGGCGCTGAACGAGCGATCGGTTGAACTGCAGCTGGAGGAGGCTACGCTGCCTGAGATTCAGCGGGTGGTGGAGTCGTTGACCGATCAGGGGTTGGCGGAATTGGGGCGGCAGGGGTTTGAGGCCCTCACCCCTAGCCCCTCTCCCAGGGGGAGAGGGGAACCGGAGCAGCCAGAATCTGAAATTCAAAATTCAAATTTACCTGAGGTGTTGCCTCGGCTGTTGCTGAAGTATGAGGGCACGGATTCGACGCTGGCGGTGGATTTTGCGGCTGTGGAGGCGATGCGATCGCAGTTCACCACCCTGCACCGCCAGCGCTACGGTTTTGCCCAGGCGGGTAAGCGGCTGATCGTCGATGCCGCCGCCGTCGAAATCATTGGCCACACCCACAGCCCCGAGGAACCAGAAATTCACAAGGTTCGCACCCAGCCCCTCACGCCTACAGCCACCGTCCCGGTCTACACCGCCGATAGGTGGCACGAGACGCCGGTTTACCATCGCGATAATCTCTGTCCGGGAGATGCGATTGCAGGCCCAGCCCTGGTGATTGAACCGACGGGCACCAATGTTGTAGAGCCGGGTTGGAATGCCACGTTGACCTCCAAAGGGCATCTGATTTTAAAGGCAGAAGGCAGAAGGCAGAAGGCAGAAGGCAGAAAGCAATTCAAAATTCAAAATTCAAAATTGCCCGATCCAGTGCTGCTCGAAATCTTCAACAACCTCTTTCGCGCCGTGGCCGAGGAAATGGGGATCACGCTGCAAAACACCAGCTACTCGGTGAATATCAAGGAGCGGCTCGATTTTTCCTGCGCGGTGTTTGATCAAAACGGGCAGCTCGTGGCCAATGCGCCCCACATTCCCGTCCACCTGGGGTCGATGGGCGAGAGCGTGCGGAGTTTGATCGAGGCCAGGGGCGATCGCCTCAGGCCCGGCGATGTTTACCTGCAAAACAATCCCTACAACGGCGGTACTCACCTGCCGGATATTACGGTGATTACGCCAGTCTTTTTGGGAGAGACCCACCCCTACCCCTCCCGGTCGGGTACAGACCACCCCCCACTCCCCACTCCCCACTCCCCACTCTTCTACGTCGCTTCTCGCGGCCACCACGCCGATATTGGCGGCATCACCCCCGGCTCGATGCCCTCGCACAGCACTTCTATCGAAGAAGAAGGGGTCTTATTAGACAATATTCAACTCGTGGATCAGGGACGCTTTTTAGAAGCTGAACTGCTAGAAATTCTCACCTCCTCAGCCTATCCAGTGAGAAATTCAGCGCAGAATATAGCCGACTTGCAGGCGCAAATTGCGGCCAACGAAAAGGGGGCACAGGAGCTACAAAAGCTGGTGGATCACTATGGTCTCGACACCGTGCAGACCTATATGCAGCACGTACAGGACAACGCTGAAGAATGCGTGCGGCGGGTGATTGATCGCCTCCACAACGGCCAGTTCACCTACCCCATGGATGACGGCAGTCAGATTGCGGTGCAGGTGACGGTGAACCACGAACAGCGCAGCGCCCGCATCGACTTCACCGGCACCTCGGCCCAGCGGCCCAGCAACTTTAATGCGCCGACGGCGGTGTGCAAAGCGGCAGTGCTCTACGTGTTTCGCACCCTGGTGGATGATGACATTCCTCTCAATGCGGGCTGCCTGAAGCCGCTAGAAATTGTCATTCCGGCAGGCTCAATGCTGAACCCGTGCTACCCGGCAGCGGTGGTGGCGGGCAATGTGGAGGTGTCTCAGGCGGTGACCGATGCGCTGTATGGGGCGTTGGGGGCGATCGCGGCCTCCCAGGGCACCATGAACAACTTCACCTTCGGCAATGAGCACCACCAATACTACGAAACCATCTGCGGCGGCTCGGGCGCTGGCCCCGGCTTCCCCGGCACCGATGCGGTGCACACCCACATGACCAACTCGCGGCTGACCGACCCCGAGGTGCTGGAGTGGCGGTTTCCGGTGCTACTGAAAGAATTCTCGATTCGCCAGGGCAGCGGCGGGGCGGGAGAGTTCTCTGGCGGCAACGGCATTGTGCGTTGGGTAGAATTTCGCGAACCGATGACGGCGGCCATTCTCTCTAACCATCGCCGGGTGCCGCCCTTTGGGCTAGCGGGCGGTCAGCCAGGGCAGGTGGGCGAAAATTCTGTAATTCGCGCCGATGGCCAGGTGGAGGTGCTGCCAGGGCAGGCGACGGTGGCCGTTGAGCCGGGGGACTGCATTCAGATTGCCACACCAGGCGGCGGCGGTTACGGCCATCGGCTGGAGTAAGGTGCAATCAGAGACCGGGTTTCTTTTTGGGAACCGTCAGTCAGCTCGTGCATCTTGGCAGAAGAAACCCGGTTTCTTTGCCGACCAGCTATCCTGCGCCCGCTCGAAAGATATCCTGCGCTGTCAGTCTCCACCCTTCAAAGGTCGGCGACACCAATAGATCGTTTCCGGTGAATCGCTCTAGTTGATAGCCATCGGCTCCCAGAGTACAGAGCGTGAGCGTAGGCTGCTTAGGCTGGCCGATCACCCGCGCCGCCCCCAACGCACGAAAATCCACAATCCAATATTCCGCGATGCCCATGGCCTCGTAGTCGGCCAGCTTAAGGCCATAGTCGTCTCGCCAGTTCGTGCTGACCACTTCCACCACCAGCTTAATCGTAGCTCCGTTGCAGACCGTAGACGATTTTGCCCACAGCGGTTCGTGCTGGAGTCGGGTGCACTCAAGCACTGCCACATCGGGAATATAGCCCGCATTGGGCCTTGGCGGATTCACCACACAGGTGCGGGGAATCGTGAAGGGTAAGCCTGCCTGGTCAATCAGAACCCCGAGTTTAAGGGCGATGAACCCACCAATATCTTCGTGGGCACCCGTAGGCCGCACTTCTACCACCTCGCCTTCAATCAGCTCGTAGCGCCCGCCATCGCTGGGGTATTGGTCTAAAAATGCTTCCAAGCTCAGGGGCTGATGTGGAGCCTGCACCATCTCGATACCCGCCAATGCTCTAGGGCTGCTTTGCCCATAGTTTACTGCACAGCCAGCGGCTTGCGGTAAGGCCACGCCTTCTACTGCCTCTAGTAAGTAGGTGAGCCTAATTAAACGTAGCCCTGAATCGCTGGAAGCCTTGCTGTGCCGTGGTCGGCATGCTGATTACTTAGGTCTACCTACTTACTCTGTGGCATAAGTCGCCAACTATTCCTAAAACCTGAAACCTAGCACCTAAAAACCCCCAGCAAGGGTTGCATTATTTCTGTCGACCAGCACTAGACAGATGTAGCCTGCACAACTTGACAAATCAAGTTTTCTTGAAACAATTAAAGCATCAACTTTTTTTGAAATGAGGCTGGTTGCGCAGCGCTGCCGCTAGCTTCATTTCGTATGCGCCAGAGAGGATGTAGGAATGGTCAGAGTCGCCGTTAACGGGTTTGGTCGCATTGGGCGGCTGGTGCTGCGGGCGGGCTGGGCCTTCCCAGAATTAGAATTCGTGCACATCAACGAGATCAAGGGCGGCGCTGAAACAGCAGCGCACCTGCTCAAGTTCGACTCAGTGCATGGCCGCTGGGCACCGGAAGTAGAGGCGATCGGCAGTGAGAAAGTCACCATTGACGGCACTCCCCTCAGCTTTAGCAGCGGTGCATCCCCCGGCGAAGTGCCCTGGGCCGACCACGGTGTGGACATGGTGCTGGAGTGCTCCGGCAAGTTTCGCACCGTCGAATCTCTGGCCCCTTACTACGACAAGGGCGTGAAGAAAGTCATTGTCGCCGCCCCGGTCAAAGAGGGTGCACTCAACGTGGTCTACGGCATCAACGACGACCAGTACGACCCGGCGGAGCACGACTTGCTGACGGCGGCCTCCTGCACCACCAACTGCCTGGCCCCCATCGTTAAAGTCATCCACGAAGGGCTGGGCATTCGCCACGGGGTGATCACCACAGTCCACAACCACACCAACACCCAGACGATTGTGGATGCGCCTCACAAAGACCTGCGCCGCGCCCGCGCCACGGGCCTGTCGCTGATCCCCACCACCACCGGGTCAGCCACGGCCATTACGCTGATCTACCCCGAGCTCAAGGGCAAACTCAACGGCCTGGCGGTGCGGGTGCCCTTGCTCAATGCATCGCTGACCGACTGCGTGTTCGAGGTTGATCGCCCTACCACCGTCGAAAAAGTCAACCAGCTACTCAAGGCCGCCGCCGATGGCCCTCTCAACGGCATTCTCGGCTATGAGACTCGCCCCCTGGTGTCGGTTGACTACCTCAACGACCCCCGGTCTTCCATCGTCGACGCCCTCTCGACCATGGTGGTCGACGAAACCCAGGTGAAGATTCTCGCCTGGTACGACAACGAGTGGGGCTACTCCTGCCGCATGGCGGAACTGGCCTGCAAGGTGGCCCAGAGTCTCTAAGTCCTTCACCCTGGAGTGCATTCTGGCCAGCATTTTATCGATGGTGGGCAGTGCCCACCCTACGGCACTTCTTAATATTCCTCATCTCCGTCCCATTCACCTCCCTACCCATCCACCCATCCACCCATCCACCCACCTACCCATCCACTCACACACTCAGCCACTCTCACCCCTCCTCATCCCTATGACCTCCTCCACCTTCAAACCCGAGAGCATTCGCAACTACGCGATTATCACCGCCGCCTACTGGGGCTTTACCGTTACCGACGGCGCTCTGCGGATGATGGTGCTGTTGCACTTTCACGTGCTGGGCTACACCCCGTTCGAGATCGCCATGCTGTTTCTCTTCTATGAGATCTTCGGCGTGGTGACCAACTTCCTCGGCGGCTGGATTGGTTCCCAGGTGGGCATCCGGCAGACCCTTTACGGCGGCATTGCTCTGCAAATTTTTGCCCTAGTGATGCTGAGCTTTTTGAACCCCGACTGGGCGGTGCTGGGACAGGTGGCCTTTGTCATGGCGGCCCAGGCATTTTCAGGGATAGCGAAAGACCTGACCAAGATGAGTTCCAAGAGCGCCATTCGCCTGGTGGTGCCTAAGGAAGCGGAATCGCGGCTGTTTAAGTGGGTGGCGGTGCTGACCGGGTCGAAGAATGCGCTGAAGGGGGTGGGCTTTTTTGTCGGGGCGGCCCTGCTGGAGTGGGTGGGTTTTCGCCCAGCGTTGCTGATTCAGGCAGCGGTGCTGGGGGTGATTTTACTGTCGGGGGCGCTGCTGCCGGCTGGCATGGGCAAGATTGGCAAAAAGGTGACGTTTCGGCAGCTGTTTTCTAAGAGCAAAGAGATCAACGTGCTCTCGGCAGCGCGGTTCTTTTTGTTTGGCTCGCGAGATGTGTGGTTTGTGGTGGCGCTGCCGGTGTTTTTGTACGAGGTGCTGGGCTGGACATTTATGCAGGTAGGCACCTACATGGCCATCTGGGTAATTGGCTACGGCATGGTGCAGTTTTGGGCTCCGCAATTGCTGCGAAAAAATAGTGCAGGCAAGGTGGTGCCCAAGGCCAAGACAATTTTGTTTTGGACCTCGATTTTGACGGCGATTCCGGTGCTGATTGCCCTGGCGCTGATGTTGGGGGTGCGGGGCGACATTGCGGTGACGGGCGGGCTGATTGTCTTTGGCATTGTGTTTGCCTTTAACTCGGCGGTGCACTCGTACCTGGTGCTGGCCTACACCGAAGACAAAGACGTGACGCTGAACGTGGGCTTTTACTACATGGCCAACTCGGCCGGCAGGCTGCTGGGCACGATCACCTCGGGGTTGTTTTACCAGTGGTTTGGGCTGGTGGGCTGTCTATGGGCGTCGAGCCTGTTTGTGCTGGCGGCGGCGCTGATCACCACTAAACTACCCGATCCGAGAAGTTCAAGCCCAGTAGCCATACCGATGCCCTAGCTCAGCCGCACCACAGCTTCGTTATCCAGCAGCGTGTTGCCGGTGAGAATGTCTTCGACCGTGATCCGCAGCAGCCGATCGCCGTCTACGCTAAACAGCAGCCGCACGCGATCGCTCCCCGGAAACCCCGGCGGGTCGAGCTGGGCAATGGTGCGTGCCCCCTCGCGGTCATTTAGCGGCTGCGCCGAGGGCGCATCGCCGCCCATCTGGCGGGTGACCAAACGACCATTCTCAAAATACACTTCGGTTTGGGTGCTAGCTGCCCCCAGCTCGCCGACGATCAGCTCAATGCTGGGCTGCTTTTCTACCGAAGCGCCCAGGGTGATTTCGATGGGCACAGCCATGGGGTAGGGCTGACCCTGGTTGAGAATTGGGTGCCAGCCGTGGCAGTTGTTGCGCCGGTCCCAAAAGCGAATGCCGTAGCTGTGGTAGAGAAAGTCTTCGACGGCCAGGCCCTGGGCGATTTGCAGAGCACCCTGGGCGACGGCCTCAAAGGGGCGATCGCCCCTCACTTTCTCGGCCCCAAACTGCTGTGTCACCCACCGCTGCACCGCCGGTATCTGCGCGGTGCCCCCCACCAGCAGCACCGCGTCGATGTCCGCCTGGTCAATGCCCTGGCGCTGGCCCTGCTGCAACACCTGGGCCAGCCCCTTCTCCAGTCGCTCAAAAAACTGGTTCTGGGCGAGAATTTCTTCGAACTGGTCGCGGGTCAGGGCCAGGTCGTAGGTGTCAAAGGTTTCGTCGTCAAAGTAGGCTTCCACCGCCTCGGTCTGGTCTGACAGGGCAATTTTCAGCCGCTCCGCCAGGCGCTGCACCACCGCGCCGCTGGGCAATCCCTGGGCGGCAAAGTGTTCTACCAGCCACTGGTCAATGTCGGCTCCGCCTAGGTTTTCTCCCGCCTTCGCCAGCACCTGCGCCAGTTCTGGTTTTTGGATGCTGGTTTGCTCGCGGCCTTGCCCCCGCCACTTGAGCAGAAAGCCCACCGGCTGCTGCTGGGCCGGGGCCACCAGGCGCACCATCGACCAGTCCAAGGTACCACCGCCGAAGTCGAGTACTAGCAGGGTTTGCTCCCCCGTCAGGCCATAGCCTAAGGCCGCCGCCGTCGGCTCGTCGATTAACCGCACTTCCTTGAAGTCCAGAGATGTCGCCACATCCCCCAGCCACAGGCGGTAGGCCTCAAAGCTGTCCACCGGCACCGTCAGCACCAGGGTATCGTCTTCTCCAGAGACCTTTTTAGCTTCGATCAAGATTGAGCGCAAAAACCACTCCCCCAGTTGTTCAAAGGAGAGCGGTTCTCCGTCAATATCGGGCAAAAATCCCTGGAGCAACGCGCCAATACCCCGCTTCACATTGGCAAAAAAGCGCGGATCGGCGGCAATATCGAGGCCGCGATCGCGCACCGCCTGCCCCACCACTACCCCTGCGACGGTGGGCTTCTCCACATAGACTAGGCTTGGCACCAGGTGAGGCACAGTCCCTGCACTTAGCCCCGGCAATGCCAGGGTTTCGGCCCGTTCCGTGGCCGGGTTCCACCGAGCTATCACCGTGTTGCTGGTGCCAAAATCAACCGCTAGGGCCATAGGTACAGATCGAAGACATATCAACGAGGTGCTATCCATCCTACCGGGGGGCGGGACAAGAGACACGGCGATCGCCAGTACTCACTTAGGATCTGTGGGCGATCGCCGATGATTCGGCCAAGACCGAATCATTACCACCAGCAGCGTAATCACCGTCAGCGGAATGACAAACAGCAGCATCACCTGACTAAACAGACCCAGGCCATCGTGGGAAGCCGCCCGCAAAATTAGGTAGGCGGCATAGGCCAGGTAGTAGCCCACAAACAGTAAACCCTCCCAGCGAGAGATCACGTTGCCCGTCAGAAATATGGGCAGACAAGCCAGCGCTACTGCCACCATGATCGGTAGGTCGAAGTGCAGCACCGATTCAGGAATCACCACCCCCGGCCCGGAGGTCAATGCCGTCACGCCCAGAACCGTCAAGATGTTAAAGATATTACTGCCCACCACATTGCCCACGGCAATATCGCCCTCGCCCCTAAAGGTGGCGACCGCCGACGTCGCCAGTTCGGGCAACGAGGTACCTGCCGCTACGATCGTAAGGCCAATTACCAACTGACTTACCCCCAACGACTCGGCAATGCTTACCGCCCCAGAGACAAACAGCCGCGACCCGGTTACCAGAGTCACCAACCCCAAGGCAATGTAGGCCAGGTTAACCACCCAGGTCCAACGGCTAATGGCGGGGGGGCCGTACTCGCGATCATACTCAGCTTGCACTTCGGCATTGGTTTCGCGGCGGCTTTGGTAGACCAAAAACAGCGTATAGACCACACCGCCAATAATCAAAATAATGCCGTCGCTGGGCTGCAGCAGGCGATCCGCCGAAAAGAACAGCAGCAACCCTGAAACACCCACCATAATAGGCACATCCAGTCTCACCAGCTGCTGCGCCACTGGCAGCGGCGATACTAGCGATGACAAACCCAAAATCACCAGCACATTGAAAATATTGCTGCCGATCACGTTGCCCAGAGCAATATCGCCCTGACCTGCCAGGCTAGACTGCACGCTCACCGCCATCTCCGGCGCGCTGGTGCCGTAGGCCACAATGGTGAGGCCAATAATCAACGGCGAGATGCCCAACAGCCCAGCTAGTTTAGAGGCTCCTCGCACTAGCGCTTCGGCCCCCACCAGCAGTAGCCCACCACCGGCAATTAGCAACAGGATGGCAACGGTCATGTTTGCAAGCTCACTCGCTAAACGCTGTACAAAAGTAGACCCTACCTAGGTGGGGATCGCCCCTACCCAAACAAGGCCAGATCCTAGTATGTCTGATTCTGATCCATCCCTGTCAAACGCCTTTGCCCTAGCCCCCTGGCGCAGCCCCCTAGCCCGTGCCCTGCATCGCAATCGCAGCCAGCCCCACAGCCGCTACTTTCAGCTGGCCACTATCACCCCTGAGGGCCGCCCCGCCAACCGCACCGTAGTGTTTCGCGGCTGGCTACCCGACACCAACACCCTTACGCTGATCACCGACCACCGCAGCGCCAAAGTGGCCGATATCGCGGCCCACCCCTGGGCCGAAGCCTGCTGGTACTTCACTAGCACCCGCGAGCAGTTTCGCCTGGCAGGCCCCGTTCAGCTAGTGCATGCTGCCGAGCCTAATGCCGCCCTCACGCTCGCCCGACAAACTGCCTGGGAAACCCTTTCCGCCAAAGCCCGCCAACAATTTTATTGGCCCCACCCGGCCCAGCCTCGCAGCGCCGACACAGCGTTTGATGCCCGAGCGATCGCCGAAAACCCACTCGACGACTTTTGCTTAGTACTCCTCGCCCCCCACCAAGTAGACCACCTAGAGCTGCGGGGCGACCCTCAAAATCGAACCCTCTACAGCCGCCATACCGAGGCCACCTGGCACGTTAACACTGTAAACCCTTGAATTTCCTCCATACCCATGACCATACAAGTTTATGACTCTGAGGCTAATACCTAAGAAGCTCTCCCACACAGAGGTGCTAATTAGTACAACTCTGATATTTTCCAAGGTGAAAGCGGATCCTCTCATCCTACTCCATCTAGACTTACCAGGGCTGATCCGCTCTCTGGCACTTTTTCCGCGCATGCCTTCAATAGCACTCCCTAAAACGCTAGATTCAACCGCTCAGGACATTGCATTAAATCGAAAACCATCCATAAACTTTTAATGAAGCCATATAAATAACCTTCACACCAACTTGCCACAATGATAAGTTACAGAAGAATAAACTATAAATTCCTATAGCAATCCTATTTGATTCGTGAAGTAGATATCGCTGGCAGATAAGGCTTTCAGGCCTCTTTCTCTTCAGTAATCACGTCGGATTTCTATAGGAATTTATCAAACATTATGAATAGCCAAAGAGAGATTTTCAATTCATGTCACTCAGTTTTACATTGATAGCTAGACAAAAACATCATGAAGAAATATACAAGACTTATCCCTTCACATTAGCAAACCTACTTGGAAATCTTTTGAATTGCGTTTCTCGCTATACTGTTCAACGGATCGGGTGTTTGCCTAAACAAAATAAAAAGAGTAACTAGCCTTCCTCTATAACTTAGCTAAGTTATAGTTTTCTGTTTTTTGAATTAACAAAGTAAGATGGCTTAGTGGCGCAGAAAAACTTTTGAGTCTCATGATAAACGGCCTAGGCAGTCAAAATAGCGCCTGAGATCCATTCCCTTCGTTCGATCCCTGGAGAAATCCAAAATCTGCTATCTCGGTGAAAATCCTTTACCCATAAGAGTCGCAGGAGTTTTCTGCACCACTAAGGTAAAATGGAAGTGCAAGCGCAAGGAGTAAAAAAGAAGTGAGTAATTCTGTAATTGCTATTGGTTTAGATGCCGCTGATCCTAACTTGATCGAAGAGTGGATTCAGTCAGGGCATCTGCCTACCTTAGCTTCACTTCAACTCACAGGTTCCTATGCCCGCTTAAAAACATTTGATTACTATCGAGCTGAAACACCTTGGACCACATTCCTCACAGGTTGCAAGCCTCAGCAAACTGGATATTGGGCACCGCTCAAATTTTATCCTTCGAATTACTCTGTAGAAGAAGTTCAAGCCTACGATTTTGGTGAATACAAGCCTTTTTATTCGCTCCTTGGCAAGGATCGCAAGGTAGCAGTTTTCGACATGCCTCAATCGACTCTTGTAGAAGATGTCAACGGTGTTCAGGTCTTAGCTTGGGGAGCACATTCTCCCATGACACCTAGTCACTCTAATCCTGAGTCCTTGTACCAAGAACTCACCTCACAGCATGGTGTTCATCCAGCGTTGAGGGAGGATCATGCACCAATTTTAGATTGGAAATTATTAAAAAAGCTTCAATTAAATCTAGAATTGGGCATATCTAGAAAGTCAAAAATTTGCCAGGACATAATATCGCGTGAACCGTGGGACTTGTTTTTAACAGTTTTTGGCGAAACTCATTCAGCTGGCCACTCTTTCTGGCATCTTAGTCGTAAAGATCATCCTTTATACTCTCATGTTGCCAAGTCCAATGATGATCCAATGTTGTCGATTTTTCAAGCAGTAGATAAGGCGATCGGGGAAATTCTAGAGAAAGCTCCAGATGAAGCTACAGTCATAGTCTTCTCAGCCCATGGCATGGATTCAAATGTGATGGACTTGCCAAGCATGGTGTTTTTGCCTGAAGTCTTATATCGATATAATTTTCCAGGCAAATTTGGGCTAGCAAAAGGTTCTATGAATAAAGATCCGGGGAGTCCTGTGATAGATAGGCGAGCTAAGCGAGGCTGGATCGGTAAACTCTGGAGCCTTAAATATGAGGAAAATGTACTAAGGCGCATTCTCAGACAGAACATTCCAAGAAAGATATTTGAGAAGTTAGAGTTTTTATTTCCTAAATCCGATAAGCCCGATCTTACTTCTCCATCTGTTTTAGAAGCTGAATCTCATCCTCTATTTTTTCAGCCAGCACTTTGGTATCAAAATCTATGGCCCAGCATGAAGGCATTTGCTCTACCTAGCTTTTCTGAAGGATATATCCGTATTAATCTAGTAGGTAGAGAGTCGAATGGCATAGTGGAGCCAGAGAATTATGAAGAAACCTGTGATGAAATTATTGAATATCTCTACCAGCTGAAAGATTCTCGCTCTGGAACAAATATGGTTAAGGAGGTCATCAAAACTCGCTCAAACCCTCTTGATACCGATCCTAAATTGCCAGATGCAGATATAGTTATAATTTGGCAAGAAGACTATGCAACCGATACTGTGGAGAGTCCTACCTTAGGCAGGATCGGGCCAGTGCCTTATATTAGAACAGGTAGCCACCGCTCAGACGGATTCATCAATATCTCAGGTCCAGATTTTAAAAGTCACCTTAAATTGCTAACTGGTCATGCCCTAGATTTGGCACCGACAATTTTGGAATTGTTGAATGCTGAGATACCTAGCTTTTACCCAGGTAAACCAATCGCTTCAAAACCTGAAGTCCGTCCGATGCGCAGCTAAGAATCTTCATACTAGGCTTGGCTAGCTAACGTAGAATGTCTCATTCTTGTCAATGTGCAAGAATGAGACATTCTCAAGAAACATTTGGCTGAACTTCTCGTATCTTTAGGGCGTCTTGTTGTCGAGTTAATGTACAACTTAATTCATGATTTTATTGAAGGTAAATGGCTATCTGCCTGATCTAAGTTCCGCAATCACTGAGAATACGTTGCTTTGGAACTAAAATCTATAGCTTATCGTCTAAGGCTCAAAGACCTAGTCTAATAGACTTTCAGGCAACGTTTTCAACAAGAAAGGATCAAATTTCACAAATCTATCAAAAAGACAGAGCAAATAATTCAAGAAATCTGCCCTTGATTTACGCAAGCAAAAAATATCATATATAATTTTTATACATCAATCTCTAAGAATAGCCAGAGTATTTAAAAATTCAAAGGGTTAGCGCTTTAATTTTAAGTTTAATCGTACTCTAAAGTGACATAAGACATGCTAATCAGCGTAATTATTCCTGCTTATAACGCGGAAAAAACAATCTTAGCCACCATAAAAAGTGTCGTCTTGCAAAGTTATCAAGACATTGAAATCATAGTCATAGATGACGGCTCTACAGATAATACAGTTGCTATCATTTCGGCTCTCAACGAACCTAAAATCAAACTCTTTTCATTTGAAAATGAGGGCCTACCAACTGCAAGAAATAGAGGAATAAAGCATTCGTCTGGTGAACTTCTATCCTTCTTAGATGCAGATGACATCTGGACCGCTGACAAGCTTGAAAAACAGTTTAACAAACTCCAAGGAGACCAAGATATAGGCGTAGTCTACAGTTGGACGAGGTTTATAGATGAGGAAAACCAAATTCTCTACTCTGGCCTCGGCTTAAACGAAGTCCTAGAGGGCGATATCTATCCTGAGATGCTAAAGAGAAACTTCATAAGAAGTGGTTCAAATATCTTAATGAGAAAAGACTTAGTGAATAAAGCAGGATATTTTGACCCAGCTCTTAAATCTGTAGAAGATTGGGATTACTATATTAGACTTGCATCCCTTACAAAATTTTCATGTGTCCCAGAGTACCAAATTTTATATAGAAAGTCAGAAAAGTCAATGACAACTAATGTTGAAAAGATGGAGCTTTTTAGCATTTTGGTTGTTGACAGGGCGTACAAAAATGCCCCTCAAAGATATCAGCATTTGAAAAAAGTTAGCTTATCTAACATATATTTTTACCTTTCCAAGCAGTTTTTAAGCTACGATCCCTTCGATACAAGCATCGGTTTAGTGTTAAGGGCATTTAAAAAGCTTGCTAAAGCTATCTATTACAATCCTAAAATTTTTCTTAATCAAGAATTCTTAAAATCAACTTTAAAAATGGTTCTTATAGGCTTTGCTCCTAAGTGGCTATCAAAGAATATATGGAACTTTGCTACATCGCTCTTCTCTAAAAATAAATTCTCTTCAGAAACAAATTAGCTATTAGACCGGTGCTTTGAGCTAAGAATTAGGGTCACTACTTTAATAACTTGAGCTAATAACGTAAATTTAGGCAAAATCTACATGGCGTCTTTTGGAGCTTTGTACTCTCTCGTCAAGGATAAACTACAAGATGGTTTCGTAAGGAACCTGGGTTGGCTGGGGCTATCCCAGGTAATAATACGGGTATCTCGTCTAGCCACAACCGTCATCTTGCCGCGTTTTCTGACCCAGGAAGAATTTGGTCTAGTAGCTTTAATCTTCGCTGCATCAGAATTTGTACGAATTTTTTCTGACTTTGGCATACACGCAAAAGTTATTCAAGTTGAAGAAGATAGTCTTGAAAAGACAAGTAACAGTGCCTACTGGCTAACTTGGGTAATTTATATTTTACTTTTCTTTGGGCAAAGTCTTATTGCTTTCCCCATTGCTTCGTTCTATGAAAACGATAAATTAATACTGCCTCTCTGTGCTTTAGGTTCCATGTATCTTCTAATGCCCTTAGGAAAGATACAATATGCGTTGATTCAAAGAGAAAATCGGTTTAAGGTTGTTGCCTATGCTCAGGCAATCAGATACGGGACGGCAAATATACTGACAGCCATATTTGCCTTAATGGGCATGGGAATTTGGTCGGTTGTTTTGCCGCTTGTTCTGACTGCACCAATTGAATTTCTGATTTATCTATTTAATCATCCATGGAGGCCAGATCTAAAGTTTACGACTGATCAATGGGGCGGCATTCTAAAATTTGGCTCTAATATACTTGGCATGCAGCTACTTAGGACGCTTAGAGATAATGTTGACTACCTTATAGTAGGAAGGTTTTTGGGTGTTGAAGAACTCGGATTTTATTATTTTGCTTTTAATGCTGGTCTAGGTATTAGCCTGACGATTATAAATTCTGTTACTTCCGCACTTTATCCACACCTGTGCGCAGCGAGAGGTTCTCTAGAAAAGCTGCAAGAAACATTTTTCAAGAGCCTAAAATCTATTGCTCTTATAATAGTTCCCTTTGTAATTTTTCAGTCAGTTCTAGCTCCGTTGTATGTGCCAATAGTGTTTGGTGAGACATGGGTACCTGCTGTACCCATCTTGATACTAGTTTGCTTTTCAGCTATCCCTAGACCTTTTGACTCTGCAGCATTTCAGCTCTTACTCGCTACAGACAAACCTCGACCAGGTCTTCTATGGAATATATTTTTCACTTCAATTTTTATTGGAGGAATCTTGATTGGGGTTCAGGGAGGTGCAATAGGTGTTGCTGTTTCTGTTCTCCTCACTCACTTTATTTTTGTGCCCATGTTTATAGCCTGGACAGTGAAGTATACTTTTAATAGTAAGCGTTTTAATGCTTTATGACCGATAGTTCTGGGAAGCATGAGCATGGTGTTAGTTTCAGTTATTGTCCCTGTTTATGGTGTTGAGAGGTATATTCAAGAGGCAGTAAATTCAGTTTTGGGTCAAACCCTCAAAGATTTTGAACTGCTTATAGTTGATGATGAATCTCCTGATAAAAGCATTGAGATATGTAAGCAGTTTGACGACAATCGTATAAGAATCATTAGCCAAAAGAACAGAGGTTTGGCGGGGGCAAGAAATACTGGCATAAGAAATGCTCAAGGACGATACGTTGCATTTTTAGATGGAGATGATCTGTGGCTACCTGAAAAGCTGTCGACACATATTGAACACTTGGACAGCAATCAAGATGTTGGAATTAGTTTCAGCAGTTCTCTAATTATTGATGAAGACAGTAAGCCTACAGGCGAATCATTAAATCCTAAACTTAAAAATATCGATTTCATAGATTTATTAAAGTCTAATCCCATTGGCAATGGGTCTGCCGCAGTTGTCCGTCGAGAAACTTTAGATGATATTGCTTATGATGCAAAGCGCGGTGCAAGCGTCGTTGAGATCAATTATTTTGATGAAACCTTTAGACGCGCTGAAGATATTGAGCTTTGGTTAAGAATTTTACTTAAGACGTCCTGGCAAATAGAAGGCATTAAGCCTGCTACAACTCTTTATAGAGTAAATAATCAAGGTTTATCTGCCAACTTTGAGCAGCAGCTTAAGTCTTTGCAAAAGGTGTTGGATAAAGCTTCTTCCTATGCACCTGATAAAATCGCAAGGAGAAGTCAGCTGGCGAAAGCTTATCAGTATCTCTATTTGGCTAGATCTGCTGCCAGATTAAAAGACAAAAACTCATCTATAAAATTCCTGAAGAAATCTATCACAAGCTATTGGAAGATAGTTTTAGAAAAACCTAAAACCATCGCCTATTGCACTCTTAACTACATAACTTCTTAGAGTATTCTGTTTTCTTTGATACAGCTTTTTGCAAATGTATTAAATTTATAGCAATAGATCGCTACATACTTTCCAGTATAATGCGATAAAATTTTATTAGAAATTTGGGTTATCAGTAAATAGTGCAGCTTAAAAATATTACAGACTTTAAAGTGCTCAAGAGTCTTTTGTTGTGTTTAAAAAATCTGGATTCTCTCTATTAACAGCCTGTTTCTTTTTAGCCGGCATTCTTTTTGCTTGTGTTTCGCCATTTGATCAGTCTAAAAATTCTTCAGTAGCTATAGATGCTGGATCTCACAGAGCCCACATCTATGATGAGAAAATTGTACTAGGCAAAACTAACGTCGCTATCGGTGGTGGCGGATATGTTACAGGAGCCTATCTACATCCCAAGACTTCTAACTTAGTTTACATCCGAACAGACATCGGGGGCATCTACCGATGGGATGCTCAAAATCTCTCTTGGATTCCTTTGTTTGAGAGTTTTTCTCGCGGTGAGAGTGAGCTTTTTGGTGGAGAGGCTTTAGCTCTTGATCCTAATGAACCTGATATTGTCTACGTTGCAGCTGGTAAGTATAGTTGGGCTGAGCAGCAGGGGACTATTTTAAAGTCTGTGGATAGAGGAACCTCTTGGGAACAGCTAGATATTTCCTTGAGGATGGGTGGAAATGAAACGAAGCGATGGCTTGGGGAAAGGTTGGTAGTAAACCCATTTGACTCTCACCATATAATCTTCGGATCTAGGTACGATGGGTTATGGCAATCTTTTGATGCTGGGAAAAACTGGTCTAGGACTTCTGAATTTATTTCTGAGCTTGATGACGGAGTAGGTATTACCTCCATTGCTTTTAATCCTGCTCAAAGAGGGATTATTTTTGCTAATGTCTATGGGGATGGAGTTTATTACTCTGAGGATTCGGGGCTGTCATGGCAACGCTTTCCTAATTCTCCCCGCTTAATTAATAGAATTGCTGTCAGCTCTAGCGGCAAGGTATTTGCTACTCTTGAAGATGAAAAGGCGATTGTTTTACTTTCCTTTGAAGACAAATCTATTAAAAAGTACTCTGTGCCGGGCACAGACACCCCCTTAGATGCGATAGATATTGCCCCAACCAACGAGGATTGGGTCATTGTTGCGTCTTCTCAATCTCAAGGAAGCGACGTTTTTGAAACGAAGGATGGAGGCAATAGTTGGGCCAAAGTACAGCAAGAGGCTTCTAGTACTGTTCCATGGTGGCCGGATGGTTTTTTTGCCAATCATATTTCTAGTATTAAGTTTGACCCATTCCATGAGGGTAAAGTTTGGTTTTCAGATTGGTACGGGGTTTGGGCAAATGAAAACATTCGTGCTCACTCGTCGCCATGGATAAACTTTAGCCAAGGTCATGAAGAGGTTGTGGTCTTTGATCTGGTATCGCCTCCGGAGGGCGCAATGCTGGTTAGTGGACTGGCTGATGTTGATGGTTTTTATCACGACAATGGTTTGGACATATTTCCTTCGAGAAAATTGGGAATTGACTCTTTTGAGAGTTCAACATTTCAAGATACTTATAGCATTGACTATTGCCAAACATCTCCATTCTCTATGGTGCGAGCTGGAGGAAATCGCTGGTCGGGTAATTTTGCGGTTGCAGCTTCTGAGGACGGAGGCGTTACCTGGTCACGATTGGGGCAATTTCCTATACAAAAAAAGCCGTTACGGGTTGCGATGTCGGCATCTGATCCTGACTTTGTTATTGTTTTAAATGAGAGTGAAGCACCTTTATTTTCTAACAATGGGGGGCGATCTTGGAGTGCTGTGTCGGGGTTGCCTGATGGCCCTGGAGATCACTGGTACTGGTCTAAGCCCCTGGCATCGGCTTCATCGTCTGCCAACCTCTTTTACTATTATTCTGAGGGTGATTTCTACCGCAGCGATGAGTCTGGGGAATATTTTGAGATTGTCAATGATAGTTTGCCAACGGCCGACTTTTTCAAGGTTGAGGCATTGCCAGGCAATGGCGAGATTGTTTTTGTCAGTTTAGATAAAAATGGACTATTTTATTCCCAGGATGGGGGTAAGACCTTTGATAAGATTGCGGCTGTAGAAGAAGCTCATTTGTTTTCTGTTGGTATAGGTATGGATAGGCCGGATAGCACGGCAGCTATTTATGTCTATGGTCGGCTTAAGAACCACGGTGAAGGCATCTACCGCTCTCTCGATTTGGGAGAAACCTGGACCCGCATCGGCGACCCCAATTATCCAATTGGCAATGGGCCGAACACAATGGAAGCGAGTAAGCAGTTTCCTGGTCTGGTGTTTGTGGGAACTAATGGCAGGGGAATTTACTATGGGACAAGCTAGGCTTGACTGCTGTGGGCTATGAGGTAAATCATGGGCGATCGCCAGCTAACGGTCTGTCCTTGGAGTTGGCGCTGACATTCTTGTTGGATGGCCGCGACATCTTTTTTGGATAGGTGGTGAGCCAGTTGGTCGCGGTAGCTGCTTTGGGTGCTATTTAGGGCAAACCAGCGCTGGAGTAGAGCCGGGGAGATGTAGATGCTGTTTTGAAGGATGTCTTCAGTAATTTGGGTGATGAAGCCGGCGCTGCGGAAAAGGGTTTCTAGGGTTTGGGCATGCCAGTTAAAGCGGCAGTCGGTGGTGGAGTGGGCGATCGCAGCTTCGGCCTGCTGCCAGCGTTTGAGCAGCGCTTTGTTCACGCTGGCCTGGTCTACAAAGGCGGAGATCCGCTGGCTGTGGCGGGGGATAGTTTCGGCCAGCAGCACCACTCCATCGGGAGTGAGCAGTTGCTGCACAATGTCGATGAACCGATCGCGGTTGATGACTTGGCCAAAGGCGTTGCGGCCCATGATGCGCTCAAAGCGAATGCCAGGGGTATGGGCGACCAGGTAGGCAGCCAGGGCCTCAAAGTCGGCGTGCACCAGCACCGGGCGGGCCAGCTCGGGCAGCTGAGTGGCCTGTTCTTCGAGCGCCACCTGGTCTTGGCTGCTGTGGACGCGGGCGTAGACACTGCCCTCGGGCACCCGGCGCAGGGCTTCCCAGGTGAGCAGGCCGGTGCGGGCGTTGAGGTCGAGAATGCGGTGGTGGCGCTGGGGCGGGGCCAGCTCAAAAAGGCGATCGCGCACCGCCCCCAGCTGCTCGCCGGTCTGGCTGAGGGTGCGCTGGAGCCAGCGATCGCGGGCCGGGTCGTCGGGGCTGTAGGTGAGCGCCTCAGGCAGCGCCCCGCCGCCATCGACCATGGCCGCCAGCTGGGCCTCGCGCCGCTGGGCCACCTGGGTTTGAATCTGGGCCTCATAGCCCTGGTCTGAGGGCTGGTAAAACACCTGCCCCTGCAAGCCCCTGGGCAGATACTGCTGGGCCACCCAGTGCTCACGGTAGGAGTGGGGATACAGATAGCCCTGGCCGTGGCCAAAGCCTTTGCTGTCGCGGTTGCCGTCGCGCAGGGGGTTGGGCACGTCGCCCTCGCGCTCTTGCTCGACGGCGGCCAGGGCGTCAAAGAAGCCCATGGTGCTGTTTGACTTGGGCACCGTAGCCAAATAGAGGGTGGCCTGAGCTAGGGGATAGCGCCCCTCGG
The DNA here is from genome assembly GCA_038256265.1 of Phormidesmidales cyanobacterium. Lineage (GTDB taxonomy): Bacteria > Cyanobacteriota > Cyanobacteriia > Phormidesmidales > Phormidesmidaceae > Nodosilinea. The sequence continues at coordinate 51,565 of JBBSKN010000005.1, forward strand.
GCATGCCCACCCGATCAAAGGCGGTGGCGCAGCTGGTCACCACAGTGACGGCATGGGGGTCGCCCAGGCCAATGTCTTCGCTGGCCAAGATCACTAGGCGACGAAAGATGAATCGGGGGTCTTCGCCCGCGTAGACCATGCGGGCCAACCAGTAGAGGGCCGCGTCGGGGTCAGAGCCGCGCACGCTCTTGATAAAGGCGCTGATGGTGTCGAAGTGGGCATCGCCCTCCTTGTCGTAGAGCACCGCCCGCTGCTGAATCGACTCTTCCGCCACCGCTAGGGTGATATCAATCTGGCCATTCTCGGTGGGCGCAGTGGTTTCCACCGCCAGCTCTAGGGCGTTAAGCAGGGCGCGGGCGTCGCCGTTGGCCACGTTGACCAAATGGTCGAGGGCGGCGGGTTCGAGGGCGACCGGGCGATCGCCGTAGCCCCGCTCCTTGTCCCCCAAGGCCTGCTCCACCACCCGGTATAGATCCGCAGGCTCTAGGGGCTTGAGCTGAAAAATGCGCGATCGACTGACCAGCGCCTTGTTGACCTCAAAGAACGGGTTCTCGGTGGTGGCCCCGATCAGTACCACGGTGCCGTTTTCGACCCAGGGCAACAGCGCATCCTGCTGGGCCTTGTTAAACCGGTGCACCTCGTCAACAAAGAGAATTGTGCGTCTGCCGTACTGGCCACGCAGCTCTTGGGCGGTGGCGATCGCCTCGCGAATATCTTTTACCCCGGCCAGCACGGCGTTGAGGGCAATGAAGTGGGCGCTGGTGGTGTTAGCAATGATCTGGGCCAGGGTGGTTTTACCCGTGCCCGGCGGCCCAAAAAAAATCAGCGACGACAGCTGGTCAGCCTGAATCGCCCGCCGCAGCAGTCGCCCCGGCCCCACCACAGCATCTTGGCCAATAAACTCATCCAGGCTGCGGGGCCGCAGCCGCGCCGCCAGGGGGGCATCTCGGTCTATCTGGGCCTGGCGGCTGTGGTCAAAGAGATCCATAGGGGCAGGGGCAGCTAGGGGAGAGTTACGCTGCTTTCCTATGGTACCGCTGCCACTGCGCGAGACTTAGCGGGCAAACAACTTAAGAACACAGCTAAGGGGTCGAAGCGATAGAAGTCTAGAATCGGTATGCTAAAGAAGCTCTAGCGCAATAGCCCCGTGTTGTTGCGCGTTAACGTTAATTGGGAGATTGTTTAGATGGTTGGAACTCAACTGGCCGCCCGCGACTTTTTTCGCGCCGCCTACGAAAACCGCTACACCTGGGAGCCGGGCTTTCCGGGCTACACCGCCGATGTGACCTTTACCCACAACGGCCAAACCTACGCTGGACAGGCCAAAGTCAGCGCCGACCTCAAGCAGGAAGTAACCGGCATCGCCGACGAGGCGGCCCAAAAAGCTGTGCAGGGGCAGCTGTTTGAGGTCTCTATTCACCGGGTGCGACGCGGCTTTGAAGACAGCCACGGCAACAACACCTTTCGCTATGGCGACACCCTGGCCGACGGTGCGGTAGAAATTCTCATGGGCGGCAAGGCTGAGGGCGATCGCTACGAGATCAAAGATAACGAAGTCTCGATGGTGCACCGCCATATCCACGGCGTAGTGGTGACCATTCACACCCACAGCAGCCATGACACCGGGGCGGGCTACCTGTCGCACCGCTACGACTCGGTCTACCACGACCCCAAAACCGGCGACCAAAAGGGCGGCCTCAGCAATTTTGAAGACGAGTACACCGAGGTAGGGGGCTACTACATTCTCTCTCGCCGCGCCATTGAAACCGCTACCGAGGGCGGCACCGACTCTCAGGAGTTTGTGTTTTCTAATATTGCTCTGCTGGGTTAGTCCACTTTCCTGGGGAATCTTCTCGGGGAATGGTCAAATCTCACTAGAGAATGGCTCTTGACCCGTCCTGCTGTGGTAGGGCGGGTTTTTTGCTCGATTTTGGTGTCTCTGGCGGTTGTGGCCCATGGCGCTATTTCGTACCCAATACCCCCATCTGCCGCGCCATTCTCTGGTGCTCTGTGCGGCGCTGGTGGAAAATCCGATGAATTTGGGCATGCTCTGCCGCACGGCGGAAGCCTTTCGCCTAGAGGCGCTGGTGCTGTCAGATTTAGCGCTGGCTAAGGGCCGCAAATTTCGCCAGGTGGCGGTAGCCACCCACCAGTGGCAGCCCATGGTGGCATGCGCCAGGGAGCAGCTGCCTGGCTGGCTGGCTAATCGCCGACAGCAGGGCTACAGCCCGATCGCCCTTGATCTCCAACCCCAGGCGATGCCGCTGGCTGAAATGCAGTTTCCTGAGCGGACGGTGCTGGTGCTGGGGCGTGAGCTGACGGGGATTCCCTCGGCGGTGGCAGCGGCCTGCGACCAGTCGGTGGTAATTCCGCAGTATGGGGTGGTGCAGTCGCTGAATGTGCAGGCGGCGGCGGCGATGGCCATATACACCTACATTGGTCAGTGGGGAATGGCCTCTGGCCCCTTAAAATAAAAGACGTAGCGTAACTTTAAGAGCTGGCCTATGCCGCCCCGTTGGCCCCGTAAACCCACCCGTGAAGACCCCGCCTATCGCAAGCTAGAAGACCGGATTAACTTTGCGGTGCATGTGGCGGCCTTTACTGCCGTCAACTCTGGGCTGTGGTTTTTTCACACCCTCAACCCGTCCTGGGTGCCCTGGGTGAGCAAGGTGACGCTGGCCTGGCTGCCGGTGCTGATCGCCAACGCTGGGTATATCTTTGCGATCGCAGACTACTCCCCCGCGCCCCTGTCTCCCACCCCTGACCCCGACCCCAACACAGAAACCTAGATGGAGAACCCAAGTCATGTCTGACGCCTCTACCGCCCGTGCCATAGAGTCTTTAGCGGCCGCCATCGGCGACAAAGTCTACTTAGATGTGGCCAAGTGGCACCTCTACCTTGGAGATGCCAAGCTCCACACCTCTCTGGCCGAAAAGCTGTATCCCCTGGTGACTGGTGACAAGGTGACCGAGGCCGCCGTGGCTGACATTTTGGCCGGCACCACTGTCTCCCTGGGCGGTGGTCAAAAGACCGTCACCCTAGCCGATTTGATTCCGGCGGCAGGCAAGGCCAATTTGCTGGAGGCGATCGCCGACTACCAGCGCGACCTGTAGCTAGGGGCGGGGCGGCGGGTTGTAGGGCCGTTGATCCCCTCTCCCCGTCGGAAAATCATCCTCGGGCCAAGGCTCCATGGCATCCACATCAATGGTGGGCATTTTGTCATCGCGCAGGTTTGGCCCCGAGGGCAGCCCAGCAGTGGCGTCGGAAACCGCCTCGCGCAGCTGGTGCCTCAAGTGGCGGGTGCGCTTTTTGACATTGCCCAACAGGCCGCCCAGTTTGTCTTGGGCCTCGGCCTGCATTTTTTCGCGGCGATCCTGAGCTTCGGCTCCCAGCCGTTGGCGACCTTCCTGAACCTGCTCATTCACCTGGTCGCGCATGGTTTGGGTGCCCTTAACAGCGGCATCCCAACCCCGGCGAGGGTCGGGAATTTTGTCTAAGGGAATTCGATCTAAGGGGATACGGTCAAAGGGAGACCGGGAACCCGCCGCCTCGGGAGGCTGCGGTAGGCCTTCGCTGATCAAGGGCGCGGCCCGCAGCGCGGTATCTTGGGCCATGATGCGACGGCGACCGGTGCTGATCACCGCGATTGGGTCGAGGGCGTAGACACCGGGGGCCAGGTCGCTGGCGACTTCAGGAATAAATAGGTATTGCAGAATGTTGCCGGTGGTAGGGTCAAACCGGTAGTCGACCAGCTGCCCCAGGCGATCGCCGTGGTCTGACCACAGCTCCAGCGCTCCCATGGGCAAGCAGTCTTGCAGATGCTCATCAATGTCCTCGCCCCTGGCCCCGGCCTTGACCACCACCCCATCGCGCCCAAGGGAACTTACCTGAGTCCACAAAAACCGCCGACTCTGGCGATTGAGCAGCCCACCAGCGCTACAACCTAGGCCCTTGACCTGGTGGGTGCGGCCATTGACCCAAACTTCGGCAATGGGGCCAAACTCTTCGGCGGTGTCGAGGTTGATCGCCAAGCGGTTGATTAACTCGCTCTTGAGCATGGTTGAGGGGGATGAACCTGGCATGGTAGCACTCCTGCTGCGATCGCTAGCCCCAGCCCAAAGCTGCCTCTGGTCTGGATGAGGTATACCTTAAATAGTAATCGATTACAATCTGGTGCTACGAATTCTGAGACCGCCCATAATGCGTGAAGAGATTTTAGAAAGCGCTATAGCAAGTCAAACCTTGTCTAAACTAAGCACAATAAGATTCTGAAAGAGTTAGCAGACATACATGGCAACAGCGAAAGGGCCACAGTTTCTACGATTCGCCATCCCAATTATTGATGTACTCAGAGAGCTGGGAGGATCCGGACGTAGAGAGGCTAGAAGAGATGGTGTTCCTCCCATAGAGCTTGTGGATGGAGATAAGTTGATTGAGATGTTTGAAAATTTAGAATTGGGTCTGAAGCCTAAGAAGGTGTTTGATCTTGATAAAGACTTTTTTCAAGATTATTTTTTAGCCTGATTTTTAAGGGTGCGATCACGATAGTTAATGATTGAAACAATCCCTAGATATAGCAACCCCAACAGTCCGCCGCCGTAGATTAATCCTAGCGAGAGATCAGAGTCGAAGGTGTAGAGCGGATGGTGATCAAGCCGCTTGTGCAGCCCGGCATGGATGATGAGAAAGGCGGAGATCGCCACCCTCGACCATTGCTTCACCCTTAGAGCATCATTGTTCGCCAGCCACAGCAGCCCGGCTATCAGGGGAATGTGAAGCAGCACAAAGGCCACCTCGGCGGTCGCCTCTGGCAAACTGCTTAGAACAAACAGAAGCCGCCACTCGGCCTGGGTCATGGCGTCGAGTTCGTGGGCCATGAAGGTGGCAAAGCCCAAGTAAAATAGCAAGTTTTGCATTTTGGGTAACCTTCCGGTTTTCATCTGGAGCGTGAACTGATTTCGCCTTGACAATTACGGGTTAAAGTGAGCATGGATAGGTCATCTGGGGCGGTGTTATGTCTGAGCAAGCTGGAAATATTTTATTGGTAGATGATGAGCCAGGTCTGCGGGAGGCGGTGCAGGCCTACCTGGAAGACAGCGGTTTTACCGTGAGGCCCGCCAGCAACGCCAAGGAGGGCTGGGATCTCTTACAGCAGGAGACGCCCGATGTACTGATCTCTGACATCATGATGCCCCAGGTCGATGGCTACGCCTTTTTGGCCCAGGTGCGCGAAGACATTCGCTTTAAGGGGCTGCCGGTGCTGTTTTTGACCGCGCGGGGCATGACCACCGATCGCATTCAGGGCTACAACGCAGGCTGCGATGCCTATCTCTCAAAACCCTTTGACCCCGAAGAACTGGTAGCGGTGGTCACCAACCTGATGGGTCGCCGCGCCGCCCAAACCATTGCCGATGGCGACCTCCCCGACATTGCCGTGATGGCCCGCCAGATTGAAGAAATCAAGGCCATGCTGACCCAAAAGGGCGGCATCGCCAAGGTGGCCTCTGACATTCGCATCGACCTCACCCCCCGCGAACAGAGCGTGCTCGACCTGGTGGCCGAAGGGCTGATGAATAAAGAAATCGCTAGCCGCCTAGAGACCAGCGTGCGCAACGTCGAGAAGTATGTCAGCCGCCTATTTAGCAAAACCGGCACCAACAGCCGCACGGAACTGGTGCGCTTTGCCCTAGAGCACGGCATGGTGACCACCTAGCCGATGGAGCCAGGTTCGAGGTCTTGGCCAGGGGCGCGGCGGAGGCCGTGGGTGTGTATGGTTACGCCGTCGCCTCATCGTCTGGCCCTAGCCGACTGGCCTCGGCCTCAAAAGCAGGGCAGACGCCGTCGGGGCTGACCTGGAGGCCGTAGAGGGGCGAGTCGGTGCTGCGGCAGCGGCCCTCGCGCTGGTGGCGGCAGGTTTGGCAACTGGGGAGCTGCCAGGGGGCGTTGTTGCCGGTGACGGTGCGCATCAGGTCGCGCTGGTTGAGCCCTTTGATCACTAGGTCGCTGCCCTGCCAGCGGGCCTGCACCAGGCCGGTGTCGGCTAGGGCGGCCCAGCGGGGGTCGGTGGTCAGGGCTTCGGGCAGCAGCAGCAGCACGCTATCGTCAACTTGAGTGATTTCGCCCTCGACAACTAGTTCTGGGGCGGCGGGCTGAATAAAGCGATCGCCGATGGGAAACTCGACGCGGTGGCCCGTGGAGGGTAGGTGGAGCTGGTAGCGGGTTTGCAGTTCTTCTAGCCCGGCCAGGTCGGCCAGGTGGGTGGGCTTGCCGTGGACAAAGGCAACATGCTGGGGTCTGAGGTTGTGAATTAGCTGGGTGGTGCCGACGCGATCGCTGTGGATGGTGAGCTGGTAGGTGTCGATCTGCACCTGGTCAGACTCTAGCTCGGGGGCCAGGGTTTGCAGCCAGCTCAGGGTGGGGCCAGGGTCGTCGCTGGTGGCTTCCAACACCGTATCGGTGATGGCGGCGGCAAAGGAGTCGGGCAGCAGCACCGTCCAGGGCTGGGGCGAGGCGCAGCAGTGGGCGCTGAGGTCGGCCTCACGGTGGGCAATTAGAATGCAGGGGCGATCGCCCTCGGGGTGGCCGTCGGGGCCGAGGCGGCGCACTCGGGGCAAGATGCGATCGTCCCAAAAGAGGGGCTGGTGGCGGGCAAAGTTTTGCACGCTGCTGGGAAAGTCAGACAGCAGCTCTAGGTAGAGGTCACAGCCTGCCGCTACGGTTTCATCGACCCAGACGGTAATGTCTTGGCCAGTGAACTGGTAGTGGCTGCGCAGGAGCATGACTAGCTCTTGACCAATTCCTAGAGTCGGTGTGGGCAGCAGCACTGATCGCCCCTGCTGCACCAAACTGTGGAGGGTGCTGGCCAGCTGGTTTTCTTGCTGGCGGCGATGGGGGTGGCGGGCAGACCCGGCGCTGCCTTCAATAATTAATACGTCGGGCTTGAGGCCGCGCAGCGCCTCTAGGGGCAGGCCATCCACCAGGCGCGAGTTAGACATAAAAAAATCGCCCGTGAAAAACACGGTGTAGGCCCGCTGGGGGCCGTGGTAGGTAAACAGCGCGCAGGCCGCCCCCGGCAGATGCCCCGCTGGCCACAGCTGGACGGTCAAGTCGTCGGCCAGGCTGATGGGAATTTGCCAGGGAAGAGCCTGGCACAGGTGGGGCGGCACCGCAGCCCCTGGCCAGTTGAGGGGCAGCAGCTGAGCCGTGACCTCGCTGCCGTAGATCGGCACCTGGGGAAAGGCCTGGCTAAAGGCCCACACCCCGCGGGCATGGTCGCTGTGGGCGTGGCTGCAAAAGAGCAGATCGGCGGTGGCAATGCGATTCGCGGAGCGTTCTGGGCCAGCTGTGCCCGAATCGCGCGCCTGCTCTAGCGCTGTCAGATCGCGTAGGCCGCAGTCGAGCACAATCCGCCGTGGCCCCATGCACAGCTCTAGGCACAGCCCTTCTTGGCCGTGACCCACACCAAACGGAAAGCAGGCTAAATTACTCACGGGATGGCGAACTAAACCTCATCCAATCTAGACGCGGAGCTCTGCCGGTTGAAAGACTACAGATCCCGAGCTGGGCTTGATGTAGCGGCGGCGAACTGGGGCCGATTAACAGGAATAGCAGGCGACGCTAGTCTAGTGGGCCGAGCCGTTGCCGTGGTAGTCGTCGCTGTCGTAGAAGCCGTTTTTGGTGCCAAAGAATAGGGTGGCGACGACAAAAAATCCGGTGAGCACAGCCAGTACAAGTTTGATATCCATAGGGGCGATGGTAGGGATGATGGGGATGATAAAAACGTGTTGTCTTGGGAGCCTTGGTTGTGAGTCATCTTAGCAAGCCTGCCCCGGAGGGCGGTATAAAGCTTTGTAATCTGCCTGCGCCGATTGATGTGGCCTGGTTGGGGCGATCATCTCTAGAGGTAGCCCCCGATCTGCTGGGCTGCCGCCTGGTGCGGCGCTGGGCCGATGGCCGCCAGCTCAGCGCCATCATTGTCGAAACCGAGGCCTACACCGTCGGCGACCCCGCCTGCCACGCCTACCGCCGCGAAACCCCGCGCAATCGGGTGATGTTTGGCCCGCCTGGGTTTAGCTATGTATACCTGATCTACGGCATTTACCACTGTTTCAATGTGGTGACGGATGGCGATCGCACCCCCAGCGCCGTCCTCATCCGCGCGGTCGAACTCGACACCGTGCCCCCCTGGCTAGCGGGCTATCGGGCCGAGGAACCTGTCCGCTGGGGCGCTGGCCCTGGCAAGCTCTGTATGTTGCTGGATATTGATCGCACCCTCACTGACCTGCCCCTCACCCCCGACTCTGGTCTCTGGCTAGAGCACCGAGACCTGGCCTGGCAGCAGCGGGTTGAAGCGGGGGCGATCGCCATGACCCAGACCACTCGCATCGGTCTGACCCAGGGGGCCGACCTGCCCTGGCGCTGGTATGTGACGGCATCAAAGGCGGTGTCAAAGCGGTAGCTGGCTCACCCTAGGGGATTTGGGGCGACACCGCGCTCGTAGTATCTACGGCATCGACTAGGCGCTCTAGGGCATCGGCCTGGCGCTGCAACTGCTCAGTCTGTTTGTGCAGCTCTTCGATCTGGCGGGTTTGAGACAGGGCTCTACTGGTGTCGGGGGTAAAAAATTCGCACCCAGACAACAAAAGGCTGCACAGCAGCCCAACAATCAAAAAAATACGCATCGGTGTCACCATTGCTCACAACATAAAAATGGGTTAAACCGCTATGGCATGCCAAGTCCAGCGCCAAAATAGCTGCCCGGAGGGAGATGTCACTGGCCAAGGGCTGTCGGAGCCTTAACCAAGGCTTACGATTTACTTCCTAAGTTATAGGGGGATTTATCTTGCTGTGTGAGCTAGGGATTTATCCTGGGGTTGCACCTGGTTGACCTTGCAACAAATTTTGACCCACAGATTTTGAACCTATGACTATTCAAACTATTTCCACCCAGCCCTATGGCGACCAAAAGCCCGGCACCTCGGGCCTGAGAAAAAAAGTTAAGGTTTTTCAGCAGCCAAACTATCTAGAAAATTTTATTCAAGCCACCTTTGACAGCCTGGAGGGCTACGAAAACCAGACCCTGGTGGTGGGTGGCGACGGTCGCTACTACAACCGCGAGGCGATTCAGATCATTCTCAAAATGGCGGCGGCCAACGGCTTTGGTCGGGTGCTAGTGGGGCAGGGGGGCATTCTCTCGACCCCGGCGGCTTCCTGCGTGATTCGCAAGCACCAGGCCTTTGGTGGCATCATTCTCTCAGCCAGCCACAACCCCGGCGGGCCGGAGGAAGACTTTGGCATTAAGTACAACATCGGCAACGGTGGCCCGGCCCCCGAAAGCGTCACCGACGCGATCTACCAGCACAGCCAGACCCTCACCGAGTACAAAATTCTCGACGCGGCGGATGTGGATCTCGACCAGGTGGCCACCCACAGCCTGGGCGACGCCACCGTTGAGGTGATCGATTCGGTCAGCGACTACGGCGCGCTGATGGAGACCCTGTTTGACTTTGGCCAGATTCAGCAGCTGCTCTCGGGCGACTTCCGCTTTTGTATGGATTCGCTGCACGCGGTGACTGGCCCCTACGCCAAGGCGCTGTTTGAGCAGCGGCTCAAGGCTCCGGCAGGCACCGTGGTCAACGGCGAACCCCTAGAAGACTTTGGCGGCGGCCACCCCGACCCCAACCTGGTCTATGCCCACGACCTGGTGGAGATCATGTTTGGTAATGATGCCCCCGACTTTGGGGCGGCGTCGGATGGGGATGGCGATCGCAATATGGTGCTCGGCAACAACTTCTTTGTCACCCCCAGCGACAGCCTGGCGATCTTGGCCGCCAACGCCACCCTGGTACCGGGCTACCGCGACGGCCTGGCGGGCATTGCCCGCTCGATGCCCACCAGCCAGGCCCCCGATCGCGTGGCCGAAAAGCTCGGCATCGACTGCTTTGAGACCCCCACCGGCTGGAAGTTCTTCGGCAACCTGCTCGATGCGGGCAAGGCCACCCTCTGCGGCGAAGAGAGCTTTGGCACTGGCTCTAACCACATTCGCGAGAAGGACGGGCTGTGGGCGGTACTGTTTTGGCTAAATATTCTGGCGGTCAAGGGCCAGTCAGTCGAAGAAATTGTCAAAGAGCATTGGAGCACCTACGGGCGCAACTACTACTCGCGCCACGACTATGAGGGGGTGGAGAGCGATCGCGCCAACACCCTAATCGACAACCTGCGCCAGGGCTTGAGCACCATGCCCGGCAAAACCTTTGGCCCCTACACCGTTGACTACGCCGACGATTTTGCCTACACCGACCCGGTGGACGGCAGCGTGGCCAAAAAACAGGGTGTCCGCATTGGCTTTACCGACGGTTCGCGCATCGTCTTTCGCCTGTCGGGCACGGGCACCTCTGGGGCCACCCTGCGGCTCTACGTGGAGCGCTACGAAGCCAACCCGGCCAAGCACAACCAAGACACCCAGGAGGCCCTAGCCGACCTGATTTCCTTGGCCGATGAGATCGCTCAGATCAAAACGCTGACCGGGCGCGACCAGCCGACGGTGATCACCTAGGGAACTCAGACCTCCGAGGTTTTGAAAACCTCGGAGGTCTGCCTGGCCCAGCCACCCAGCCCATCGCCATCGAACCTTAAACCTTTCCTGGCCTAAACCCTTTCATAACCTAGCTCCCTTACAGTGGTTGGAATTGGAAATCGCAGACTAGGACACCCGCACGTTCTGCCCCTGTTCAGGAGATCCCTATGACTGCCTTTATGGATTGCCCCACCGTCGATGTGGAAGACGATCGCACTGGCCTCAGCGTAGAGACCCTGCGCCGCGCCCTGGCCGACAACCTGTTCTACATACAGGGCAAGTGGCCCGAGGTGGCCAGCCAAAACGACTTTTACCTGGCCCTGGCCTATACGGTGCGCGATCGCATGATGCAGCGCTGGCTCAACTCCACCCGCAACTATTTGAGAAAAGAGGTGCGGGTGGTCACTTACCTGTCGGCAGAGTTTTTGCTGGGGACACACCTGGAGCGCAACCTGCTCAATTTGGGCCTCACCGAGCCGGTGAAGCAGGCGGTAGAAGAATCGGGGCTCAACTTTGCAGATTTAATCGCCCAGGAAGAAGAACCGGGCCTGGGCAACGGCGGCCTCGGTCGCCTAGCCGCCTGCTACATGGAATCGCTCTCTAGCCTGCAAATTCCGGCGATCGGCTACGGCATTCGCTACGAATTTGGCATTTTTGACCAGCAGATTCGCGACGGCTGGCAGTGCGAAATCACCGACAAGTGGTTGCAATACAGCAACCCCTGGGAAATTCCCCATCCCGAAGCCGCTGTCATCGTCGGCTTTGGTGGCTACACAGAGGGCTACACCGACTCCGATGGCCGCTACCGCAAGCGCTGGGTACCCGGCAAGCAGGTAAAGGGCATTCCCTACGACACGCCGATTCCGGGCTATCGGGTCAACACTGTCAACACTCTGCGGTTGTGGAAGGCCGAGGCGGTGGAATCCTTTGACTTTCAGTCATTTAACGTGGGCGACTACTACGGCGCGGTGGACAGCAAAGTCACCTCTGAGAATATCTCGAAGGTGCTCTACCCCAACGACGAGCAGATTGAAGGCAAGCAGCTGCGCCTAGAGCAACAGTTTTTCTTTGTCTCCTGCGCCCTGCAAGACATGGTTCGCATTCATCTGCACTCGGGCCGTCAGATCGACAGCTTCCACGAAAAGTTTGCCGCCCAGCTCAATGACACCCACCCTGCCGTGGGCGTCGCCGAGCTGATGCGCCTGCTGCTCGACGAGCACGGCATTGACTGGGAGGTGGCCTGGAAAATTACTCAAAATACCTTTGCTTTTACCAACCACACCCTGCTGCCCGAAGCCCTGGAGCGCTGGTCGCTGTCTCTCTTTGGCGGCCTGCTGCCCCGCCACCTGGAGATTATTTTTGAGATTAACCAGCGGTTTATGGATCAGGTGCGGGTGCAGTATCTCAACGACCCGGCCAAGCTCTCTAGCCTGTCGCTGATTGACGAGTCGGGCGATCGCTACGTGCGCATGGCCAATCTGGCCAGCCTGGGCAGTCACGCCATCAATGGGGTGGCGGCGCTGCACAGCGAACTGGTCAAGCAGACTATTCTCAAAGACTTCCACGAGCTGTTCCCGGACAAGATTACCAACGTCACCAACGGCGTCACCCCCCGCCGCTGGATTGCCCTGGCCAACCCTCGCCTGGCCACCCTCTACAGCGAAAAAGTGGGCGACGGCTGGCTGCAAGATATGGATCGGCTGCGCCAGATCGAGGGCGACGCCGACGACCCCGGCTTTCGTCAGCGCTGGCGGCAGATCAAGCACGACATCAAGCAAGACCTGGCCACCTACATTCACACCCGCACGGGCGTTGTCGTCAGCCCCGACTCGCTGTTTGACGTACAGGTGAAGCGCATTCACGAGTACAAGCGCCAACACCTCAACGTGCTGCACATCATCACCCTCTACGAGCGGCTGCGGCAAAACCCCGATCTCGATATCACCCCCCGCACTTTTATCTTTGGCGGCAAGGCGGCCCCCGGCTACCACATGGCCAAGCTGATGATTAAGTTCATCACCGCCGTGGGGGAGGTGGTTAACAATGACGCGGTGATTGGCGATCGCCTCAAGGTGGTGTTTTTGCCCGACTACAATGTCACCTTTGGCCAGCGGGTGTACCCCGCCGCCGATCTGTCGGAGCAAATCTCCACGGCGGGCAAAGAGGCCTCAGGCACTGGCAACATGAAATTCTCCATGAACGGCGCGCTCACCATTGGCACCCTCGACGGCGCGAATGTGGAGATCCGCGAGCTGGTGGGCGACGACAACTTCTTTCTCTTTGGCCTGGTGACCGAAGAAGTGGCGGCCCTCAAAGCCAGCGGCTACAACCCCTGGGACTACTACAACAGCAACCCCCGGCTCAAAGCGGTGATCGATCTAATCAACGGTGGCTTCTTCGCCCAGGGCGACGGCAACCTGTTCAAACCTCTGACCGACAACCTGGTCTACCATGACCCCTACCTACTGCTGGCCGACTACCAGGCCTACATCGACACCCAAGACCGGGTCAGCGCCGCCTACCAAGACCAGGAGCACTGGTCGCGGATGTCGATCATCAATGCCGTGCGCATGGGCAAGTTCTCCAGCGATCGCTCCATCCGCGACTACTGTCAGCAAATCTGGCACGTCGAGCCCATCCCTATCGAGCTAAAGGCATATGTGCAGGCCCAGGCGGGACTCGAGGTGTAGATATGATCAATTGCATTGATAATGTCTACAACCTTACCCACTTCCTCCTATGTCTCTCACCCTCTACCTGCTCCGCCACGGCGAAACCGAATCGAGCCAAACCGGCACCTACTGCGGCTTTACCGATGTCAACCTGACCGTCGAGGGTCAGGCCATGGCCCAGGCCTTTGCCGATAAATATAAAAACCTCACCTGGCAGGCGGTGTATGCCAGCCCCCTGAAGCGCACCGTGGCCACCGCTACCCCCCTGTGTGAGGCCACCGGCCACACCATGCAGCTGCGCGACGGGCTGAAGGAAATGTACTTTGGCGAGTGGGAGGGCAAAACCCACGACGAGGTGCATCAGCAGTACAGCGATGACTACCTAAGCTGGCTGGCTGAGCCAGCCTGGAACCCGCCCACGGGCGGCGAAACGGGGGTGCAGGTGGCCAGCCGCGCCGCCCTGGTGGTGGCCGAGATCGAGTCTAACCACACAGAAGGCAACGTGCTGATTGTGTCGCACAAGACGACGACGCGGCTGATTCTCTGCAATCTTTTGGGCATTGATGGCGGTCGCTACCGCGATCGCATTGACCTGCCCGTGGCCTCGGTTAGCATTATTTGCTTCGACAAGTATGGCCCCATGCTGGTCAAACACGGCGATCGCTCCCACCTGCCCGAGGAGCTAGATGCGAGGCCGGGGACGTAGAGAAAAATGAAGATTCTCGTGCTCAATGCCGGGTCGAGTAGCCACAAAAGCTGCCTATTTGACCTCAGCCAGGGCCAGGCCAATGGCCGGGTCGCCCGTCCCCTATGGAAAGCATCCCTAGACTGGACTCACGCTGAGGGCCGTGTAGAGCTGACCACCTCTAGCTCTGGGGATGAGTTGGTCACGGTGCTGCCTCTGACCGATAAGGCCGAGGGGCTAAAGGCGATGGTTGAGACGCTGGTGCAGGGGCCAACTAAAGTGCTCGACGATCTCGCAGAGATTGCGGCGGTGGGGCATCGAGTGGTGCACGGCGGTCGCGACTACCAACAGCCAGTGGTGGTAGATGCGGGGGTCAAAGAGACAATTCGCCAGCTTATTCCCCTGGCACCAGCCCACAACCCGGCTAATCTGCAAGGCATTGAGGCGATGGAGCGTCTGTTGGGCGAGGTGCCCCAGGTGGCGATGTTTGATACCGCCTTTCACTCGGGCATGCCCGAGGCGGCGGCCACCTACCCCGGCCCCTACGATTGGGTCGAGCAGGGCATTCGCCGCTACGGGTTTCACGGCATTAGCCATCAGTACGTGGCCCAGCGAGCCGCGCAGATGCTGGGAAGAGATATCGCTGAGCTGAAAATTCTCACCTGCCACCTGGGCAACGGCTGCTCGCTGGCGGCGATCAAGGGCGGTATTGGCATTGACACTACCATGGGCTTTACGCCGCTGGATGGGCTGATGATGGGCAGCCGCTCGGGCAGCGTAGACCCCGGCATTCTCATTCACCTGATGGGCCAGGAAGGCTACAGCGTAGACGAACTCGATACTCTGTTAAACAAGGAATCTGGCCTTAAGGGATTGTCTGGCCTGTCGAACGATATGCGAACGGTGACGGAGGCGATGGAGCAGGGCAACCCCCAGGCCAAGCTGGCCGTGGATGTGTTTATGCACCGGCTGCGCCGCGAGATGGGGGGCATGATTGCCAGCCTGGGCGGACTAGATGTGGTGGTGTTTACGGCGGGCATGGGCGAAAACAGCCCCCTGGTGTGGCGGCGGGCCTGCGAGCCGTTTGAGTTTTTGGGGCTGCGGCTCAAAGATGACCTGAGCCGCGCTAAGGATGACCAAGATATTGCGGCGGCAGATGCGGCGGTGCGGGTGCTGGTGATTCATACCCAGGAAGAATGGGCGATCGCCCAGGCCTGCTATTCTCTGCTGCAACCAAACCCCGCCTAATTTACGCCCCTCTTGCCGGGGTAAGAGGGGGCTGGGTGCCCCAGCGGCGAAGCTGGCCTCACCAGCAGTGAAGCTGAGTTCGCCGCCCGCGAAGCTGGGTTCACCATTCACGTAGCTGGCCTCGCCCCCACGTAGCTGGGTTCGCCGTGGATGAACCTGGGTTCGCTGTAGATGGCGCTGGCTTCACCGCTGACGAAGCTGGGTTCACGAAAAGGGTGGCTGAGTAGGTCGCTGGTGGAGACATCTGTAATTTAAGCCTTTAGTCGATCAGCCTGTTAGGATTGAGCAAACTTTTAACACCTCTCCTATGGCAGATATTCAGGTGGCGATCACTGGGCCAGACGCCGTTGTCGCAACGGAGGCACTCTTGGCCCTTGACGGTATTTCCGGAACCTATGCTGTTGACGGTGAAACAGACAAGGAGGGCATTCTCGTCACCATCGCCACGATTGTTGGCTTAGTGGGGGGCACTCTAGCGATCGCCGAGCAGATCCGCCAGTGGTACCAGGCCTACCGCAAGGGCAAAGACACCAAAACCATCGAGAAGGTGGTGATTGTCTCGGCCAGTGGCCAGCGCCTGCTTCTAGAGAATGCTACCACCGAGCAAATCAAAGCCCTACTCGACAGCTGAGGTCAATCACGGTGCAGATTCTCCATCTCAACCTGCTGCCTCAAGGGGCTGACCATGCCGAGCTGCGCTATTTCTTTGACAATCCGAACGATTACCAATCGCGGATGCTGCCACTTCAGGATATTGCAGACCTGATTAAGCAGGCCGAAACCGAGGTCTACGTGCCTTCGGTGCTGCAAGATTTGATAGCCACTGGCAAGCGGCTGTACGAATGGCTAGACGGCAGTGATCGCTGGCTGGGGCAAACCTTAGAGCAGCAGGCGCAAGGCACTATTCTGGCGATCGCGGCGGGGGCAGGGTTGGCCAATCTACCCTGGGAACTGCTGCACGACAACATCACCTACCTGGTGCAGCGGCTGCCCTCGGTGGTGCCGCTGCGCTGGGTATCGCAGCTGGGGTCGCGCTATGTTCCCCAGCTTGAGGCGGTAAATGCCCCCCAAAACCGGGCGCTAAACCTCATGTTTATGGCTACCTCGCCGCGCGGCGTTGAGCCGGTGCTGCATTTTGAGGAAGAGGAAGGGCGCATTTTGGCGGCGACCCAGCGTCAGTCGCACCAGCGGATAGCGCTGCTAGTAGAAGAGAGCGGCAACCTGGATGAGTTGGGCTTTGCCATCAAAGCCTATGGAACCCAGCATTTCGACGGGTTGCATCTGACCGGCCACGCTACTATTCAAAACAGTCAGCCCCGCTTTGTGATGGAAACCCTCACAGGTGACCCCGCCTACGAGGGGGCTGCTAATATCGCCAGCACGCTCCAGGGCTATTTGCCGCCGCTGCTCTTTTTGTCGGGCTGTCGCACGGGCGAGGGTGCCCAAGCCGGGGCAGTGCCCTCTCTGGCCGAGGCGCTGCTGACCCAGGGGGCAACAGCTGTGCTGTGCTGGGGGCAGAACGTGCTCGATACCGATGCCACCAAGGCAGCAGCAGAGCTCTACGGTGCCCTCAGCCAGGGAGAAACGCTGGCGCTGGCGCTGGCAAAGACCTACCGTCACCTGCTGGAAGTGAATGCCCGAGACTGGCACCTGCTGCGGCTGTATGTAGCCGATATGCTTCCGGGGCCGCTTGTGACGCCGCCTCGCACCTCTGGCCGCCGCCTCGCCCCGCCGCCCTCGACAACCATAGAATTTTTAGACCCGGTGACGCAGCAGGTCAAGGTAGTGGGTCGGCAGGGCTTTGTGGGGCGGCGGCGGCAGCTGCAAGCCTGCTTGCGGGTGCTCACCCAGGCGACAGATGCAGATACGGGCCAGGCTGGAGTGCTGATCTACGGCATGGGGGGCTTGGGTAAAAGTGCTCTGGCGGCGCGGCTATGTGATCGCATGCCCCACACTCAGCGTATTGTCTGGGTAGGGCGGGTGGATGAGCCGGCGCTGATACACAAGCTCTCGGCAGCGCTAAATGATCGCACCTTGCGGGAAATGCTGCAAGACCCAAGGGAGGAGCTGCGCTATCGGCTGCGGCGGGTGTTTGAGGCGCTGAGCAGCCAGGCTCAACCTCTGCTGCTGGTGCTGGATGACTTTGAAGATGGCAACCTGGAAGCCCGCAACGGCACTTATGTACCTACCCCGACGGCAGTGGGAGTGCTAGAGGCGCTGTTGTGGGTACTGCAACAGACCTACTACATCCACAAGCTGATTATCACCAGTCGCTACGATGTTGAGCATTCGGCCCTGTCCACCGTGACCCGGCAGCCGCTGGAAGCGCTGCACGGGGTAGACCTGCAAAAAAAGTGCAATGGCCTGACAGGGTTTATGCCGCCCCAGGTCACCCGCGATGCAGATGAGAAAGCCTTGCGGATGGCGCGGCAGATGGTGGAGCGGCAGCAGCGTGCGCTGCGGCTAGCAGATGGCAATCCGAGGCTGCTGGAGTGGTTGGATAAGGTTTTGCAGAGTGGAGATTCCTCCCGGCCCCCTTTTGGAAAGGGGGGAGAAGAAGCTGCCCCAGCTTCTTCCGATCAGGGAGGAGCGGCGATCAATGCAATTTTGGACGCTCTGGAACAGAACTCAGTAGATTTGAGAAAGCAGGTGCTGGCAGCGACACTGCTGGAGCAGATGGATGAACCAATGTGGGCGATGCTGCGGCGGGGGGTGGTTTACCAGTTACCAGTGCCCCGTGCGGCGCTGGAGGCGGTATGTGAATGCCCCCCTTTTGAAAGAGGGGTGAGAGAATCTATCAACCCCGCCATTGCCCTCGGTCTGCTAGAGGTAAGCCCCGAGGGCGATCTGCGAATACCCCGCATTTTGCCGCTGATGCTGCCGGAGGATACTGAGGCACTTTATAGGGCGGCGGCGCAGACACTCTATTGCTTGTGGTGGGAACCAGAACAGAAGGTTAGTGAAGAACAGGCGCTGGAGCTGGTGAGGCTGGGGCTGGCGGCCAGGGATGAAGAAATTGCGGTGGGAGTGGGCGAGCGCGTCGCTACTTGGTGGAACAATAACTTCCGCTATGCCGAAGTGCTGGCCTTGTGCCGCAACATTCTGGAGGTGTTTAAAGATGATTACCGCATTTTAGGAACCATGGCGCGAGCCGAGCAGGTGGTCGGCATGGTGGCTGAAGCAGCTAGACATTATGAAACAGTATTGAAGCAATGCCCAGAGGCAGATCTTGATCGCAGAGCCGCCACTCTCAACAATATGGCGGGAATAATCGCGCAGCAGGGGTACATTGAGTGGGCCTTTGCCTTGTGGCAGGAGTCGTTGGAAATCTTGGGGCGTACTGGCGACGTCCAAAGCAAAGCCGCCACGCTCAACAACATGGCGGGAGTAATCGCGCAGCAGGGTCACATTGAGCGGGCTTTGGCCTTGTGGCAGGAGTCATTGGAAATTTTGGGGCGCGTTGGCGATATCCAAGGCGAAGCCATCACGCTCAATAATATAGCGGGAATAATCGCGCAGCAGGGCGACATCGAGCAGGCATTGGCTTTGTGGCAGGAGTCGCTAGCAATTAAGGAGCGCATTGGCGACGTCAAAGGTAAAGCCGCCACGCTATCTAATATGGCTCAGGTGATTGCGCAGCAGGGCGACATCGAGCGAGCCTTGGCTTTGTGGCAGAAAGACCTTGAAATTTCGGAGCGCATTGGCGACGTCCAAAGCAAAGCCGATACGCTTAATAACATGGCTCAGGTGATTGCGCAGCAGGGCGACATCGAGCGGGCCTTCGCCTTGTGGCAGGAGTCGTTGGAAATCATGGGGCGTACTGGCGACGTCCAAAGCAAAGCCGTCACGCTCAATAACATGGCGGGAGTAATTGCGCAGCAGGGCGACATCGAGCGGGCCTTCGCCTTGTGGCAGGAGTCGTTGGAAGCTAAGGAGTGCATTGGCGACGTTAAAGGCAAAGCTGTCACGCTCTCTAATATGGCGGGTGTGATTGCGCAGCAGGGCGACATCGAGCGGGCCTTCGCCTTGTGGCAGGAGTCGTTGGAAATCGAGGAGCACATTGGCGATGTCAAAGGTAAAGCCGTCACACTTAATAACATGGCTCAGGTGAGCGCACAGCAGGGCGACATCGAGCGGGCTTTGGCCTTGTGGCAGGAGTCGTTGGAAATCAAGGAGCGCATTGGCGATGTCAAAGGTGAAGCCACTACGCTCAATAACATTGCTCAAGTCATCGCGCAGCAGGGGGACATTGAGCGGGCCTTGGCCTTATGGCAGGAGTCATTGGAAATTTCGGAGCGCATTGGCGACGTTCAGGGGAAAGCCGTCACGCTCAATAACATGGCGGAAGTTGCTTATCAGCAGGGAGATCTACAAAAATCTCTAGAACTCTTTAGGGAAACAGCAGCGGCCTTAGGTCAAATAAAGGCATTTGGTGATTTATTTACAGTTCTCTCCAACCTGGGGGTGGCGGATGAATCACAATCCCTGGCCTATCTTTCCCAGGCCCTTTGGTTAGCCCTGCGAATTCAAACACCGCTGCAAAATACTCTGACTCTGATTCACTACCTGTTAAACCAGGTGCCCCAGGGCGATGTCCTAGAGGCGCTGCTAGCGGCTACTGCCTTATTCTTTTGCCAAACGCGGGGCCAGGGCCACCCCCAGCTAGAGTCGCTTCAGCAGTCGGCCCTGCAACTGCTATCCGCCGCCGCCACCGCCCAGGGCATCGAGACTCAAGAGTCGCTAGGCGAGTGGTTTGCCCAGCAGCAGCTCAACGACCCCCAGGTGTTTCTCCCCCAGCTCAACCAGCGGCTAGAGGCCATCATCGGCGACCAGTGGCTCTTCGACCCCACCCCCTTTGCTTAATCACCCCCTTCACCCCATCGTCCCGACGCTCTAGCGTCGAGACGCAACCTCAGACGCTCCAGCGTCGTCTAAGTCTAGGGCGCAGGAGCGCCCAGAGCGGCGTTCCACGCAGAGCGTGGGGACGATGGGGAAAAGCGGCGGTATCATAACAGTCATAGACCACCGGCTAGAGCAACCACCCTAAAGCTGCGGTTAATGACTACTCAATCGCTTCAACTGTCTTACCATTTCTACAATCTCTTCCAGGCCTTACCTGACGAGGCCAAGCAAGGCTTCCTGGCGACCCTTATTACCCAAAACCGCCAAGAGATTGAAGACCTCTTGTTTTACCAAGATTGCAAAGCTGCTAAAGAAGAAGGCTTCTTGTCTGATCAGGAAGCGCAGGAGTTTGTAGCCAACCTGCCGCAATGAAGTACAAGATTGGGGTATCAACTTAAGCCGGGACAGGTTGTCCGTACCAGGGATGGGGCTGTTGTGACGAAGTAGCCCGTCTAGGCATAGGTAACTCTGTAAAAGTACTCAAGACAGACTCAAAGAGGTCAGGAAACGGATGGTCAAAGAG
>JBBSKN010000006.1:0-70001 GCA_038256265.1 Phormidesmidales cyanobacterium
GCATCGGCGACGGGGGGCGGCAGGGTTTGGCTAGCGATCAGGTTGTTGAGGTCGGCGATGGTGGTGAGGAGGTGCGATCGCAGACCCGCATCAAACACTACCTCTCGCCGCCGCCGCGAGGCATGGTGAAAGATCGCCCCCCGGGGCACGGTGCAGCCCAGCATCTCTTCTAGACAGAGGGCCTGGGCGCAGAGCTGAATGTCGTCGGCCTCGCGGGCTTTTTTGGAGCCAGATTTGTATTCCACCGGGTAGGGGGTGCCATCGGCTAAAAATTCCACCACGTCGGCGATGCCCGTTAGCCCCAGGCGGTGCGACCATAGGGGCATGGCCCGTTCCACCCGCACCCCTTCGATCAGCTCGTGCTCAGGTACATCGACTTTTTCGTGAACCCGCTGCCCCCGCAGGGTGTAGAGGTTTTCTTCCCACACTTGCTCCAGGTGAATGAGGGCGCACTGGCGGGGGCAAAAGGCCATGTGCTGGAGAGCGCTGATCATCAGGTAGTCATCGGGCGATTTAGTCATAGATTTCGCGGCGGTGGCCGATGCGATCAACAGTAATGACGCGGATAGTGCGATCGCACTCGTAAATCACCCGATAGTCGCCCACCCTGAGCTTAAAAAAGCCTGCCAGGTTAGCGGTGAGCGACAATGGCTGCACCTGGTCGAAGTTTTCGGCTAGCCAGTTGATTTTGGCGACAATGCGCTTGCGAATATTACTGGGGAGCCGTTTGAGGTCGTCAACGGCTTCAGGTTCGTAGTCAACGGCGTAGCTCATGGTTAATTTAAGCCCAGTTCATCTATCACCTGAGCTGCGGGAATAGCTTGGCTATGTTCTAAACGCCGCTCTCGCATGGCTAGCAACTGCTGGCGAACGGAATCTTTGAGCGGTCTGCCCTGGTCAGGGTCAAGCAAGAGGTCTTGCAAAGCATCCTCAACAGTCTCTCGAATCAGCACTTTGAACTCATCGATAGTTAAATCTTTGATTTGCACTGGGGCCTCCGGTTAAGTAATAGAACGATCAGTAGCCTGCGAGCTTGGCCTAATGGGGTAGAAACCCGTCTGTCAACACAGTTTTGAGGGTAAACGGGCATTGGACAGGAAAGGCTGTTGCATCTAGATCGGTTTCGGCGACAGCGAGCTTGCACGCGTTGGTGTAGCCGTTGGCAAATTCAGCCTCTAGATAGGGTTTGAGGCTGGGGCTGTCGTCAAGCAAGTCTAGGATTCTGAGGCGCTGTTCGACGATAGTGGCCCGCCAGCTATTGCTGCGGTTTTCGGGTTGGTATTGCCATTTGAGTAGATGCATGAGCAGGACTTCTAGCCGATGCTTTAGTGCCCGCTTGTCAGAACGGCCCAAGCTTTCAATCTCCTCTGCCAGGTTGTCGGGGTCGAGCTCTTGCCAGCGGCCCTGGCGGAGGGCTGCTGCCATAGTTTGTGTCCAGTGGTAGAAGTCTAGGTCGTAGAGGCTGGGGACTGGCTGGGGTTGGAGGTTAGCCATGGTTAGCCCTCACAGAGACGAGTTAGGGTAGTTAGGGTTATTCCTGATGGTAGATCAGCTTTATTGAGGGTGACGGTGTAGTCGGCGAAGTGGCGTGGGGTGGATACCTCATCGTTGAGTTTTATTTGGAGACTGTCAAAAAGCCGATGAGCGGGTGCATTCCCATATTTATTTTCATGGGTAAAGACAACTAGCTCACGGCAGTTCATAAAACCACGAACACTGCTGCGATCAAAGTCCCAGCATTTGCAGAAACCATCCCAAAGAAGCCTAAGATCCTCACTAGTTAGACTTTTAGGGGCACGATGAGGACTATAGGTAATATATGCACGATAAAGGCCATAGGGAATTAGCTCTTTCTTGCCCATAGTCTTCTGGTCTTTACCTTCCTGTAGGTTAGAACTGGCACAGCGAGTTATTGTCATTGTCATCGGCAAAACTGCATCTATACTGCGAGCAATACCAACTTGGACAGGTCCCCACACTTGACCAGCCCGTAGCTCTGATTCAAGAACGCCTCCAAACATTCGCAGATCCCAGTATTTTTCCTGTAGCCAAGTAGAGAGCTTCTCCTGTTGCTCAGCAGATGTTTTCTTGCCTTTCCCACTCTTAAATTCAATGTCGAGTGCTTCAAAGGCTGGTTGGAAGCGATCGCGCAAAACAGCACCGTCTTCAATTAGAATGGATAAACCTTCTTGTCCTTTACCAACGACTTGAACATAATTGCGAAGTTTACGTTTAATGCAAGCATCCGTCATTAATCCCTGTCGTGTTTCCGGATCAATTCGTGGTTGATTGCCTGCGTCAGGATCACCATTAGGATTGCCGTCTGTAATATCCACTAACAGCACCGCATCATGGCGCTTGGTCGGATCAAGATAAATTTTCATTAGTTTTTATCCTCAGTTTCGTTCGGTTCTTCCGTGTCCGTTTTGCCGTTTGAGCCAGGATTTCTGTCAACCCCTGCCCAAAATGTTGCCTCCCTTAGACCCCAACCCAAATAAAACCAAGCACTTTCGTCGAGGCTGAATGTGGTGGGCAAATCGGTTTCTGGAGATAGATCTATCTCAACTAATTTGCCGAACTCTTCACGCAGTAGTTTCCCAGACCGTTTTAGATGGCGGCGACGTGACTCCTGTTTCTTTGGTTCGCTATCTATGCAAGGTGCAGGTAAGTGATATAAAATCGCGTTCTGGTAAAGTCGCCCGAAGACTTGTTTCGGTGTAGTTGCAAGGGCTCGTAAAGATGCTGCAACACCCGTTTTCCCTGGATCCTCAAGTTTTCGTGCTGTCATCTCAGCATCATGCATTAAGTAGGCAATTGCTCCTAGGTGGCAAGCAATTTTCAAGGGTCGTTTGTCAGTCATAAGTCCTAAATACAGTGCAAGGATTTGAAGACGGGCATAGTATCTTCCGTGATACTTTTTCAAGTCGCGCTTATCGGCAAATATGTCAAGGTAGATGCGTTCAATCGTTTGTGTCACAACAGATGGAGGAATTGCGGAACCCCATAGGGCATTACCTACTAATGCTCGGACAACAGTATCAATCTGCTCCTTTGATGGATCACGAAAACAAGATCCGGCTAACTGCCAGAGAGGACGAGCTTTGTAGCCGGGAATCGATTTTTGAGTTTGGATGTAGCGAGTTACATTCTCAGCAATTTTTTGAGCAGTCAGTTCATCCCATCGACTAATAGCGATGCGTCCATCACACCCCGTCAAGATCGCTAGATAGAACCGTTCAGACTTGCAAGCTTCTGAATTGAATCCTTTGGGTTGATCAGGGGTTACAAAAACCATTTGAGCCACTGCTGCGGCATCATCATCCCATAAAGCTTCTGGATCATCCCAAATCGATGGATTTAGTCCGGTATCATACTGTCCCCAGTAAACAAAGGCTGTATTTCCTTGGCGATAGGAATGTCGTGGCTCCTGCAATAATCGATTAAGCATCTGATGAGATCGCTCCGCCACATTAAACCCCAGCGGAGCATGTTCAGAATCTTTCCATCGGTGTGACTCAAAAGACTCAACGTTAAAACTCATCAGGGCAGCTCCTTTAAATTGAGAGCCAGGAACACCCTTAACCATTACAGGTAAGGTAGGGCCTACCAAGATCTGTTGTTTTCCTGTAATACAGCAATCTCCTTCAGCAGACGATAGCAAATTGGTGTACTTATGTGCCCAGAATTCCTGAACAACTGGCAGTTCTGTCACGCATTGCCCACCATAGAAAAAAACAATTCGTGCCTTTTCTAGTGGGTCTCCATCTTTCTTTTGTTTATCAAACCAAGGAGAGCATTGTGTACGAATGTCTTCAAGATTGAGTGAATGAATTGCTTGCCATACTTCTGTCACTGCTTCATCTTGTGTTTCATCTAGACACTCTTTCAGAAGCTCAAGGTACATTGCTTGACGGATTGCTCCGTCTTTACCAATACCCAAGACGTAGCTGGCCGTGTCGGCAATTAGCAAAGGCCGATGTCCAGAAGATCTGACAAAATCAGGTAAATTAATTTTTAATCCCAATTTTGCTTTGCCTTTTGAATCGTGTTCTATCAATGGTTCAGATTCGATAGGCGGCATTACATCCACTTTGATGTGTGCTTCAATCCGTCCATAGCCAATCGGAGGAAGAACAATATTTACTTTTTGGCTAAGGTTATACAATTCTCTTAGCATCAAACACCTCCAGATAGGAAAAGAGGTTGAGGTAAACAATTTTTTGATTTCTCAACTAACCGACCAGCACGGATCTCAGCATCAAACCATTCAGTTTCAGCTCGACCTCTAACATATTGACGAGTTACACGATCACGCCATTGAATACGCCCATTAGGATCAGGGACGTAATGAATTTTCAATGGCATCCGTCCACAATCACGTGTGTCTGCCCACGGATCTCTATCATCAGCCCATGTAAAGTCAGCTATGAATTCTCGAATCCCCAGAAAAGGTTGCTGAAAACACCCACCTGAATCCATACGACGCTCGAACTGTTCGCAATATTTAGCAATGCTTTCAGTTGCATGCGAACGGAGGTTAATATCGCATTCAATTACGTAGGCAACTTTTCTTAGAACAGCCTGATGGGTTTGGACGCGCATTTCCTTAGCAATAATGGTCTTGCCGGGACGCTGCCTCTCTTTAATATGGTTGCGTGTAAAGTTGGCATATTGGACTGGCTCTAGCATCTCAATGGCTAGAATGCGCCAATCAAACTCTGGCTTCCAGAAGATCGCTTCAAGTAGCCCTTCTGCTGCCGTAGGCGGCATGATGGGATAAGACAGCGGTTCTGCCTGGGTTTCAGGTCGGCTAAACAGAGCATAGTCTCCCTTAACCTTGATTCGATAGGGACGCCGATGACCCATGACAGTTACCTCGCTAGAAATGCTCTGCCCAGGAGAAGTATATTTGTTCTACAAGCTAGAATAGCTTAGTTATTGCTTCATGTGAACAGTCAGGTATGAAAATACTATGAAATATGCAAGGCCAGGTCAACCACTTTCTAATCATTTAAGCGGTGTAGCAGCTAAGACAGCGGTAAGATTGCCGCTAAAATGGCAAAAAATTGGCCATTATTCAGGACTTTGGCATGATCTGGGCAAGATATTGGAGCCATGGCAAAATTATTTGTTACATAATGGCCGCAGAATGCCCCATAGTCCCCATGGGGCATTGCTGGCGCTATCTCTTGCTAAGCGGGGAATGGCGGTGCCTTCCCTATCGTTTGTCATTGCAGGCCATCATGGTGGCTTAAAGGACAAAGAGCATCTCCGAGGAGATGAGTTTGCTGAACGAGCTAAGGGATGGGAACAAGCGCGGGATGAAGCGGTTGCTGAGATAACTGGGTTTCTTCCTGATGAACTGCCTGAGTTCGATCTCAGGGGTACCCGCTTAGAGTTTGCAATTCGGATGCTATTCGGGTGTTTGGTGGATGCAGACCGGATAGACGCAGCAGTATTTACAGGGGACGCTTCACCTAATCAAGATGAAGCGTCTGTACTGGCTACACTGTCCACATGTTTCAATCCTCGCCATGTAGATGGCGCTCTCGCAAGTTTGAGGCGCGAGTTCGCTTCTGATTGTATGGCCAAAGCCCATGCTTCGTGTGGGCTATTTCGATTGACAGGGCCAACTGGTGTTGGTAAAACGATGGCATCGCTTCAGTTTGCGATCGCCCACTGCCAAGCTAATCCCTCCTTGGAAGGCATCTTATATGTTGGCCCTTTAAAAAGCATCATCGATCAGACATGGCGGGTCTACGGAGAGGCTCTCAAGATTCCTGTACTAGCCCATTACAGTGATTTTCAGCCATCCGAAGAGGAGTCAGCAGACTATAAGCTGACCACCGAGCGGTGGGACTCATCAGTGATTTGCACGTCAGGAGTGCAGTTTTATGAGTCATTATTTGCACGCTCTCCAGCCAAATGCCGCAAACTGTCTCATCTCATGCGGCGATGTATTTTAATTGATGAAGCCCAATCCATCCCCTTAGAGTATGCACGTCCAATTTTAGATGTTTTAAGAAGCTTGGTTGATGACTGGGGCTGCACCGTAGTCTTAATGTCAGCAACACAACCAAGTTTTCAAAATGTTAATCATGAATTTGACCGGCAATGCACGGACATTATTTCTGCCTCTAGATGCCGACACTTCTTTGAAAATACCCGCCGAGTCAATTTCAAAATTTGCTTCGATTCCTGGCAATGGAATGAAGTAGCTCACGCAATTGGCTCGAACCTACAATCATTGACGATTGTTAACACAACCAAAATTGCACAAGAAGGATTTGAGTCTCTTTCTGGAATGATTGACAGCGAATGGCTTCACCTATCTTCTCGTATGGTGCCAGCGCATCGAAAACAAGTTCTTAAAGAAATCTTGAAGCGCCTTGATCCTGAAAATCCGTTGCCCTGCCATGTTATTAGCACTCAGGTGGTTGAGGCTGGGATTGATCTAGATTTCCCGTTTGTTTTGCGTCAAGTATCTCCTCTTGATAGTATTATTCAAGCTGCTGGCCGATGTAATCGAGAAGATAACATCTACTGGGAAAATGCAATTGTTCAGGTGTTTGACCTGGCTGACTCTAACTATCCATCCTCTGACTATCAAGCTCGAACGATTGTCACACGCGAAATTTTGAAAAATTATGACTTGAATGAAAGCCTGCTTGAGACGATTTCTCTTTACTATAAGAAGTGCTATTCCTCTCTCGCGGGAGATCGTCATGACATTCAAAAATTGCGTCGAGAACTCAAGTTTGAGCAGGTTCACGCAAAATTTAGAATCATTGATGACAGTTACCAATTTTCAGCTTTTGTCCCATGGGGAGAGGGTGCTGAATTAATAAAATCTCTTGATCTCTCGAAATCATTGTCCGAATCTGAGTGGAGAAGTTTACAGCCTTACACAGTTAATCTTCCTAAGAAGTGGGAATCAATAGCAGAGTCACATCCTTGTGGGCTGCTGACTTGGCCAATATTCTTTTATAGTCAAGATTTTGGGGCAACTGAGACAATGCAGGCATGGGTGTCGTCCTAAGCGATGGTGTTCTCTATCAGTCGCTTTGGAAAGCTAGCGGCATGTTCATAAGCGATCGCCCCTGCCCCCGTGGGATAGCTGACATACTCCTTGTCTCCCAGCCCCTCAATTTCTAACCCCAGGCTCAGACAATTGAGAACGGTTCTGTTTAAGATGGAATCCGTGCCCTGTTGCCTCGTTGGCTAAACCCCATGGCTGCTCGCCCCGATATTCTCTTCCTTGTGCTCGATACCCAGCAGGCCGATCGCCTGTCGTGCTAAGGCTACGATAAGCCCATCTCGCCAAATTTTAGATGCGATCACAGCCCAGTCTACCCGCTTCACCCAGGCGGTCTCCGCCGCCCAGTGGACTGTGCCCTCCCACGCCTCTATGTTCACCGGGCTGTACTCCTCCGAGCACTCCATGGTGCAGTCCTAGCATTGCCTTGGGGCTACCGCTGGCCCAGGCCATTGGCCGCTGGGGCAATTCCATCAATCAAGAACTCTACGGCCCACCTAATTACGCTCCCCTGGGGCTGAATAATCGATGCCCAGCACCGCATCGCGCCCTACAGTGGTTTGGTTTAATATCCCGATGCCACTCGGTTTCACCCGCTGTTTCTCTACGAGTCGCTGTGGAACTTTGTTGGTTTGCTGTGCTGTTTTGGATTAGGAGACAAGGCCATGGCTAAACCGGCCAAATCTGAAACCGTGCCTAAGGGCATGCAAGAGACCTTCGATCGCATTGTCGCCATCACCGATGACTTTGCCCGGCAGCACCTCAATGAAGAATATGCCACTTTGATTCGTCAGGCCACAGCAGCTCTAAGTCGCAAACGGCCCTCACCGCTGGCCAGTGGCAAAGCCCAAACCTGGGCCTGTGGGATCAGCCACGCCATTGGTATGGCCAACTTTTTGTTCGACTCATCGCGACATCCTTATGTCAGTGCTAAAGACCTCTATGCCTGGTTTGGTATCAGTTCTAGCACCGGGCAGGCCAAGTCAAAACAGGTGCGAAACATACTGAAAATCACCCAAATGGATCCTGACTGGTGCTTACCCAGTCGGTTAGGCGACAATCCTATGGCTTGGCTGGTTTCGGTCAATGGCTTCATCGTAGATGCTCGCTCTGCACCGCCAGCGGTGCAGGTGCAGCTTGCGGCCATGGGCCTCATTCCCTATGCCCCAAGTCAAGGGCCAGGGTAAAAAAGTCACCCTGTATTGGGCCAGAAACAGGTGAGGCTCAGACGGAGCACCCAATCGAGGTATTGGAGAACCCTAATTCTCTGTCTGGAGAAGTCGTTCTGCCTGGCTTTTTGCTAAGTCTCAGCCGCCTGCTGTAGGTCAACCTTTGCTCACCTCGGCTCCCCAGACCGTGATCTCTTGACTACAATGGAAAGATTGAGAAGATTTTCTCATTGATGATCTCGGCGGCTGGCAATGGCCTCCAGGTCTACCGAACCATTCCTCTGCCTAAAGGCTCAAGTCATGCCCCTGCCTATTGTTGCGGTTATCGGACGCCCAAATGTGGGCAAATCTACCCTGGTGAACCGCCTGGCCGGGGCCCAAGACGCCATCGTCTACGACCAGCCGGGGGTGACGCGCGATCGCACCTACCAGCCCGCCTTTTGGCGCGATCGCGACTACCTGGTGGTCGATACTGGCGGCCTGGTGTTTGACGACGACACCGAGTTTTTGCCCTACATTCGCGAACAGGCCCAGCTGGCGCTGACCGAAGCCAGCGCCGCCATCTTGGTGGTGGATGGCAAAACTGGCCCCACCGAGTCAGACCGCGAAATCGCTAGCTGGCTCCGGCAGCAGTCGGTGCCTGTGGTGCTGGCGGTGAACAAGTGCGAATCGCTCGACGTTGGCCTGGTGCAGGCGGCCCAGTTTTGGGAGCTGGGGCTGGGCGAGCCCTTTGCGGTCTCCGGCATCCACGGCAACGGCACGGGGGAATTGTTGGATGCCCTGGTGGAGTTTCTGCCCGAAACCGTGGAAGCCGCCGAAGAAGAAGAGATCAAAGTCGCCATTGTGGGGCGACCCAACGTGGGCAAATCGAGCCTACTGAATGCCTTTGTGGGCGAAACCCGCGCCATTGTCAGCCCGATCTCGGGCACGACCCGCGATGCGATCGACATGCAGGTGCAACACGGCGACAAAATCTACCGCCTGATCGACACCGCCGGCATTCGCAAGAAAAAAAGCGTCGAGTACGGGCCAGAATTCTTTGGCATCAACCGTGCCTTTAAGGCCATTCGTCGGGCCGACGTGGTGCTGCTGGTGATCGACGCCCTCGACGGCGTCACTGAGCAAGACCAAAAGCTGGCGGGCCGCATTGAAGAAGACGGGCGCGCCTGCATCATCGTCGTCAACAAGTGGGACGCGGTGGAAAAAGACAGCCACACCATCTACGACTTTGACCACCAGATCGCTGCCCGGCTCAACTTTCTCGACTGGGCCAAGCGCATCTTCGTCAGCGCCAAAACCGGCCAGCGGGTGCCCAAAATTCTAGAGCTGGTGGACGTGGCGGTGGAGCAGCACCGCCGCCGGGTCAGCACCTCGGTGGTCAATGAAGTGCTCGAAGATGCGGTGAAGTGGCACACGCCGCCCACCACCCGCCAGGGTCGCCAGGGCCGCATCTACTACGGTACCCAGGTTACCGTACGGCCCCCGTCCTTTACGCTGTTTGTCAACGATCCCCACCTGCTCAAAGACAACTACCGCCGCTATGTGGAGCGCCAGTTTCGCGAGAATCTGGGCTTTGAGGGCACGCCGATTCGCATTTTTTGGCGGGGCAAGGCGATGCGCGATCTAGAGCGCAACAACCCCAACCGGGCAACAAAGGTTTAGGGTGATCTGTGACAAATCCATTTCCATTGATGTAATGGTGGGCAGTGCCCACCCTACGGTTAACCGCTCCCAGTCGATATAAATGGATCTTCTCCGCTCTCTTCCCATTGGCCTTTACCTGGAGCAGCCGGTTACCTGGCTGCACCGACTCGACCCTAGGGTCAAGATGGCCTGGCTGATGAGCATTTTGGTGACGCCGATTTTGGCCAATGCCTACTGGCGATTTGGGCTGGTGGCGCTGCTGGTGCTGCTGACCCTGGTGGCACTTATTCCGCTGCGGGTTTGGCGACAGCAGATGGGCTGGCTAGTGGTGCTCAGCAGCGTGGTGATGCTGCTGACCTTTGTGATGCCCGACGGGCTGCAAGTGTCACACACGCCCCGGCTGCCGACCCCCGCCGATATGGCCACCCTGGAGGATCCGCCGGAGGTGCTGCCGGAGTTGCCCCAGCCAACGAATTATCGCTATGAGGTGTTTGACTGGGGGCCAATTACGGTGACGCGGCGATCGCTCGATTTAGGCATTCGCATTGGCACGCTGCTGTTTACCCTGATCTACGGCACCAACCTCTACCTGCTGACCACCGCCCCCGAAGAAATCACCGTGGCCCTGGAGGCGCTGATGGCCCCGCTGCGGTGGTTTCGTTTGCCCGTCACCGAGATTGCCCTGACGGTAACCCTCTCCCTGCGGTTTATTCCCCTGGTGCTGGAGGAGGTGCAAAATTTGGTGCGATCAGTGCAGACCCGCGCCATCAACTGGAAGAAGCTGGGCTTTCGCGGCTCGGCCCAGGTGTGGCTGGCGGTGGTGGAACGGCTGCTGCAAAACCTGCTGCTGCGGGCCGAGCAGATCTCGGCGGCGATGGAGGTGCGCGGCTTCACCAGCCCCAACGAGCACCGGGTGCGCTGGTACCAGATGGTGCTGCGGTCTTGGGACTGGTTTGCCCTGGGGCTGCTGGCGGTGTTTTGGTGGGCGCGCTGGGTGTGGGGAGGCGAAATTTGACCCAAGAGCGGCAGAGTTGGGTGCGATCGCAACCCCTAGCCCACCGCACCGGCAGCGATATTTTCCACGCTCTCTACGGCGACCTGTTGCAGCAGCCCCCGAGTCTCTCGACCCTGGCGGCGCTGCTAGAAAGCCCCTATCCCCTGCCCACCGCCGCCCAGCCCCACGCCATTCACAGCCGCTACTCGATCTGTGCCGGGCCGCCCCAGCGGGTAGATGATTGTCCACAGGTGTGGACGCCTGCTGTGGGGCACATTCTGCCGATGCTGGCAGAGCGATTGGCGACGGGAGATCAACTCCAGCTTTTGGGTGATGAGGCCAATGATGCGGCAGCGCTACCCTTTATCGGCGGTTGGCTGGGCTGGCTGGGCTACGACCTGGCTTGGGAGATCGAACGCCTGCCTACTTTAAATAGTGATCCCCTGCCCTTCCCGATCGCCCTCTGGTACGAGCCAGCCACCTTTGCCGTGCTCGACCATCAGACCCAGCGGCTGTGGCTGTTTGCGCCTTGCCAAGACGCGCTAGACAATATGGAAAAGCAGCTCAGTTTACCCGCTGGGGAAGATGCCCCAATCGCCCGACCAGCGGGCGATCCCCGCGCTGTGACCCTGGGCATGGCGGCGGCAGAGTACCAGCATGCGGTGCGCCGCGCCAAGCAGCACATCGCGGCGGGGGATGTGTTTCAGGTCAATCTCTCGCTGCGCTTTTCGACTAAGACCACCGCCCACAGCTGGGCGCTGTACCGTCGGCTGCACGCCATCAACCCGTCGCCTTTTGCCTGCTACTGGCGCACCCCCTGGGGCGATGTGATCAGCTGTTCGCCCGAGCGGCTGGTGAAATTGCACGATGGCATTGCTCAAACCCGCCCGATCGCCGGTACCCGTCCCCGAGGCGCAACCGCCACCGCAGATGCTGACCTGGCCCAAACTCTGCTCAGCAGCCCCAAGGAGCGGGCCGAGCACATCATGCTAGTGGATCTAGAACGCAACGACCTGGGCCGCGTGTGCCGCTGGGGCACTGTGCAGGTCGATGAACTGCTGACGGTCGAGTACTACAGCCATGTGATGCACCTAGTGAGCAATGTGGTGGGAGAGTTAGGAGGAGGGGCCGGGAGGCTGCGTCCGCACACCTCCCCCAACGCCACCGGGTACACCGCCATAGATCTGATTCGCGCCGTCTTCCCCGGCGGCACCATTACCGGCTGTCCCAAGGTGCGCTGCATGGAGATCATTGAAGATCTAGAGCCGGTGCGCCGCAGCCTGTTTTACGGTTCCTGCGGTTACTTAGACCGCCGGGGGCATTTAGATCTCAATATTTTGATCCGGACTCTGCTGCTGGGGCATACTGATGGCTCATTGACCCCCTCTAAGGTCTGGGGGCAGGTCGGGGCGGGCATTGTAGCCGATAGTGACCCCCCGCGAGAATGGCAAGAGTCACTGCAAAAAGCCAGGGCACAGCTCCTGGCGCTGGGGTTGGGGTAGACCCCAGCTAAGCGTAATCTCGCATCTCTGGCTCTGAATGCATGTAGATTGCCCACCAGGTTCTAGAATGCATGGGACGAGCTTGACGGACGTAACTATCATCCTGTCCTAAGGACGCACCTTTCTTTCATATTTGAATGAGCACAGAAACCTATCTCAATCACCCGAATTTTGGCCTGCTCTTCAGAGTATGCGTGGTAGACGATGGGCAAGAGCTGTATGCCACGCTGTACGCCCAGAGGCTATTTTTTCTGGTCACCCAGTCGCAGGTTGAGGGGCTAGAGTTTCAGCCCCTGGGTCGCAGCAATGCCCGCCTGATGCTCGAAAGCCGGTTGCGCACCCTGCGGCGGGCGGGCCAGCAGGTCGACTATGATCGCCTCCAGCACACCTACAAGCAAACCTTTCAATGACCGCTGCCCCCAGCGCCCTGCCCGAGCAATTTGACGCCATTTGCCAGGGCATTCCCCCCACGGTGACGCTAGTGGCGGTGACGAAGTTTTTGCCGGTAGAGACCATTCGCGCCGCCTACGATCGCGGCCTTCGCCACTTTGGCGAGAGCCGGGTGCAGGAGGCGATCGCAAAACAGGCTGAGCTCAGCGACCTGCCCGACATCACCTGGCACCTGATCGGCCACCTGCAAACCAACAAAGCCCGTAAAGCCGTCGAGCACTTCGACTGGATTCACTCGGTGGATAGCCTGAAGCTGGCCGAACGTCTCGACCAAGCCGCGATGGAGCTGGGGAAAACTCCCCAGTGCTGCCTTCAGGTCAAGCTGGTGCCCGACCCGCCCAAGTACGGCATTGATATTGCCGAGCTAGAGGCGGCGCTGCCCCAGTTCGACCAGTTGGCCCACCTCAACATTTGCGGGCTGATGACCATCCCCCCCCAGGGTGCCAATGCGGATGCGGTGCAAAACCTGTTCTCCGAGGCCAGGTCTCTGGCCGATACGATTAACCAGAAAGGGCTGAGCCGTCTGCACCTTGACCAGCTTTCAATGGGCATGTCGGGAAATTACCCGGTGGCGATCGCCTGCGGAGCCACCCTGGTGCGCCTGGGCACGGTGTTGTTTGGCCCTCGACCCAGTGCGACCTAACCCCAGGCACCAGTGCTCAAAGGATGGGGCGTTCTTCTCTACGGATTTCTAACTTGAACCAACGGCGCAGATGGTGACGCGTCAAGGGCTTGGGCGATCTCCAACCGCCCTTGAGCTACAACCTTTACCGCGCCAAAATTGCCATCCGGTCACCCAATTAAGCCCGATTCAGAAAATTTTTAGCCGAAAATTTTAACTAATTGTGAATTGACTATTCCTTTTTTAGATTTCGTGTATACTGTGGACTCAATATTCTGCGTGCAGGGTATCAAATCCATTTGGGTTCAGCAGCGGAGTTTAGCCTGGGGCAACACCCAGATCTCAAGCTGAACTCGATAGGGCGCAGAAACCTAAGCCTGCCTTAGCTCAGAGAGAAGCGATTCATTTCGGTGACGTTCTACCACTGGGTTTTCAATTCAGGTTTAGGCGGTCAGTTACCCTCCTAGAGGGGCTGATTACCCGATAGCCCCAGGCTAACCCCATTAATTTTCACAACACCCGTTGCAAATGGAGAAATGGCGCTATCATGGCCTCGGATAACCCGAATCGTGAAGCTCCCCATCGGCCACTGGCTACGGGGTTGGCCTACCTGAGTGATAGTCATCGTGGAGTGTTAAGTTGTGAGCAATGTATTTTCTAAACTGCGGGACTTCGTTGGCCTCAACGACCCAGCAGACTACGACTACGAATACGAAGAAATGGATGGAGAGGAGTACCAAAGCCTCTACCAAGAAGAAAACACCCAGCCCATTGTGCAGCCCCAGCCCGAAGAAGTTCGTCGGGCACGCCCCCGTCGCGAACGTATGATGCCCACTGATGCAGGAATGACCCCGATGGCCAGCAACGTAATTGGTATGCCTGGTGCTATGAACGGCACCTCCGAAGTGGTGGTGATGGAGCCTCGCTCCTTTGAAGAAATGCCCCAGGCCATTCAGGCCCTGCGTGAGCGCAAGTCAGTGGTGCTCAACCTCACCATCATGGACCCCGACCAAGCTCAGCGCGCCGTTGACTTCGTGGCGGGCGGCACCTACGCCATCGACGGTCACCAAGAGCGCATCGGCGAAAGCATCTTCCTATTTACGCCCAACTGCGTGCAGGTGAGCACTCCTACCGAGTACGAAGAAGAGGTCTTTATGGGTCAGCCCCAGGGCATGCCCATGCCTGGCCAAATGCCCCCGGCTCCCACCTGGGGTGCCGAGCCCATGGCCCGCATGGCTTAGCGCCATCCACGCTTAATTGAGACGCGACTATCACTGCCCCCGGTCTAGTGCCGGGGGCTACCTTAGGTTATTGTCTTCACTAGTGGCCGAGAGCGGCTGAGTTATTAGTGAGGATGACTATGCCTAAGGCAGAATTTGGAGTTATTGGCGGTGGGATGATGGGAGAAGCCCTCATTGCCCGCCTTCTAGATCAGAAAATTTTTGCCTCTGGGACGGTGATCGTGAGCGACCCCCAGGCAGCGCGGCGAGAGGTCTTGCACCACACCTACGGCGTGCAGACCACCGCAGAAAATCAGGCGGTGATAGATGCTGCTGAGACGGTTTTGTTGGCCATTAAGCCCCAAATGCTGACAGCAGTGGCAGCCAATTTAGCCGATCCGAACCGCGAGGCGGCACCGTTGCTGCTGTCGATTTTGGCCGGGGTTGATCTCTATCGGCTAGAGAAAGAATTTCCGGCCTGGGCGGTGGTGCGGGCGATGCCTAATACCCCGGCTACGGTGGGGGTGGGGGTAACGGCCCTGGCGGCGGGGGAGTCGGTGAGCGCTGCCCAGCTAGAGCAGGCCCGTCAGATCTTTGCCAGCGTGGGCACCGTGGTAGAAGTGCCCGAGTCGCAGATGGATGCGGTCACAGCGCTCTCAGGCTCGGGGCCGGGCTACATGGCCCTGGTGGTCGAGGCGCTGGCCGATGGCGGTGTGGCGGTGGGGTTGCCTCGGGCGATCGCGCTGGAGCTGGCGATCGCCACCGTGCGCGGCACTGGCGAACTGCTGCACCAGAGCGACCTGCACCCAGCCGTCCTCAAAGATCGCGTCACCAGCCCCGGCGGCACTACCATTGCGGGCATTGGGGCGCTAGAGGCGGGGGGGCTGCGATCGGCTTTGATGCAGGCGGTGCGGGCGGCTTATTTAAGATCTAAAGAACTCGGACAGTCTTGATCAATCCTCTGGCGATGCAAGCATACACGTCAGCCTTATAGTCCTCTTCAGAGGATTTGGCTTTGAGCCTAGGACTAGTACTGCAAGGCAGAGGAATGAAAGGGGATTCTAGAACACACAGGGGTTTCCACCTTGGCAAATAGGTGGCTTATTCCCGACTTAGAGTACTAGAAGATCAGGGCTCAGCTTGCTGCGCGAACGCCAACGGCGCAGCAATGCACCATTCCAGCTCATCAAGGCTAGAATCCTACCGGGGCAGGTTTAACCCCTATTGGCAACGATTCCACTCTGAATCCAAGTCAGCCCAGCAATCGGATTCTATCTAGTAATCTGCCATGCCAAAGGTGACAGGTTGGCGGGGTTCACGGTGTACGGTTCACGGCAGTCCTTGAACCGTATACCCTGTATCCTGCACCTTTAGACCGTAATTAGGTTGGTCAAGTACTAGATTTTCCGCACCGATCTGGTGGCGGAGTGTACCACTCACTGCTTAGGAATGCCCCATGTCAAAATCGCCCGACAGCAGCGTAATTGTCTCCAAAGGTGCTGCATCCCAGGGCCTGGGGACGTTTGGCGGTGTGTTTACCCCCTCGATTTTGACCATCCTGGGGGTGATCATGTACCTGCGCTTTGGCTGGGTGGTGGGCCATGTGGGCCTGTGGCAAACCCTGCTGATTGTCACCATTTCCACCGCGATCACGCTGCTGACCGGGCTGTCGATTTCAGCGATCGCCACTGACCAGGTAGTGCGGGCGGGCGGCGCTTACTACATGATCAGCCGCTCCCTGGGCATTGAAACCGGCGGAGCGGTGGGCATTCCGCTGTATTTGGCCCAGGCGTTTTCGGTGGCGCTTTACACCATTGGCTTTGCCGAGAGTCTGGTGCAGGTCTTTCCGGCGCTATCTCAAACCCTGGTGGCGCTGATCACCACAATTTTGGTGGCCATTTTGGCCCTGAAATCAGCGGATATTGCCATTAAAGCCCAGTATTTCATCATGGCGGCGATTTTGCTGTCGCTGGGGTCGCTGCTGCTGGGGCAGGGGGTAGAGCCGACGGTGCTGCCCGCCACCGAGGCACCGGGCTCAGTGGGGTTTTGGGCGGTGCTGGCGGTGTTCTTTCCGGCGGTGACGGGCATTATGGCCGGGGTCAACATGTCGGGCGACCTAAAAGAATCCCAGCGGGCGATTCCCAAGGGCACCCTGGCGGCCATTGGCGTGGGCTATATCGTCTACATGTTGATCCCCTTTGTGCTGGCGCGGTGGGCTGACCCGGCAACGCTGATTGCCGAACCGCTGGTGATGCGGCGCATGGCGCTGTGGGGCGACGCGATTTTGCTGGGGGTGTGGGGGGCGACGCTGTCGAGTGCGATCGGCAGCATTTTGGGTGCCCCCCGCGTACTCCAGGCCCTGGCTCGTGACGGCATTTTGCCCAGTCGGCTGCGGTGGCTGGGCCGGGGTTACGGCCCGATGGATGAGCCGCGCATGGGGACGTGGTTCACCCTCGGCATTGCCCTGGCGGCGGTCGGCATTGGCGATCTAAACCTGATTGCGCCGATCTTGACCATGTTCTTTTTGACCACCTATCTGGTACTGAATGTCTCGGCGGGGCTGGAGACGTTTTTGCAGAGCCCGTCGTTTCGGCCCACGTTTAAGGTGCACTGGAGCCTGTCGCTGCTGGGAGCGGTGGGCTGCCTGGTGGTGATGTTTTTGATCAACGCGGTGGCGACGGTGATGGCCGCTGTGATCGTGCTGGGCATTTTTATCTGGCTGCAACGGCGAGAAATGGAGGGGGCCTGGGGCGACCTGCGCAACGGTCTGTGGATGACCTTGGTGCGCACCGGCCTGTTTCAACTGCAAACCACCCCCGATGCCAAAAACTGGCGGCCTCATCTGCTGGTGTTTTCGGGCGCACCGACCAAGCGGCCCCACCTCGCCGATTTGGCCGTTGATTTAACCCACAACCGAGGGCTGATCACGCTGTCTAGCGTGCTGCCCCCAGGGGCACGCAGCGGCAGTCAGCAAGATGCCCTCGAATCTACAATCAAGGACTATCTTGAGCGCCAGGGCATTGAAGCCTTTGTGCGGCTGGTCACGGCCCCCGACCCCTTTAGCGGCATGGAAAAGCTGGTGGATGCCTACGGTATTGGCCCGCTGGTGCCCAACACGGTGCTGCTGGGCGACACTGAGGCAGAAAATACGCGCGATCGCTTCTGCCAGATGATCGCCACCTGCCACCAGGCGCGGCGCAATGTGCTGATCTTTCGCAGCCAGCCCGAGCACTACCCCGCCTTTGATGGCCGATCGCTCACCAATCGCCGGATCGATGTCTGGTGGGGCGGCCTTCAGGCCAACGGCGGCCTGATGCTGATTTTGGCCTACCTGCTGCGCACCAGCGATCGCTGGCGCAATGCCGATGTCTACTTAAATTTGGTGGTGCCCAACGACCAGGCTCAGGTCGCCGCCGAGCAAAATCTGGAGGGTGTGGTGAAAAGCCTACGCATTGGAGCGATCCCGAGGGTGATTGTGGCGGGCGATCGCAGTTTTGACGATATTCTCCAAACCTCTTCTCAGACCGCCGATCTAGTGTTTTTGGGCCTGGCCACCCCCAGCGAAAATTTCACCGACTACTACCTCGATCTGCAAAAGCGCACCGCCTCACTGCCGCCGACGATCTTGGTGCTGGCCTCCGAGGAGCTAGAGTTTGCCGAGGTGCTGCAAAAAGACGGCTAGCCCCGCTGCCACAGAGGCCAACTCGGCCCGCCAAAACGCCCTCAGCCAGGGGAATTATGACTACTATGGGAATAGTGCGATCGCTGTGAATTTCGCCCGGCCACCCATCAAACTTGCTTTCACCCCTGCCAGTGTCCGCCCGCCATGGTCAACGCTGTTTCTACCTCTGCCGACACCCTGCCTCCGGTGGATGCCCTGCCCCTTGACGATGTGCAACTCAGCCTGCCCGTAGAAGAACCCATTCCCGAACCGCCCTCTATTCCTCCGGCCACCCTAGCCCTGGCGGCTCAAGATGTGCGCATGGTGCTGCGCGAGCAAAACGAGCAGAGCCAGATTTTGACCACCAAGCTGAATATTTTGTTTGTGGCCAACGGGGCGCTGTTGACAAGCCTTAGCATTTCGCGGCTGTTGGTTAGCGGCACTGTGTTTAGCCTGGCTGAGATCATTGGCTTTTTGGTTAGCTTTTCGCTGTTGATGGGGGCGTTTTTACCCCGCCAGGTGGCCGTCACCCCCAACCTCGAAGACCGTAAATTTTTAGAAACCTACCTGGCCCTGCCCGAGCAAGACTACCAGCTACAAATGCTGGTCAACCTGTCTGAAACCTACAACGCCAACAAGCAGCGCCTCGAAGACACCTCCCAGAGCCTGAAGTATGCGGCTTACACCATCTGGGGTACAACTGCTATCATGCTGATACATATTCTGGTAATTTACGTGGCTAGTGGGTCAGCTTCTGAGTTAATCTAGCGCCAGCCAAAGAAACTCGGCTAGAAGCTCTGGCTCTAACGTTTTCTACCGCATTCAGCGGCCACCAGTATGAGTGATGCACAGCCAGAAACAACGTTAGAAAAGCGCGTAGTGCTGCCTGAGCCAGATGCCAGCAACATTACCGTGCTGACCGAGAGCTTGCCCAACGGGCCTGTGCTGCCCTGGCACCATTTTGACTCTCCGTGGCTAGAGCACGATGGCGAAGCAGAGAGTGAACCCGATCAATCCCCCGATGCTGACGCCGAGACTGAGCCAGCCGAGCAGCTCACCCTAGAACTAGAGATTTTGGTGGGCAGCGACAAAGACCTGCCCGACGAACCCGCCGCCTAGGCTGACAGTTATAGCCATAGCGACATCTTTCATCCTTCGGGGTGTCGCCTTGACGGCATGGACGATTCCCGCCGACCACCCCGTAGGGGTAAACGGCGTTTGCCCTGCCTAAACCGGTGAATCAACCAACCCTGGGTGATCCTGGGGGCGAGGGCCGGAGGTATCCCAGAAGAAGCGGCGTTCTGAATCTGGAATGGGTTTGTCGTTGATGCTGGCTTCGCGGCGGCGCATCAGGCCATGCTGGTCAAACTCCCAGTTTTCGTTGCCGTAGGCGCGGTACCACTGACCCGCGTCGTCGTGCCACTCATATTGAAAGCGCACGGCGATACGGTCGTCGCCAAAGGCCCAGACCTCTTTGACCAGGCGGTAGTCGATTTCTTTGTCCCACTTGCGACGCAGAAAGGCGCGGATGGCGTCGCGACCCTGGAAGATTTCGGCCCGGTTGCGCCAGTGGCTGTCTTCGGTGTAGGCCAGGGCAACGCGATCAGGGTCGCGGCTGTTCCAGGCGTCTTCGGCCATGCGGGCTTTGGCGATCGCAGTCTCTAGGGTAAAGGGCGGAACGATGGGGGTGGGCATGGGGGTAGGGGGGTGATGGAGAGAGTGGGGGAACACAAAAAGGGAGGGCATAAGAAAGGCTGTCAGCGATCGCCAACAGCCCAGAGATTGTGAGTCAGGACAGGGAACAACGCATTACCACTTTTTGTAGGGCAAGAATTTGCCATTCATGATCACCTTGACGCGATCGCCCTTGGGATCTTCTTCTTTCTCAACGTCGAGGGTGAAGTCAATGGCGCTCATGATGCCGTCGCCAAATTTCTCGTGTACGACGGCTTTGATTGGCATGCCGTAGACCTGCATGATTTCGTAAAAGCGGTAGATCAAGGGGTCGGTGGGAACCACTGGATCCAAACTACCTTTGACGGGGCACTCGGTCAGGGCCTCAATCAGGGAAGCATCGGCCCCGAGAATTTCGATGATCTGGGTGGCTTCTTCCACCGAGGCGCTGGCCTGACGGTAGAAGACCGAGGCGATCCAGACTTCGTCGCAGCCGATTTTGGCTTCGAGATCGGCAAAGCTGAGGCCAGCGGCTTTTTTGGCGGCCAGCAGCTTTTCGGTGATGGCGGAAATGGTCATGGTTAGATCCTCTTAAGTACGTCTAAGACAAATTTGTAATGCTGGTAGGGTGGGCACTGCCCACCTACATCCTTCGCGGTTGACTAGATATCCCTCCGCACTTCGATGAATTGGGAAAGTGGCCAGGGTCACCAGGAGCGGGGTTAGCCGTTTCCAAGCATGGTGGAGTGGTGGGCAGTGCCCACCCTACGGGTTGTCCGGGGTTTACTCATCCACCCATCCACCTCTTCACTCCCCTACTTCCCCACCCGCTCCGCCTCTACGGCTCGGGTCTCGCGAAACAGGTGGCTCTCCATCTCGGCTTTTAGCTCGTGGTAAGCGGGGTGCTGCTGGATGGTCTCGCGATCGCGGGGCCGAGGAAAGGGCACCTCCAGAATTTCATCAATGCGGGCGGCGGGGCCACGGGTCATCATGACGATGCGATCGCTCAGCAGCAGAGCTTCGTCGATGCTGTGGGTGATCATGATCACGGTCTTG
Source organism: Phormidesmidales cyanobacterium (assembly GCA_038256265.1). GTDB lineage: Bacteria > Cyanobacteriota > Cyanobacteriia > Phormidesmidales > Phormidesmidaceae > Nodosilinea. The sequence continues at coordinate 21,029 of JBBSKN010000006.1, forward strand.
CGCTGCTGTTCCCAGATGCGCTCGACTTCTTCTTGCAAAAAGCCTCGGGTGAGGGCGTCGAGGGCACCAAAGGGCTCATCCATTAGCAAGATTTGGGGGTTGATGGCCAGGGCGCGGGCGATGCCGACCCGCTGGCGCATGCCGCCAGATAGCTCGTGGGGGTGCTTGCGCTCGGCCCCGGTGAGACCCACCAGCTGAATGTGCTCTTTGATGATGCGATCGCGCTTTTTCTGAGAAATCTTTGGCTCCACGGTTTCCACCGCAAACCGCAGGTTTTCTTCCACCGTCATCCAGGGCATCAGGGCATAGTTTTGAAACACCATGCCTCGGTCTGCCCCTGGCCCAGTGATCGGGGCACCGTTGAGCAAGATCTCGCCGCCGGAGATCGGGCTGAGGCCCGCAATCATATTCAGCAGGGTCGATTTGCCGCAGCCCGAGGGACCAATGATCGACACAAAGGTGTTGGGTTCGATCTCAAGGTTGATGTCTTGGATGGCAACGAAGTCGCGGCGGGCTTTGCCGGTAACTTTGCTAAACAGATCTTTTTTGCCGGGAAAGACCTTGGTCACGTTGCGAATCGACATCTGAGCCGTAGACGACCGGGTATCGAGGGGGGCAATCGTGTTCACAGGGGCAGTATTCATGAGTTTCGACCAAATGCAACAAATTTCTCTAGGACAGCAAACAGGCTATCGAGCAGCAGCCCCACCAGACCAATAATGAAAATCGCCACCAAAATGTTGGGAATTGACAGGTTGTTCCACTCGTTCCAGATGAAATAGCCCAGGCCGGTGCCCAGCAGCATCTCTGCCGCCACAATTACCAGCCAGGCAATGCCCATGCTGATGCGCAGACCCGAGACAATGTTTGGCAGCGCCGCCGGAATGATCACCTTCCAGATCGTGCGCAGACGAGAAGCACCCAGGGTTTTAGACACATCTAAATAGTCTTGGTTGACGTTGGCCACCCCAAAGGTGGTGTTGATCAGCGTCGGCCAAATGCTGGAAATGAAAATAATGAAAATGCCCGTCTGCTCAGAGTCGCGCAGAATGTACAGGCCCAACGGCAGCCAGGCCAGGGGCGAAACCGGCTTGAGCAGCTGCACAAAGGGGTTAAACGCCTTAAAGGCCACGGGCGAAATGCCGATCAAAATGCCCAAGGGCACCGCCACCACCGACGCCAAAATATAGCCGATCGCCACCCGCCGCAGGCTGACCAGCAAGTTCCAGCCGATGCCCAGGTCGTTGGGGCCGTTGCGGTAGAAAGGGTTGGTCACCCACCACCAAAATTCTTTAATGGTTTCGCTGGCGGTGGGCACCCCCTGGGTAAACCAGCCCGAGTTGGCTCCCACTTCCCAAAACAGCAAAAACAGGCCCAGGGTGAGCATAAACAGCGCCAAGGCGCGCACATTTTCGTTCTGCCAGATGGGCTCTGATCGCTCTATTTGAATCAATCCGGGCGTGCTGTGACTTGCCGCCATGATCTAAATACCTCCTTAAAACTGCGCCGATAGCGAACTTTTTCCAGGCTCAGACAGCTCCGCCAATAGAGCTGTCTGAGACTGAATTAACTATTTCCCAAACTGGTCGATCTGCCCCTTAAGGTAGTCGGCGGGGGCAGCCGGGTCAAAATTGTCAAAGGCGAGGGTCTCGGTGCGATCCGTATCAGAGGGCGGCTGCTCGCCCAGCTCCAGCGATAGCTCTCGGGCCAGGTCGGTCAAGAACACCTCAGCCCCCAGCTCGTCGATCTCGGCATCGGTAATAGTGTCGGCGGTTTTATCCTCGCCCAGCAGCTCCCAGCGCACCAGCTGAGACGAGATCCACTTGGCGAAGCTCTGCCAGGGGTAGGGGTCAAAGCCGATGCGATCGGGCACCGAAAGGGTATTGCCCTGGCCGTCGTCAAAGTTGCCGGTGAGCACCGCCTCGACCACTTCCACCGGCTGGTTCAAAAAGGCCCGCTCAGAAATGGCGGCGGCAATCTCGGGGCGGTTAGCCGGGTCTTGGGCGTAGGCTGCCGCTTCGATAATCGCCTTATTAAGGGCGCGGAAGGAGTTGGGATTGGAGGTAATCCAGTCGTCGCTGGCGGTGAAGGCGCAGCAGGGGTGGCCATCCCAAATGTCCTTAGTGAGCAGGTGAATGTACCCGGCCCCTTCGTACACGGCCCGCTGGTTGAACGGGTCGGGCATCAGCATGGCGTCGATGTCGCCTGAGATCAGCTGGGCGATGCTGTCCGGCGGGGGCACCGGGCGAATCTGCACATCCACATCGGGGTCGAGACCGCCCGAGGCCAGGTAGTAGCGCAGCAGCAGGTTGTGCATCGAGTAGGGGAAGGGCACCCCGATCACAAAGCCCCTAAAGTCTTCGGGGCCGTTGACGTTACCCATGTGGCGCTCGGCCACGGTGATCGCCTGACCGTTGATGTTTTCAATGCTGGCCAGCCGCACGCCAAAGGGGGCCGCGCCCATGCCCAGGGTCATCGAGATCGGCATGGGGGCCAGCATGTGGTAGGCGTCGAGTTCGCCTGCGATCGCAGAGTCCCGCACCGCGCCCCAGCTCGGCATCTTCACCACAGTGGCGTTGAAGCCGTACTTTTCGTAGAAGCCCAGCGGCTCCGACATAATGATCGGGGTGGCACAGGTAATGGGAATAAAGCCCACCTGGATGTCGGTTTTCTCCAGGTTGCCGGTGTCGACCGGAGCGGCCTCAGATTCTTCAGCGGCAGGTTCGCCACCGCTCGCGCAGCTGGCCAGGGTGACCAGGGCCGCACCCACCGCCATGTTCTTTAGAAACTCGCGGCGGGTCGCGCCGCTGTTGCGGACTGAGTCGGCAAAGAACAGCCCCGCCTGGGGGCCAAAGGCCGCCGCAAAGGCATTTTCTAGGCCGCCCGCCTGCTTGCACAGAGCGAGAATTAGCTTTTCGCGCCGGGGGTCGTTGCGGCCTACCCGCTTGAGAAACAACGCCTTGCGCAGCTCGTAGGCGTTGACGGTGTCGGCGGCGCGCAGCTGATTTTCTTTGTAGAGGCCCATTTTGACCAGGTCGTCGACCATGTCGACCGGGTCCTGGGGCATGCTCTCCATAAACTGCGAGTGATCGCTGGTGAAGTGCACGACGCCGCAGGTGCGGCAGGGCTGGCCCGGCAACATCAGGGAAGGCGATGTGCAACTCAAACTGCCCCAGTCGTTAAGCGACTTTGCTACTGCTGAAATAACCATAGATGGATAGTTGAACGCGACAAAACCTTTCCTGACTCGCTTGAAAAACCAGCTTGGCAACCCGTAGAGAACTACAATTCTCTACAAAATATCCAGCTGTAGTCCTGAGTCAAAACAAGTTACTCATTAAACTATCAGGCTCTCATGCAAATAGCATTGGATCATTTTTGGGTCATGCTAGGACTTTCTTTAGCAGTTAATTTTTAGTCCTGAAAATAGGGATTAATTTGTTGCTTTTGCTACAGATTGTTCTCGCCAAACCTGTGGAGAAACCCCGTGGAGATGGCGAAATTGTCGAGCAAAGTACGCTGCATCGCTGTAGCCAGAAGACTCAGCAATGCAGCGCACCGATTGTTTGGTGGTGGTTAGCAAAAACTTGGCCTCAGCCATTCGCCGCTCAATGATCCACTGTTTGACGGTGCGCCCGGTGTGCGACTGCACCAGGTTGGTGAGATAGGCCGGAGAATAGCCCGCCTCCTCGGCCACATCGCCCAGACTAATGGGCTGGCGGTAATGGGCCTCAATGAATCGAAACACGCTGGCCAACTTGGGTTCGGTGGGGAAAATGCCGGTCTGAGGCTGCCGGTTCTCGCCCCCGGTCTCCTCTACGCCATAAATTTGTGAAAGCTGTTCCTGGCGGTGCAGACGGCTGTTGATGGCGGCCAAAAACTGCTCTACGGTGCAGGGTTTAGTTAGGTAGTCGTCGGCCCCTAGCTCCATGCCCCGGCGCAGGTCAGCCATAGTCACCTTGGCGGTGAGAAAAATCAGCGGAATCAGCGCCGTCTGGGGCACTTTACGCAGGGCTGAGAGCACCGAGTAGCCATCCATATCGGGCATCATAATGTCGCACACCACCAGGTTAGGGGTTTGTTCACGGGCTAGGGAAATTCCGGCAGTGCCATTGCTCGCTCCTACTGCATGAAAGCCTTCAAACTCTAAACACTTGAGAAAAATGCTGCGGGTTTGAGCTTCATCTTCGATGATCAAAATAGTCTTCACAACGACTCCAGATCTTGTCACTGCGACGGCACGACTGCCCACACCCAAATCTTAGAAATAAATGTTTGCCTAGAAATTTTTGCTGCTGATCTAGCTTGGGCGCTGAGGGATATTGGCGGCCACGCTTCATTGCGCTTGCCGCCCTAAAAAATGTCGCAGGTGCGTAATTTCTGATAGAAATAGATTGCCTATAACTCTTTCTTAAACCCTAAGACATCAGGCCGTTGTATAAAGGGATACAATCTTTGGTGAGTTGAGGCTTTGTAACGTTGAGCCACGACTGAGCTGTAGATATTCTTGCCTGATCGCGATCGCACCATTGCCCCATGCCCCAAACCTACTGGCTGCCCCAGCGAGACCCACCCACCCCGGCCACTGCGGGCCAAGCGCCCCTGGGGCAAGAGCTAGAGCACCTGCGCCGTCAGCACCAGCTGATTCTCAACGCTGTGGGCGAGGGTATCTATGGGCTAGATATGGCCGGCAATGTCACCTTTGTGAACCCTGCCGCCGCCGCCATGATCGGCTGGTCAACAGAGGATCTAATTGGCCAGTCGATGCATGCGGTGATGCACCATTCTTTGGCCGACGGCAGCCCCTACCAGCGCGAAGTCTGCCCGATCTACGCCGCCTTTCAAGACGGCAGCGTGCGGCGCATCACCAACGAGGTGTTTTGGCGCAAGGACGGCACCAGCTTTCCGGTGGAATACATCAGCACCCCGATGCGTGACGAGGAGGGGCAGCTGATCGGCACGGTGGTGACCTTTCGCGACATCACCCAGCGGCGCTGGGCCGAGGAGATTCTTCAGCGGGCCAACGAAGAACTAGAGCAAAAGGTGCAGGAGCGCACCGCCGAGCTACAGAATGCCAACCAGCAGCTGCGGCAGCTGAGCGCCATGCGATCGCGCTTTGTCTCCATGGTCTGTCACGAGTTTCGCAACCCGCTCAACAACATTGCCCTGACGGTGTCGTCGCTCAACCGCTACGACACCCAGCTGCGCCCCGACGAAAAGGCCGAGTACTTACTCACCATCAACGCCAACGTCGAGCGCATGACCCAAATGATCGACGACATTCTGGTGATCGGCAAGATTGAGGCCAAGGTGCTCTCGGTCAACCCCAAACCATTAGATCTGGTGGTTTTTTGCCAAGATCTGCTGGCCGAGGGCGACTACCGCCGACCGGGGCCAGTTCAGCCGATTCAGTTTGTCTGCCGCAGCCGCCAGGTGCTGGCCTGCCTCGATGAGCGGCTGCTGCGCTCGATTCTCAGCAACCTGCTGTCTAACGCCATTCGCTACACGCCTGGCGATCGCCCCATCTGGCTAAAGCTCTCTAAGCAGCGGGGCCAGGTGACGATCAAGGTGCAGGATGAGGGCATTGGCATTGCGGTTGGCGATCGCAAACAGCTGTTTGAACCCTTTCACCGGGGCCAAAACGTCAGCAATATTCCCGGCACGGGCCTGGGGCTGAGCATTGTCAAGCAGTTTGTGCAGCTCCAGCAGGGCACCATCAAAGTCACCAGCCGGGTAGATCAGGGCACAACGTTTACAGTGCGGTTGCCGGGGGTCTTAAGCCTGTAGGGCAGGCAATACTCACCAGCGCTGGTTTCAGGTGTTTGGGCAGGCTCCAAAAATTTGTGAAACCAGGCAAAAAGCTCGGCTGAGTAACCTCAAGGACTACTCGGCAACGTTAGAGCCGCCATCACTGGACCTTAAGACTACCCGACTAACGCGATCGCATCTTATGCACAGCAAAGCTGTGTAGCGTTGTTGAAGATGAGTCCGTAGCGCAATCGCTTCCTTAGAGTCACGATAGGATGCGAACAGCCCTAAACAATTGGGGACTATAACAGGGCCAGGGTTTCACCGCGACCAAAGGGGCTGTCTGTGCCATCGTGAACAAAAAAGATCTGAGCGAACGCGATATTTGCACCAAGTTCATCACCCCTGCGATCGCCCAGGCGGGCTGGGATATTCAGACCCAGGTGTTTGAAGAAGTCTCCTTTACCGCCGGGCGCATTATTGTGCACGGGCAGCTGCATACGCGGGGGCAGCAGCGCCGGGCCGACTACGTGCTGAGCTACCACCCCAACCAGCCCATCGCTATTATTGAGGCCAAAGACAACACCCATAGCCTGGGCGACGGTATGCAGCAGGCCCTCGCCTACAGCGATGCTCTAGATGCACCCTTTGTGTTTAGCAGCAATGGTGACGAATTTTTGTTTCACGATCGCACCGGACTGGGCGGCCCAACCGAAACTACCCTAGCGCTCGATGAATTTCCCAGCCCCGAAACTCTGTGGCAGCGATACTGCCAGTACAAGGGCCTGAGCGCCGAAGCCCAGCCCACCGTGGCCCAGCCCTACTACGACGATGGCAGCGGCCGCACCCCCCGCTATTACCAGATGGTGGCCGTTAACCGTACGGTAGAGGCGGTGGCCAAGGGGCAAAACCGCATTTTGCTGGTCATGGCCACCGGCACGGGCAAAACCTTTACCGCCTTTCAAATCATCTGGCGACTGTGGAAGGCGCGACAGAAGCGGCGCATTTTGTTTTTGGCCGATCGCAACATTCTGGTTGACCAGACCAAAAACAACGACTTCAAACCCTTTGGTCAGGCCATGACCAAGGTGAGCAACCGCACCGTCGATAAGTCTTACGAAATTTATCTGTCGCTTTACCAGGCTGTTACCGGCAACGACGACGAGCAAAACATCTACAAGCAGTTTTCGCCCGACTTCTTTGACCTGATTGTGATCGATGAGTGCCACCGGGGCAGCGCCGCCGAAGACTCGGCCTGGCGGGCTATTCTCGACTATTTCTCGAGCGCCACCCACGTGGGCCTGACGGCAACGCCCAAGGAAACCAAAACCGTCTCTAACACCGACTACTTTGGCGAAGCGGTCTACACCTATTCCCTCAAGCAGGGCATTGAAGACGGTTTTTTGGCCCCCTATAAAGTAGTACGCATTGACCTCGACCGCGACTTGCAGGGTTGGCGACCCAGCCGGGGCCAAACTGACCGGCACGGCGAACTGATCGAAGACCGCATCTACAACCAAAAAGACTTTGACCGCAATTTGATTTTAGAGCGGCGTACCGAGGTGGTGGCCGCCAAGGTGACGGAGTTTTTGAGCCGCACCGACCCCTACCAAAAAACCATTGTCTTTTGCGAAAACATTGACCACGCGGAGCGCATGCGCCAGGCCCTGGTAAACCTCAACCCCGAGCGGGTTCGCGAAAACCGCAAATACGTCATGCGGATCACCGGCGACGAGCCAGAGGGCAAGGCCGAGCTAGACAACTTCATCAACCCCGAAGAGCGATACCCGGTGATTGCTACCACCAGCAAGCTGATGACCACGGGGGTCGATGCTCAGACCTGCAAGCTAATTGTGCTCGACCAGCGGATTCAGTCGATGACGGAGTTTAAGCAGATCATTGGCCGGGGCACTCGCATCAACGACGACTACGGCAAGCACTGGTTTACCATTCTCGATTTTAAGAAGGCCACCGAGCTGTTTGCCGACCCCGACTTTGACGGCGACCCGGTGCAAATCTACGAGCCTAAGGGCGATGACTCCATTGTGCCTGGGGAGGATGAACCGCTGCCCGGAGGGGAAACCGGCTCCACTGGGGAACCGGGGGTGGGGGAGATAAGGGGGAAATATAACGGTGATAACGGCGACGGCGATCGCCCCAAGCGAGTGCGCTACGTGGTGCACGATGTGGAGGTCAGCGTGCTGGCCGAGCGAGTGCAATATCTCGGCCCCGACGGCAAGCTGATTACCGAAAGCCTGAAGGACTACACCCGCAAGCAGGTGAAGGCGCAGTACGCCTTGCTGACCGACTTTTTGCGCCGCTGGAATGCCGCCGATCGCAAGCAGGCGATCATCGCTGAACTGGCGGAAAACGGCATCTTTTGGGATGACCTGACCAAAGACTTGGGCAAAACCCTGGGCGACGAGCCCGACCCCTTTGACGTGATCTGCCATATTGTCTACGACCAGCCGCCCCTAAGCCGCAAAGCGCGGGCCGAACAGGTGCGCCGCACGGGCTACTTCGACACCTACGAAGGCCCTAGCCGCCAAGTGCTCGACGCCCTGCTGAGCAAGTACGCCGATGCCGGGCTAGATGCGATCGAGGATGTGACGATTTTGCGGCTCGACCCGTTTAGTCGGCTGGGGTCGCCGCTGGAGCTACTCAACGCCTTTGGCGGCAAACCCGGCTACACCAAAGCCGTTCAAGATCTAGAAGCCGCCCTCTATGGGCAGACGGCCTAGCATTCCATCCTCCATAGTGCCAACGCTCCGCGTTGACGCGACTCCCCGACGTTCCGGCGTCCTCTGCGGGCAGGGCGCGGGAGCGCCCTTGAGGGCGTATCCACGCGGAGCGTGGGAACGATAGGGTACTACGCTATTGAGTTATGGCCATTAGCTTTTGCATCCATTCTTCACGTCCGTAGACCCCGGCCAGCAGGTCGGCGACCTTAAAGACCTGGCCCAACTCATCCCAGAGAATATATTGACCGCCGCCGTATACCTCTACATGGGCTAGTTGCTCATCAGTCAACTCAGTTAGTGGCACCCAGGCATCAGCGCCGCTTTCCACCATTTCCAGCAGCCTGATGGGCCACACATGGCGAGAACTGTCCTTCAGGGTGACAACGACTTCACGGGTAGTCGCATCATAGACAACACTCTCAGCCAGCTTAAGGTTTTTAGTAGACAGGGCTTCGTTAGACATAATATTTCCGGGCTTCTGCTTTTAGATACTGTAGATTGGCTTGGCATAGCGCTAGCGCTGCCCTGGTGTGCCTAGCATTAGTCGTATTTTGGTGTTTCTGACCTTTCTCCAATACACAAGCCTGATCGCCTGATATGTCGATCTTTACTTCAAACTCACTGCTGATGACATGAACATGTAACGGATCATGATCACCAGGGTTGACTAAGACTCTTAAATTCTTGTCCCTGAGCAAGATTGGCATTGATGGTCATTCGCTACGGTAGCTATGGGCCTATTCTGCCTATTCTATAGCTCTAGTAAAGCCTAAGGTAGGCTTAATGGCGCGTTGACAGAGCCCAATACCGGCTGACAAATTCACCGAGACAAGGACAGCATCCATGGCGATTGGCACCACGATCAAATCGATTCAAGACATCATGCGCAAGGATGTGGGCGTGGATGGCGACGCCCAGCGCATTGGGCAGCTGGTGTGGATGCTGTTTCTGAAGATCTTTGATGATCGCGAGTACGAGTGGGAGCTGTTGACCGACGACTACAGTTCGCCGCTGCCCGAGGCGCTGCGCTGGCGCAACTGGGCCGCCGACCCCGAGGGCATGACCGGCGAGGAGCTGAAAGATTTTGTCGATAACCGGCTTTTCCCTGGGTTGCAGAGCCTAGAGCCGCGCGGCGACGACTACCGGGGCGTGGTGATTCGCAACGTATTCGAAGACGCCTACAACTACATGAAGTCTGGCCAGCTGATGCGCCAGGTGATCAACAAGCTACAAGCCGGGGTTGACTTTAACAAGTCGAGCGATCGCCACTCGTTGGGCGACATGTACGAGCAAATTCTCAAAGACCTGCAAAGCGCGGGCAATGCGGGGGAGTTTTATACCCCCCGCGCCGTCACCCAGTTTATGGTCAACCGGGTAGACCCCCAGCTGCACGAAAAAGTGATGGACCCCGCCTGCGGCACGGGCGGCTTTTTGACCTGCACCATCGACCACAAGCGGCAGCGCTACGTGCAAACCCCCCAGGATGAGATCACCCTACAACGGAGCATCCACGGGGTCGAAAAAAAGCCCCTGCCCCACCTGCTGGCCACTACCAACCTGATTTTGCACGGCATTGAGGTGCCCAACCAGATCAAGCACGACAACACTCTGGCCCGACCGCTGATTAGCTGGGGGCCAAAGGAAAGGGTAGATGTGATTGTGGCGAATCCGCCCTTTGGCGGCATGGAAGAAGACGGCATTGAGACCAACTTTCCCCAGGCCTTTCGCACCCGCGAGACGGCGGATCTGTTTTTGACGCTGTTTATTCACCTGCTGCGGGATGGGGGGCGGGCGGCGGTGGTGCTGCCCGACGGCTTTTTGTTTGGCGAGGGCATGAAAACCCGGCTAAAAGAAAAGCTGCTGACCGAGTGCAAGCTGCACACCATTGTGCGGCTGCCCAATGGCGTGTTTAACCCCTACACGGGTATTAAGACCAATCTGCTGTTTTTTACCAAGGGCCAGCCCACCGGCGCGGTGTGGTACTACGAGCACCCCTACCCGGCGGGCTACAAGAGCTACAGCAAAACCAAGCCGATGAAGTTTGAGGAGTTTGCCACCGAAATTGCCTGGTGGGGCACCGAGGCCGATGGCTTTGCCAGCCGCGAAGAAACCGAGCAGGCCTGGTGTGTGCCGATCGATCAGCTGGTGGCGCGCAGCTACAACCTAGATATTAAAAACCCCCACCAGGGCGACCAGGTGAACCACGACCCCGACGAGCTGCTGGCGCTGTATGCTCAGCAGCAGGGCGAAATACAAACCCTGCGAAACCAGCTCTGCGAGGTGCTGGCGGCAGCGCTAGCGCCCTAACCCCCCAAACCTCGTGCCCACACTCCGCGTGGCCACGGCTGCTCAGACGCTCCTGCGTCTTCTAAAGCTAGGGCGCAGAGCGCCGAGGGGGGCATACCCGCGCGAGCACGATATGGAGTAATGAGAGAGCGAAGCGTGACCGTAGAGCAACTAATTATTGACAAGCTCGATCTGTGGACGAGCGCCACTACCCAAAAAACCACCAGTGGCCGAGGCCGCAACGGCAAGCTAGAGCTAACGGGGCTAAAGAAACTGCGCGAGCTGATTTTAGAACTGGCGGTGCGCGGCAAGCTGGTGCCCCAAGACCCAGCAGATGAACCCGCCAGCGTACTGCTGGAAAAGATCGCCGCTGAGAAAGCGAGACTGGTGAAGGAGGGGAAGATTAAAAAGCCCAAGGCGCTGCCGGAGATTGCGGAGGATGAGAAGCCTTTTGAGCTACCGGAGGGATGGGAGTGGGTAAAGCTTGGAGAAGTTGCTGCTGATATCCACTATGGCTTTACAGCTTCAGCTGATCATCAAGACAAAGAAGGTATTCGCCTGCTACGAATCACAGATATTCAGAATGATTCAGTAGATTGGGATAGGGTTCCTGGTTGCGAAATAGATTCAGAAAAAGCCCAGCAGTATTTACTTAAAGAAGCTGATCTCTTGATAGCGAGAACTGGAGGAACTATTGGAAAATCTTATTTGGTCGAGAATCTATCAGTAGATTCAGTATTTGCGTCTTATCTAATACGCATCCGAAAACTAGACAGCTGTAATCACTACTATATCAAGAAATTTCTTGGTTCAACTTTGTATTGGGATCAGCTGCACCAACACTCAATGGGTACAGGGCAGCCTAATGTTAACGGAAACGCTCTAAAGAATCTATTGATTTCTATTCCACCAGAAACAGAACAGCATCGGGTTGTGCAGAAGGTGGATGAGTTGATGGGGTTGTGCGATCGCATCGAAAACCACACCCTCGACCACCTCGCCGCCCACGAAACCCTCGTAGACACCCTACTCGACACCCTCACCCAGGCCGAAGACGCCGAAGCGCTGGCCGAAAGCTGGAACCGCCTCGCCGCCCACTTGGACACGCTGTTTACCACCGAGCACAGCTGCGATCGCCTCAAGCAAACCATTCTGCAACTCGCCGTCATGGGCCGCCTGGTGCCCCAAGACCCCACCGACGAACCCGCCAGCGTGCTGCTAGAAAAGATCGCTGCTGAAAAAGCGCGACTGGTGAAGGAAGGGAAGATTAAGGAACCGAAGGTTTCGGATGCGATCGGGGAAGATGAGAAGCCTTTTGAAGTGCCGGAGGGATGGAACTGGGCAAGAATGAATGCTGCTGTCATTAAAATTACTGATGGCACACACCATTCTCCGCCGAATACAGATCATGGTGATTTGATGTATGTTTCTGCCAAGAATATAAAGCCAGAAGGCGTGCAAACAGACATGATTACATATGTGACAAGAGAGATCCATCGGGAGATCTATAGTCGTTGCAACCCTGAGTGTGGTGATATTCTTTACATTAAAGATGGAGCGACAACAGGTATTGCAACAATCAATAATCTCAACGTAGAATTTTCTATGCTATCAAGTGTAGCTCTTCTGAAATGCAACTCAAGTTCTATTTTTAATGAATTTCTTCTGTATTGCTTGAGAGCACCGTTTTTCTATGAGGAAATGCGGGCTGGCATGACAGGTGTAGCTATTACAAGGGTGACTCTCAAAAAGTTAGAGTTGGCTTTGATTCCGATACCTCCCCTCGCCGAACAACACCGCATCGTTCAAAAAGTCGATGCCCTCATGGCCCTTTGCGACCAGCTCAAAGCCCGCCTGGCCCAGGCCGACGACACCCGGCGGCACCTGGCCACCGCCCTCGTCGATCAGGCCATTCAGTAGCCCTTCCCCAGCCATCGTGCCAACGCTCCCGCGTTGACACGCCCCCCCCGACGCTCTGCGTCCTCCAAAGGCTGGGCGCTGGAGCGCCACCAGGGCATTCCCACGTAGAGCGTGGGAACGAGTGAGGTTGAGTGGGTTTACTGAAGGGTGGTATAGCGCCTAGGCCGAGTGGTGGATTGGTCTGCTACTGGCTGCTGTTTAGCGATCGCCCCCGAGGTCAGCGCCGCTTGGTCTAGCCTGTGCCACAATTAGCGCCGTGTGATAGAGAGATGACATTGTGACGCAGCGGGTGATGCAGCCGGGCTTTTTACTAATGGCGATCGCAGGCTTAGTCGGCGACTGGGGCATCTCAGCGCTACCGGCCCAGGCCCAGACCTCAGAGGTGGAGCAATCTGCTGCCCTCACCGACGATTTAGAGCTATACCTCGACCTCAACAGCGACCCTGAAGACAACGGTGTTCCCCTGGTGCCGGTTGTCGAGCCAGCGCCACCTCCTCGCCCAGGGCGGCGACCCACCGAGGTGCCGACGGGGCCACCGCTGCCGCCCTCCCAGCGGCCTAGAACTATCCAGACCAATCCCCAGGTTCCCGCAGCGGATGCGCTCAGCCCCGAGTTGGGCGACCCGGCAGAGCGCATTGCCCCGGCGGTAATTGAGCTGTCGCCCACCGGGCGGCCCCCCAGCCCGGTGGTGTTTTTGGCCATGCAGCAGGAGCTAAAAAACCTGATTGGCCGCTTTGAAAGCGCCCTGATCATGGCGAATTCTCTGGATGTATCTACAGTTCTGGCCCTGCCCGATCGCTCGCCCGTGCTCACCGCCGCCGCCGAGCCGGTCAATCTCTCTGGCCGAGGGACGCTGCTGCACCCCACCCTGGGCCAGGCTCAAACGTTGTTAAATGAATGGGATGGGCTGCTGGCGGCGGGCCAGCAGAGCGAGGTGCGCGATCGCTGGCTAGCGGCGCGATCGGCCCTGTGGGACAACTTTCCCACCGAGCGATCAGTGGCCCAGGGCGAAGTGCGCGCCATCTGGCTGGATCGCGGCACCATTGTCGGCGCGCGATCGCCCCAGGGGCTGAGCGAAATCTTTGACAAACTGGCCGCCGCTGGCATCAACACCGTTTTCTTTGAAACCGTCAACGCGGGCTACACCATTTACCCCAGTAGGGTCGCCCCTGAGCAAAACCCCCTCACCCAAGGCTGGGACCCCCTCACCGCCGCCGTGGAGCTGGCCCACCAGCGGGGCATGACCCTGCACGCCTGGGTGTGGGTGTTTGCGGCGGGCAACCAGCGCCACAACCGCCTGCTCAACCAGCCCGTCGATTACCCCGGCCCGGTGATCTCACGGCACCCCAGCTGGGCCGCCTACGACAACAGCGGCAGCCTGATCCCCCGGGGGCAAGACAAGCCCTTTTTAGACCCCGCCAACCCCGAGGTGCGCAGCTACCTCACCCGGCTGATGACCGAAATCATCACCGAGTACGAGGTCGACGGGCTGCACCTCGACTACATTCGCTACCCCTTTCAAGACCCAGGGGCCAACCGCACCTACGGCTACGGCGAGGTGGCCCGCTGGCGGTTCCAGAGCATTACTGGGGTTGACCCCACCACCCTTAGCCCCCGCCCCGTCGCGGCCCTCGACCGCAACCAGCAGATTCAGCAGCAGGTGCTGTGGGAGCGCTGGACAGAGTTTCGGGTGCAGCAGGTGACCTCGTTTGTAGAGGGAATTTCTAGCACCCTCAGGCGGCAGCGCCCCGGCCTGGTGATGTCGGCGGCGGTGTTTGCCAACCCCGAGCCCGAGCGGTTGCAGCGCATTCAGCAAGACTGGGGTACCTGGGCGCGGGCCAGCTACCTCGACTGGATTGTGCTGATGAGTTACGCCGCCGACACCAGCCGGTTTGAGCGCCTGGTGCAGTCCTGGCTAGTGAACGAATCCTTTGGCTCGGCCCTGGTAATACCGGGGATTCGGCTGCTGGATCTGTCGAATGCCGCCACGGTGGATCAGATGCAGGCCAGCCGCGACCTACCCACCCCCGGCTACGCCCTGTTTGCCGCTGCTGATTTAAATGCTGAGCTCAACACCGTGTTGGCCCAAACCCAGGCCCCCCACAACCTCAGTCAGCCCAGCCCCGCCAACCCCTACGCTATGGCCGCCAGCCGCTATGCAGCCCTCCAGCGCGAGTGGAGCTGGCTGCTGACCCAACAGCGCCTCTGGATGGATCGCAATGCCCTAGAACCCTGGATTGGCCAGGTCAATCACCTGGGCAGTGAGTTTGACGCCCTGGCCCAAGAGCCATCGCGCCGCAATTTAGCTAATGTCAGAGCCGGCCTGGCGCGGGTGCGCACACCGCTCAACCAAGGGGTGCTGATGGATACGGCGAACAGCGGCTACCGGCTGCGATCATGGCAGCATCGGTTAACGGCGATCGAGCAGCTGCTAGAACATGGGGAGAGGCATCACCGGTAGGATTTTTGCGGCCCACGCCAGGTTGCTACGGGGTTAACGCAGGCACTATTAGCCGCAGTTGCTCAAACAGCCGCTCTACCAGGGCCAAATCTTTCACCCCAGGGCGCTGCTCAACGCCGCTGGAGAGGTCAATGCCATCGGGCCTCAAGGCCGAGAGGGCCGATGGCACATTCTCAGGGGTCAGCCCCCCGGCCAGCAGCCAGGGGCAAGCGGGTTTAAATACCCCCAGGGCATCCCAGTCGAGGGTCAGCCCCGTGCCGCCGAGCTGCTGGGGGTGGTAGGCATCGAGCAGCAGCGCCTCCACGTGGGGAATGTAGGTTTCAGCGCGGTCTAGATCGGCGGCGGTGCGCACGCGAATGGCTTTGATCAGCGCCACCCCCGGCAGCTCGGTTAGCAGCTGCTGGCACTGCGCTGGGGTCTCTTGTCCATGCAGCTGAAGGTGGCTGAGGTTGGCCTGGCGGGCCACCGTGCAGATCTCCGTTAGCGACGCATCGGCAAACACCCCCACCGTCTTCACCCTCACCCCCGCCGCGTCGAGCGACCGGGTAATGTCAGCCAAAGCCATAGCCGAAATGTAGCGGGGCGACTGGGGCACGCAGATAAAGCCCAGGTGGGTAGCGCCGTGGCAGGCGATCGCGATCGCCTGCTCAGCCTGGGTAATGCCGCAAATTTTGACCCGCATGTTAACTCTATTGAACATTCTGTCGAGGGGGTGTCAGGAGATTTTTATAATTCAGAGACGTTAAATCTTGATCTTAAACCTCTAGCGGAGACATAACATTGCTGTTTTCTACCCTGCTGCTGGCTCAAACCGTGCCCACCACCCCTGAGTGGTCGTATAAAGTGGCGCTGGTCATGATTACCTGCAACCTATTTGTTCTGGCCATTGGCAAGTATGCCATTCAAAAGCCTGGGGTTGGCCCTGCTCTGCCCGTGGGGTTGCCCCTGGTATTTGAGGGCTTTGGCCTGGCCGAGCTGCTGGCGATCGCCAGCCTGGGCCACATTCTTGGCGCGGGCATGATTTTGGGCATGGCCAACGCCGGGCTGCTGTAGATGTCTAAGCCAGCTCGCGGCTTCAGGCTTGGCTCTGATCTTTGTTCTAGACAAAATGGCCTAGGCGAGGTAGCCAGCGCTATCGCTGCCCCGTTGATAGAATAAGACTATACCCCAGCTCCGATCACCCCCAGATAAATCACAGGGGGCATCGGCGTCTGGGTTGGCGTTAAGAGGTTAGGGCGATGCAATCCAGCTGGCGTATTGGGGCTATCTTAGGCATTCCCCTATTTATTGATAGTTCCTGGTTCATTATTTTGCTGCTGGTGACCGTGTCCTACGGGCTAGAACCCAGCTGGCACTCGGCCTGGGGCAACCTAGCCTGGGCCATGGGCTTTGCCCTAGCGCTGCTGCTGTTTGCCTCGGTGCTGCTGCACGAGCTGGGCCACAGCGTTGCTGCCAAGATGCAGGGCATTGCGGTCAACTCGATCACGCTGTTTCTGTTTGGCGGCATTGCCTCCATCGACAAAGAGTCAAAGACGCCAGGGAATGCGCTCAAAGTTGCGATCGCCGGCCCCCTGGTGAGCTTCGGCCTATTTATACTACTCACCGCTGTCTCCCTGATCCCTGGGCTGCCCACTCCGGTGGCGGTGATCACAGGCAGCGTCGCCCAGATCAACCTGGTGCTCACCCTGTTCAATATGATTCCCGGCCTGCCCCTCGACGGCGGCCAGGTGCTCAAAGCCCTAGTGTGGAAGGGTACCGGCAGCCGCATCAAAGGCATTCGCTGGGCGGCGCGCTCCGGCCAAATCTTGGGCTGGCTGGCGATCACCTTTGGTCTGATAATGGCCCTGGCCTACCAAGCATTTTCAGGCTTTTGGATTGCCGCCATCGGCTGGTTTGCCCTGCGCAATGCCGCCTCCTACAACCAGGTCACCAACCTGCAAGAGGCGATGCTAGCTCTCACCGCCGTTGACGCCATGGCCCGCGACTTTAAGGTAGTCGATGCTGCCATGCCGCTGCGGCAGTTTGCCGACACCTATCTGCTCGAAGAAAACCGCCCCCCCGCCTACTTCGCCGCTTCTGAGGGGCGCTATCGGGGTCTGGTCAGCATTGATGCCATGCGGGAGATCGAGCGCAGCCAGTGGGAAGCCCTGCCTCTCAGCCACATCGCCAAGCCCCTGCTAGAGATTCCCTCAGTTCGAGAGAATACTCCCCTGACCGAGACCATTGACCAGCTCGAAGCGCTCAACCTACCACGACTGACGGTGCTTACCCCTGCCGATGCCGTGGCGGGCACAATTGATCGCGGGGATGTGGTGCGGGCGATCGCTGATCACCTGGGCCTGCGCATTTCCCCGGCTATGATTGAACGCATCAAAGAAGACGGTCAGTACCCGCCGGGGCTGCAACTACCTTCTATCGCTAAATCGGTCATTGAAGAGGCGAGAGCTTAGGAAATAAATTAGGTGTTGGGTGTCAGGTATCAGGGGCAGCCCGAAACCCGACACCTAAAACCTTTCTCCTACCCCATCCCAAATTCTTCGACCAGCGCCTCGTCTGAGTCATCGGCAATGGTGGCCACAATGGTCATCAGCCGCGAAATCTCGGCGGCAGAAATATCTTTAAGAATGCGGCTCGAAATCACCAGCACCTGATCGCCAGAGATGCCAAAGCGGGCTTCAAGGGTTTCGTTGCAGTTTTTCTCTAGCAGCAGCTTCGTCAGGCGAGGCTCGTCTTTGGCAGGCAGTTTGAGCACTGGTGACCACACCGTCAGCGTGTCGGTCTCGGTTTCGCCCGTGAGCTGCACATAGACTTCTACGCTGCCGTACTTAAACCGCCACAGGTGGCCCTCGGCGGTCTGACTGACCATGGCGCCATCACCCTGATCGAGGCTAGAGATCACCGCCTCAATGGTGTCTAGGTAAGAGGCCGCTTCTAGATCAGCCTCAGAGAGCGAACTAGTGTAAGACAGTTCCCTATTCGTTGCGTCGTTAGCCATAACAGAGCCTTGGTAGCTATTGCCGAACAAACCCATGCCCGGGTCAGCCGGCAAGGCGCACAGTGACCCAGCAATCTCCCCAACTGTATCCCCTAGCGTTAACCGTGACCATCCCCCTGGCGATTTCTGCAATACCCCGTAGAAAATGCCCCCAGGTTGGCCCAGACTCTAGACCGGGGTAGATTGACCTAAAAACCGCTGGAGGCTTCGGCTTCAACTGGGTCCTGAAACTGGTCTTCGAGGGTGTCAAAGCTAAAGTCTCTTATCTCAGGCACCTCGGGTGGCACCTCAAACCCATTGATAGCGCAGGCCATTCGTCGCTCTGGTCGTGACGAATAGCGACACAAATGCTCGATAAAGTGGAACACCACCTTGGGATCAGACCACTCCATTTCGGCCCGCTGCTTGAGAATAATCAGCGCTTCTTTGTCGTTCATGGGGCTGCGCCAGCCCTTGCGCTGACGGCAAGACACCCAGGCGTTGAGCACCTGAAAGATGCGAGCGAGATGATTCTGCGGAATTGCTCGCAGGTGGTACTGCTCCAGCACGTTGGCAACATCTATCAAGCATGAATCTTTGGCGAGTTTGGCGCTAGCGGCAAACAGCACCTCCATTTGGTGAATGGCTTCGCTGTGGTCGCGGTACTCTTGCCGAAGGTATTGGTCGTCAAGGTAGATAGCCCCCAGGTTTTTGAAATGAGCGGCTAAGAATAGGGTTTTTTTATCGCGATCGCCCAGTCCGGCAACGGTTCCGTAAGCCAGGCACAGGTCAGCCAAAAAGATCGATTCTTCAAATAGCCAAGGCTGCCTGCGCTTGAGCAGGCTGCGCAGCAGCTTAATAAAGCTATGAAAGCTCGGATAACTCATGGGTCAGGGGTTCCTGAAGAGGCTTGCGGCCAACGAGACGATACGCTGCCTGGTGGAACATTGCTATCTGTAAGCTACTGCTATCCTCGGCCTATACTCAATCTCTTCAGCCAAATCCGTAACGCCAAAAAAACACAGATGTTGCAGGTAACTCCCCAAGTTTAGAGCAAACCATAGTTCTACGACTAACTTGCCCAACTGGTAACTACGGGAACACACGGAGGCAACACACCAATTTTATATAACCCAAAGATTGGTGAAATCGTGCATTGTCCCCGAATGCACCACTGCCCTAACCCTTAGGGCATCACCCAGCCTAGGGATGTTAAATCAATCGGCTAGCCCATTAAGAATCAACCAGCACGTTGGTGCTCGGCAGTATCACCACGGTTGCGGGCAATATGCGGGCATGGCGGTTGTGCAGGCTGGCGGGGATGCCGGTGGTGAGCACCAAAAAGATCGGCACGCTGGCCATGGGGTCTACCACGTCCGATCCATAACGGCAGCTGTGCTATGGAGAGAGAGCCTACTTCCAGGCACGGTTTTCCAGATCGCGCACCTGGCGCTCTAGGCGGTCTAGCCGTCCGCGCAGCTCGTCCATTTCCGCCTGGCGGGGCACGCCCAAGTCTTGCAGAGTATTGCGAAACAGTCGCTGAAACTGGTCTTCTAGCGCACCGTTACCCTCATTGAGCTGGGTCATCACTTCATCTACCAAAGTCCTGGCCTGCTCGGGGTTAAACTTACCCTCGCGCACCCACTCTTCGGCCACGACCTTGACCCGCTCTGCCACCAGAGAGGTGGTGCCCACGCCAATCATGAGCAGCTGGCGCAAAAGGTTGTTGGTATCCATTTAAGTCTCCTTCGCTGGGGAAATGAGTATGGGGTGTACGAGTCTACAGTCTATGGCTCACGGTTTATGGCCCCCATACCTCAAACCTTGAACCCCTCATTCATTCTGTCAGAGATTCCCAAATTGCCGGGTATAGAAAGCCGTACTGAACCTGACGGATGCCCAGTCAGGTTCCAGAATTGCTGGACAGAGAAACCCGTGGAATTAGAAACTCGGTTTCCGTTGTATGCAGCGGTGAGCTCTTTGAGGAAAGCTGGCAACGCGCTCTGAAGCAAGTGCAAAGCGATTATTCCGCCGTGGATTTTCCGGTTGCGTGGCCAATGAATCGAGGCTTAGGGGCGATTTTGACCGTAGAATTTCGAGCGCAGTAGCGGTTGTTCTCATCCCCCAGTTAGCTCCTCCACCTTGGCTTTTACTGACTGAATGTCTTGCCACATCAGCCACTTGGGGCTGCCCTTGTCGCGCGACTGGTTGCGCAGCAGGTAGGCAGGGTGAAAGATCGGCATGCACAGGCGACCCTCCCACTCCATCCACTGGCCACGCACTTTGCTAATGCCCTGTTTTACCCCTAGCAGCGACTTGAGGGCCGTCGCCCCGGTGAGAAGAATGATTTTAGGATCCACCAGGCGAATCTGCTCTAGCAGGTAGCCTTTGCAGGCATTGACCTCGACGGTGGTGGGCACGCGGTTCTCGGGCGGGCGGCACTTGACAATGTTGCAGATGTACACGTCTTTCTCAGTGTCAAAGCGTACCGACTCAAGAATTTTTTCGAGCAACTGACCCGACTTACCCACAAAGGGCAAACCCTGTTCATCCTCCTGCTGTCCTGGCCCTTCGCCGATGATCAGCACGGGGGCGGTGGGGCTGCCCCGGCTGACCACCACATTGGTGCGGGTTTCTGCCAGACTACAACGCTGGCAGCTGCGGCAATGGGTGCCTAGGGTAGCCAGGTCGGGGTAAATACCGGGCACGATGGGCACGGCCCTGTCGGTGGGGATGGCATCAAAATTAACGCTGCTGGGGTCTATACCTGGATCGCCACCGGCGTTAAACAGGCTAAATTGCTCGTCGGCCATGGCTTTTTGGGAGCTGCACGTTCGGCATTATTGTAAAGGGTCTTGGCCCGTCGTGCCGATAGCCATGGCGGCGGTATCAAAGCTAGTCGTGGCGGGCAAGCTGGGCTAGGGTCACGGCGACTATCGCCGATTGCTAGTAGCAGGGTTATCTTTTTCTCTCAAATTAAGAAGCTCTTTGACCATCGGGTTGTGAGGGTCAGGCATCGGTCAAAAACACTAGCGTTGTATAGTAGAAAGCTAGTCTAATTGTGTTTGTTGTCTAGGAGTCTCACCCTTGACTTTCTCCGCCGAAGATTTTGCCAAAGCCCTTGAGGCCCACGACTACGACTTTCAGGTGGGCAGCACCGTACGGGGCACCGTGATTTCCTTTGCCAACGATGGGGCCACGGTAGATATTGGCGGTAAGTCGTCAGCCTTTTTGCCTATCCGCGAGGCAGCGGTGCGGGCGGTGTCTTCCTTTGAGGGCATTTTAGAACCCGGCGTTGAATACTCGTTTCAGGTGATTCGCGACCAGGATGCTGACGGTCAGGTGCTGCTGTCGATTCGCAAGCTACAGTTACAGCAGCTGTGGCAAAAGCTGGCCCAGCAGGCTGAAGAAAGCGCTGTCTTAGAGGTCAAAGTCACTGGGTTTAACAAGGGCGGTGTCACAGTTGATGTGGAGGGTCTGCGGGGTTTTGTGCCGCGATCGCACATCGGCCGCACCTACGAAGATCTCTCCGAGGCCGTGGGCCAACGGCTCACCGTGACTTTTTTAGAGGTCAACCCCGCCGCCAACAAGCTGGTGATGTCAGCCCGCCTCGCAGCCCGCAGTCAGGTGATGAGCACCCTAGCCCTAGGCCAGCTGATCGACGGCACCGTGGCCAGCCTCAAACCCTTTGGTGCGTTTGTCGACTTTGACGGCATTAGCGGTCTGCTGCACATCAAGCAAATCAGCAAAAACTATGTCGAGTCACTGCCCACGGTGCTGCAAGTGGGGCAGTCGATTAAAGCCGTGGTGGTGGCTCTCGACCCCGAGCGCAACCGGATTTCACTCTCGACTAAGGTGCTCGAAAAATACCCCGGCGAGGTGATTAAAGAACCCGATGCCGTGTTTGCCGATGCCGAAAACCGCCTGGCCGACGTCAGCCGCATGCTCAACGACAGCGAGGCCTAGGCACATGGGCACCGTTTGGGAACTCGACTTTTACTCCCGGCCCCTGCTGGATGACAACCAAAAAAAACTCTGGGAAGTGCTGCTCTGCGAAGGGTTGGTGGGCACTGGGGTAGAGGCCGACAGGCTGTTTCGCTACAGCAAGTTTTTGCCCAGCAGCGAGGTCAACTCCATCAGTCTCAAGGGGGCGATTGAGGAGGCGATCGCCGAGGCAACTAGCCAGGGCATCGCTCCCCCCAACCGCATTCGCTACTTCCGCTACCAGATGCAAAATATGATTTTGCGGGCCTGCGAAGAGGCGGGCATTCCGGCCCGGCCCAGTCGACGCACGGTGGCGTTGCAGCGGTGGTTGAGCGATCGCACCCAAACCCTCTACCCCACCATGGCAGGCTACACCAGCGCACCGTCGCCCTCGGTAGCCGCCCCGCCCCCCAGCGCCCAGGCCCTGCCCGATGCCCTACTGGGGCAGCAGTGGAGCTTTGTCACCCTTGAAGCCGCCGCCTTTGCCGATCTGCCCGACTGGGAGATTGGCTTTGGCGAGTCGTTTCCCCTCGATATGGCGAATCTAGAACCCAACACCCCGATCCCCGGCCTGCTGATTTTCTCGCCGCGGGCCACGGCTCTCGCCGCCTGGATGTCGGGCCTAGAGCTAGCCTACTGGCGGATAGAGTCTGGCAAAACGCCCCAAATTATTCTCGAAACCGGAGCCGCCGACAGCTGGGTTTTGGCGGGTCTGCCTGGCGCTGACCTGCTGGCCGAAGCCCAGGCCTTTGAGGCCGCCAAGGCCAAAGCCAACCAGGTGCACTTTATCGGTATCCAAGACAGCCGCGAAAGTGAATCCTTTGCCGGATTTTGGCTGCTGCAAGAGCTGACCTTGGGGTGATGCAATGGCCCTGTCAAAGCGGTATTCTCACCGATCAGATCCCAGGGTTCTTGAAGAACCCTGGGATTTAGTTCTGCCTAACGGGAGAGACTAGCGGTGCCAGGCTCTAAGTATCCGCCATTCCTGCAAGCAATTGCCAAGTGGCCCCACTGGCGAAACCTGGGCATCTACGTGCTGCTGCTGGCGATCGCCTTTGTCATGGTCTTCCCGCTGTTGTGGTTGCTCAGCACCTCTTTCAAAGGCCCGACCGAAAATTTGTTGGCCAACCCGCCCCAGCTGCTGCCCCAGCAGCCCACCCTGGCCAACTACCGCCAGGTGTGGCAGTCAAACCCCTTTGGCCAATACTTTCTCAACAGCACCATTGTAGCGGTGCTGACGGTGGCGGCAAATTTGCTGCTGTGCTCCCTGGCGGCCTACCCCCTGGCGCGGCTGTCGTTTCGGGGTCGCGACGCCCTGCTGGCGCTGATCGTCGCCACCATCATGATTCCGTTTCAGGTGGTGATGATACCACTGTATATTTTGGCAGTGAACTGGGGCCTGCGGAACAGCTACCTCGGGCTGGTGCTGCCCTACCTGGTCTCGGCCTTTGGCATTTTTCTCATGCGCCAGGCGTTTCAGGGGGTGCCCAAAGAACTCGAAGAGGCCGCCCGCATGGACGGCTGCTCTGATCTGGGCATCTGGTGGAATGTGATGCTGCCCGCCACCCGCCCGGCTCTGGTCACCCTGGGGATTTTTGTGTTTATCGGCACCTGGGGAGAGTTTCTCTGGCCGCTGATTTTGCTTGATCGCCCCGAGCGCTACACCCTGCCTTTGGGCGTGGCCCGGCTGGCGGGTAGTTTTTCCCTCGACTGGCGGCTGATTGCGGCAGGGTCGATTTTGTCAGTGCTGCCGGCGATCGCAGTCTTTGTGCTGCTCCAGCGCTATATTGTGCCGACGGAGACGGGGAGTGGGGTAAAGGGGTAGATGGGTGGATGAGTTGGGAGTACGGTTGTTATACTACTAATCAGTAATAAAATAATCTCAACTTTTTTGCTCCCCGGTCTACGTCTATGGTTTCTTCTTCCATCGTTCAGCAACCGCCTCTCTCCGACAGCGATCGCCCTCCGATTCACCTCACCCCAGAGACCCTGCAACTGGTGGCCGATTTCTTTAAGGTGCTCTCAGAGTCGAGCCGATTGCAGATTGTCTGCGCCCTCAAAATGGGCCGGAAGAACGTGACCGAAATCATCGAGGCGACTGGTCTAGGGCAAGCGAATGTGTCTAAACACCTGAAGATTTTGGCCCAAGCGGGCATTGTCAGCCGTCAGCAGCAGGGGGTCTGTGTCTACTACCAAATTGCCAGCAGCTTTGTGTTCGACCTGTGCGAACTGGTGTGCAACTCGCTGCTGGTGCAGATTCAGCAGCAGTCTGAAAAAATGTCCCATCTGGGTGCTTTTCGTCAGGTTTAGCCCTGGGCAGAAGATCAGGGCACCTGGTGGAATATTAGGGATAGGTGAAGGGTGAAGGGTACAAGTCACTTCTTCACTTCCCGACCTCTTCACTTCTTCACCCTCCCTTCCTATGCTCCCACCGCCTCCTTCGCCGCGTACAGCACCTCGGCAGTGATGCTGGCGACCCCCTGCTCGCGGGCATATTTCTCGGTGTTGCGCTTTACCTTGCCGCGCACGAAGCCGGGAATTTTTTGCAGCTCGGCTAGGCCGTCGGCGCTCCAGCCCAGGCCTCCCTCGGCGGCGGCATCGGCGCTCATGGTCTTGGTGAGAATTTCTTTAGTATCGTGGCCGCCAAAGAACTCTAGCAAGTGGTCTTCCATGCCCAGGGTAAAGGAGTTGTAGACCAGGTCAACGATCTGGTTAGCCCCCTCATAGCCCATGAACGGGCGATAGCCCACCGGGAAGTTTTGAATGTGGATAGGGGCCGCAATTACGCCGCAAGGGATGTCGAGCCGCTTGCCCACGTGGCGCTCCATCTGGGTACCAAAGATGGCGGCGGGTTCGAGTTGGGCGATGCGATCGCCAATTTCCCCGTTGTCTTCGCTGACTAGAATCTCGTCGCAGTACTCGCCCACCTCAGCCGCGAACCAGTCGGCATCGTACTTGCAGTAGGTACCTGCCAGCACCACATGAATGCCCATCTCCCGCGCCAAGATCTTGACCATGGCGGCGGCGTGTGTGCTGTCGCCAAACACCACGGCTTTTTTGCCGGTCAGGTTCTGGCAGTCAATCGAGCGCGAGAACCAGGCCGCTTGGCTGACGAACCGAGTCTGCTCGTCGATGAAACCGTCGTAGTTGACCTCGGCCCCCTGCTCATTCAGCACCGTTTGAATGGCGCGAATGCAGCGGGCGGTCTCGACAATGCCCATAGGGGTGATATCGACGTAGGGCATACCCAATTCTTCTTTCAGGTAGTCAGCGGTCAGCGGCCCCACTTCGCGGTAGGGCACTAGGTTAAACCAGGCCCGGCCCATGTCTTTAATTTGGGTGACCAGTGCGCCCTCGGGCATCACCAGGTTCACCTCAATGCCGAGCTGAGCCATCAGAGTGCGCAGCTCGCGGCAGTCGTGGTTGTTGTGAAAACCCAGGGTGGTGAGACCAATGATATTCACCGAGGGTTTCTCGGTTTTGCCCTCGGGTAGAGTGCCCTGCTTGCGGGCTTTTTCGGTGTAGAACTGCACGATCTGCTGAAGGGTGCGATCGGCGGCTTGCAGCTCGTTCACCCGGTAGTGGTTGACATCGGCCAGCAGCACGTCGCCCTGAGAGTCGAGGCTGGCCCGCTGCACAAAGTTAGCCAAATCCTCTTGCAAAATGCTGGAGGTGCAGGTGGGGGTGAGCACGATCAAGTCGGGGTGCTCTTCTTTGTCCTTGCGGACAATGTTGTCGACCACCTTTTCTTGGGAGCCGCGCGCTAAGACGTTGCGATCAACAATGCTGGCGGTGACGGGGGTAAAGTCGCGCTCCCGCTCCAGCATTGATCGCATCACATTAAAGTAGTCGTCCCCCAGGGGCGCGTGCATGATCGCGTGCACGTTCTTAAACGAGCTGGCGATGCGCAGAGTGCCAATGTGCGCCGGGCCGGCATACATCCAGTAAGCCAGTTTCATCGGGTTAGTCTCCTTGGTGGCGGTGGTCAGCGTGAGTTTGCCGAAACACCCTGGGCCGCGCAGCCTTGGTAGACCCATAGATTGTCGCCAACCTCAGCCCACCATGGGGAAAGCTGAGAGAATTCTTTACCTAAGCCGAATACCCGGCAAAGCCGAAGGTGATAGGTGAATGAGGTATACGGTTCACGGTTTGAGGTGTACGGCATGCCTTGAACCGTATACCTTAAACCGTGAACCCTAGAGGGCACTAAATGCGGCAGCGACCCGCTTCACCCTCGCCACAGCCCTGGCTCAGCCTGGTCTCGCGCTCAGCCAAAATGGTTTTGAGACTGGGCCGCCCGGTCAGCGCCAGCCGCCAGTTGGCCCAAATGCCGTAGGCCCAGTCAACCAGGGCACCCACAATCGGCCAGCGGGTCGGCGCATAGATCCATCCCATGCCGAGCACGTCGTACACCTGGCGAAATACCTCGACGTTTTTAATCACGGTGCCGTCGGCTTTCACCGCGTGAATGCGGCCCATAGCAGTGGCAAAGTCCACGCCGCCATTTTCTTCTGAGACATAGTCATCGGCAGCTATGTCGGTAAAGGCCACCAGCCCTCGCCCATTGTCTTTCTGGCGCAAAAAGTTTACTTCCCGCAGGCACAGGGGGCAGTTGCCGTCGTAGAGCAGCGTGATCTGCCAAGTAGTGGCAGCTGAAATTTTGGCAGAGGGGATGGCGGTGGTCGTCATGGAACACAGGGGGCAGATACGACAGGGAAAGGAAGCCCTACATATATCGTAACAAGTTCTAATGTCCCTGCCAGAGCCCCTAGAAAAATACGGCACGGCATCGCATTAAGCCAGTTTATTGATGGACATTGCCCATCCAAGCATCTACTACTCCAGAGTAAAACCTAAAGCACTCGCGCTTTTAGCAGCGTTCTCGGCAGGGTCAGCAGTTTGCGCAGAGATGGCACAAAGGCCCGCTTGTTAAACACGTCGTAGTCGTTCTTTTCGATCACATCCAAAATTTGGCGGTAGAGGGCCAGTGCCGACCATACGGGCCAGCGGGCATCTTCGCTCAGCAGCCCAATGCCGCCCTCGGCCTCGGCGTAGAACTGCCGCGCCCGCTCAATTTGAAAGGCCATGGCAGCACGCCAGCGATCATCTACCACTCCGGCCACCAGATCTGCCTCAGTATAGTCAAAGGCGGCCAGGTCGGCTAGGGGCAGGTAAATGCGGCCCCGGCGGGCGTCTTCGCCTACGTCGCGCAGAATGTTGGTGAGCTGGTTGGCAATGCCTAGGGCGATCGCCTGGGGGGTAGGGTCAAAGTTTTGCTGCTGACTCCAAGGAGCGGTTTGCAGCTGTTGGTCGATGCCCATCACCGTGGTCGACATCAGCCCCACGGTGCCTGCTACGCGATAGCAATAGAGTTCTAAATCTTCAAAGGTTTCGTAGCGGTTGCGGTGCAAATCCATCCGCTGACCCGCAATCATGTCGCGAAAGGGCTGAATGTCGAGGGGAAACTGCTCCAAGGTATTCACTAAAGCCAGGTCTTCGTCATCGACGGGGCAGCCCGCAAAGATTGACTCTAGCTGCGCCTCCCAGCGATCCAGCGTTTTCTCGCTGGTAAACTGCGCCTGCGGCCCATCCACCAGCTCATCGGTGCGACGGCACCAGACGTAAATCGCCCAAATGGCGCGCCGCTTGGCGGGGGCCATTAGCATGGTGCCGGTATAGAACGTCTTGGAATACTTCGCCGTGACGCGCCGACACACCTCGTAGGCATCCTCGACGGAGGATAGGGACTGGATGGGGGGAGAATCCGTCAGTTGCAGCATTAATGACCCAAACCTGGAGAATATCAATCTCAAACCGACTACAGGCAATTCTGCTTAAACTAGCCTCTCACAACTGCACCCAACTTTGGCAAAACAGTTGAAATCGGCCCATTCCCCGAAGCAACCCTGCCCCTGCCGTTTCTAAAGATTATATGTTGCAATCCGTAACATTTGCCCGCAGCTTCTGAATTTGAGGCATGGGCAAGGCTCCCGTACAATCTTCGCGAACCTACCCAATTCAAAGCCACCCAGATAAGATAATAGACTGCATATTAAATCTGCTCAATGTCGTAGGTTGATTTGGTGTTTGGCAATCGGGTTTTGGCCATTGGCCTCTCTTGGCCGATAGTTGTCCTCGCTCCGCTGTCGATGTTGCCGCCGTCCATTGTTGTCGGGGTGTTCCTCGGGAAAAGGCAGCTCTCCTTAGTCGGCCACCCGTTCGCTGTTCACCCTGCCCTTGCTTAGAGATAGTTCTGTCGATTGTTGGGAGCCTTGCCCGTGCCTCAAACTAACTTTGATTTTTTACAAGAGTCCGATCCGCTGTTGGCAAATATTATGCAGCGAGAGCTCCAGCGCCAGCGTGACCACCTGGAGCTGATCGCCAGCGAAAACTTCACCTCAGCGGCGGTGATGGCGGCCCAGGGTTCGGTCTTGACCAACAAATATGCTGAGGGCCTGCCGGGCAAGCGCTACTACGGCGGCTGCGCTTTTGTGGATGAGTCCGAGCAGCTAGCCATTGATCGCGCTAAAGAATTGTTTGGGGCTGCCCACGCCAACGTGCAACCCCACTCCGGTGCCCAGGCTAACTTTGCCGTCTTTCTAGCCCTGCTCGAACCCGGTGACACTATTTTGGGCATGGATCTCTCCCACGGCGGGCACCTCACCCACGGGTCGCCGGTAAACGTGTCGGGCAAGTGGTTTAAGGTGGCTCAGTACGGGGTAAGCCGCGAGACCGAGCAGCTCGACTTCGATGAAATTCGCAAGATTGCGCTAGAGCATCGCCCCAAGCTGATCATCTGCGGCTACTCGGCCTACCCTCGCACCATTGAGTTTGAGAAATTTCGGGCGATCGCCGACGAAGTCGGGGCCTACCTGATGGCCGACATTGCCCACATCGCCGGTCTGGTGGCCGCTAATCAGCATCCCAACCCCCTGCCCTACTGCGACGTGGTCACCACCACCACCCACAAGACCCTGCGCGGCCCCCGTGGCGGCCTGATTCTCACCCGCGACGCGGAGTTGGGCAAAAAGTTTGACAAGGCGGTGTTTCCCGGTAGCCAGGGCGGCCCCTTAGAGCACGTGATTGCTGCCAAGGCCGTGGCCTTTGGCGAAGCTCTCAAACCCGAGTTTCGCACCTACGCCGCTCAGGTGATCACCAACGCCCAGCAGCTGGCGACCCAGCTTCAGCAGCGGGGTATCAAGGTGGTCTCTGACGGCACCGACAACCACCTAGTGCTCTGCGACCTGCGCTCCATTGGCATGACCGGCAAGCGCGCCGATCAGTTGGTCAGTGGCGTCAACATCACAGCCAACAAAAACACCGTGCCCTACGACCCCGAGTCGCCCTTTGTCACCAGCGGGCTGCGCCTGGGTTCTCCGGCTATGACCACCCGGGGCATGGGCGCTGTCGAGTTTACCGAGATCGCCGACATTATTGCCGAGCGCCTGCTCAACCCCGAAGATACTGCGATCGCAGAAGACTGTAAGCGACGGGTGGCGGCTCTGTGCGATCGCTTCCCCCTCTATGCTCACCTGGGCGGGCTAGTCCCGGCTTTGGCCTAGCACCTGACACCTGATACCTATTTTTTGACCTCAGACCCCCATGGTCTCTGGGCAGCGGCTGAGATGGCCGCCAAACTCCCTGCCATCGCTCAGAAAGTTAAGGTTATGCCTTAATGATCTGTCATAATTGCAGGGAGTTTTTGCCCATGGGGCAAGACTCAACCTATCCTATGGACTGTCCTATGGACTGTTTCGGGCAAACTACGCTCTAGCCAGAGTAATCTGGCCCCAGGTTTCTGGATGGCCCAGCCAGCCTAGCCTGAATAGAGTGAGTAGAGGCCACTAAGGAACTGTAGGCTGCTGGGGTAAAGCCTAGCTTGACGGGGTGGAGGTTTCTCCAAATAGGAGGGTGTGAGGATGCCGTTTGTTTTGTATCACGTGTTGGCCTTTTGTATTTCCGCCGCGGTGGTACTGGGTACTACGCCAATTGTGCGTCGCATAGGCCTTAAAAGTGGCAGGGTCGATCAGCCCGGCGAGCGCAAGGTGCATGACAAGCCCATGGTGCGCCTGGGCGGAGTTTCAATCTTTTTGGGTACGCTGCTGGCTCTCCTAGTAGTCTGGGCCATGGGTGGCTTCATCGACGCTGCGGGTGAACATCTGGCCCCCCCCCAAGAGTTTCAGATCTGGGGCGTGGTTTTAGGCGGATTAGCATTTTTTCTCATTGGCCTCACCGACGACCTGTTTGGTCTGTCGCCCTTGAGTCGCCTGTTTATGCAGGCGGTGGTGGCTACCATGGCTTGGTACGTAGGGGTCAGCATTGACTTCCTTACCATTCCCGTTTACGGGCTGACCCAGCTACCCGACTTTATTAGCCTGCCGGTGACTATTATCTGGCTGGTAGGTATGGCCAACGCAATCAACTGGATCGACGGCCTAGACGGCCTGGCGTCAGGGGTTTCGGGCATTGCCGCGCTGATCATGATCGTTGTCAGCCTCTATATGAACCAGCCGGCGGCGGCGCTAATTGCGGCGGCCTTGGCTGGCGGTGCCCTAGGGTTTTTGCGCTATAACTTCAACCCGGCAAAGATCTTTATGGGCGATGGGGGTGCCTACTTTATGGGCTTTACCCTAGCCGCTGTAGGGGTTATTGGCCTAGTTAAAACGGTCACGACGGCGGCGGTATTGCTGCCCTACCTGATTTTGGCAGTACCCATTTTAGATATGTCGGCAGTGATTGTAGATCGCCTGCGGTCAGGTAATTCTCCCTTTGTGGCCGATAAGCGTCACCTGCACCACCGGCTGCTCAAGGCGGGCCTGTCTCACCGGGTGACGGTGTTGTTTATCTACGTGCTTACCCTTTGGGCAGGCACGCTGGCTTTAGCCTTTGCGGGGGTACCCAGCGGTATAGTCTATGCCCTGGCGGCTACGGCGCTACTCAGCTACACCGGCTGGCGGCTGCGGCAGCGCACCCGTTGAGGGGCCATAGGGGTAATCGTAGGGCCGGAGCAGATTGTTGGCCCGATAGATGTGAATCGTTTCTGTCACCTCGCCGCCGCGCCTGAGCAGAACGGTGCCCAGCGGTTCAATATTGTCGAATAGCAGTCGGTAGCGGTCTAATATCTCGTCATCCTGCACAAAGCGCTCAATAGTCATGTAAAGCGCGTCTTGGCCTACCCAGTCTTGGGGGTTAAACCAGAAGGCAAAGCCCCGGGGGTCTTGGCTAAAGGCGGTCACTGGCAGATCGACCACCGGGTGAATGCCCATGGCCAGGTACCCCCCCAGATAATACTCATTGGTGAAGACAAAACCCACCTCATTGAGGGCCTGCCGCAGCTCTGGGGTGTTGGCAAACTGCCGCTGCAGCTGGCTGGTGTCGATCAGCTCGGTAGAGCCGTCTTGCTCGACGGGTAGTAGCCCCCCGAAGAGAGCATAGGTGCTGGGCTGCTGCAAAATACCGAGCCGCAGGTGCAGTAGCGCCACCATAGAAAGCGAGGCTAAAAACAACCCTGACCCCCACAGCCAGCGGCGGATCAGCCGAGGCCGCTGGCGCTGCCACACCAACACCTGGGCGGCTAGCAAAATCACCATGCCCCAGTAGCCAGGGGCGGGCCAGGCGGGCAAAATTTGCTGCTTGCCCCCCAGCAGCGTAAACAACAACATCACTGGCAGCGACAGCCAGAGAATCAGAGCCTGTTTGTAATGGTGCTGAGCTTCGCCACTGCTGAGGCTGGGGGAAACCCAAAACAGCGCCTGCTTGCCGCTCTGTTTTGCCGCCACCCACCACAGGGGAAAGCCAAACAGCGGAAATAGATAGAGGACTGACAGCAGCCAGTAGCCCACCATCTGCCCCAGGCTAAAACCGCTAGGGGCAGAGGTGCCGTCAAACCGCATGCCCAGCTGAAAGCGAAAGGAGATCCAGTCGTGCTGGCTGTTCCAGTACCACAGAGGAAAGAGCGTGAGGCCAAAGACTACCAGGGCAAGCAGAGTCCAGGGCGATCGCAGCGCCGCTCGGTAGGGCCGATAGGCCACACAAAACCCCACCAGGCTGACGCCCAGCACAAAGCCGTGGTATTTGCTTAACCCCGCCAGGGCCACAGTGAGGCCCAGCAGCACGATGCGCCAAGTGGGTACATAGGTCGCTTGAATCAATCCATGGCGGCTAAGACGGCTACTGTTGGGGAAAAACTCCCAGGCGGCTACTAAAAGCGTGGCGCTCCAGAAAAAGCTCAGCCCGTTGTCTGGGGAAGTGAGAATGCCAAAGCTGATCACAATCAGCGGTATCAGGGTGACCAGGACCAGGGTCATACGCCCTACCGCCGCCGAAAAGAGTCGGGCTGCCGCCAGATACAGCAGCCCCAGGCTCAGGCAGTAGAGCATCACTGCGCCGATGCGAATAGTAAACGGAGAAATCACCCCCGTCAGCCACCAGCCCACCCCGGTAGTCAGGGCCACAACGGGCGGATGATCAAAGTAGCTCCAGTTTAAGTAGCGGCTATAGAGGTAATAGTAGGCTTCGTCAAAGCCCGGCAGCATCCAAATGGCGACAATGGTGCGGTAGATTAGGCCCCCCAGCACCAGGGCCAGCAGTCCCTGGCTCCAGCCGGGTTTGCGTTCGCTCCAACCTGTCATCGGGCAATCTCCCCTGGCAAAAACCAATTCATCAAACCCTGGGGGAATGCCTCTAATCGGCCCACCGGGCTTTTCCCGGTTCCCCTGCAATGGTCATAATGACACTATTGCGCCCCAGACATGCTGCCCTCTTCTGCCCCTGGCAAGCCCCATGACCCAAAGCCCAGCCTCTCAACGCTCAGCTCCCGAGTCAGGCACCGAGTCAGACTCGGGCCTGCCCGCCCCGTCGGCCCAGAGCGCAAATCAAAGCGCAGAGATCATCTGTGTTGGCACCGAGCTACTGCTGGGGGATATTCTCAACGGCAATGCCCAGTTTTTGGCTAAGGAGCTGGCGGCCCTAGGTATTGCCCACTACTACCAGACCGTGGTGGGCGACAACCCGGCCCGCATTCAGCAGGCCGTAACCATTGCCCAGGGGAGATCGCAGCTGATTCTCTTTACGGGTGGCCTCGGCCCCACCCCCGACGACCTGACCATAGAGACGCTGGCTGACCTATTTGGTGCCCCCCTGGTGGAGCACCCCGACTTGGTGGCCGATATTGAAGCTAAATTTACTGCTCGGGGACGCACCATGCCCCTCAGCAACCGAAAACAGGCGCTGCTGCCCGAGGGAGCGGCAGTACTGCCCAACCCCCAGGGCACGGCTCCGGGCATTATTTGGTCGCCGCGCCCCCGGCTGACGCTGATGACCTTCCCCGGCGTGCCGCGCGAGATGCAGGCCATGTGGCGCGAAACCGCTGTGCCCTACCTGCACCGCCAGGGCTGGGTGACCACCACCATCGTCAGCCGCATGCTGCGGTTTTGGGGCATTAGCGAATCGGCTTTGGCAGAGCGGGTGGCCCCCTACCTGAGCCAGGACAACCCCACGGTGGCCCCCTACGCCAGCAAGGGCGAGGCCAAGCTGCGCATTAGTGTGCGGGCCGACTCTAGGGAATCGGCCCTAGCCCAAATTGAGCCGGTAGAGGCGGGCATTCGTGCGTTGGTAGGGGCCGACTGCTACGGGGCCGATGACGACAGCTTGGCCTCGGTGGTGGGGAGCTTGCTGCTAGGGCGTCAGCAGACCCTGGCGGTGGCCGAGTCTTGTACCGGCGGTGGGCTGGGGCAACTGCTGACAGAGATTGCGGGCAGCTCGGCCTACTTCCAGGGCGGCGTTATTGCCTACGACAACCGGGTCAAGGTCAATCTGCTCAAGGTCGATGCGGCGGCGCTAGAGGAGCAGGGGGCGGTGAGTGCGATCGCGGCTGAGCAAATGGCCCTGGGGGCTAAGGCGATGCTGCAAACCGACTGGGCCTTGAGCATTACCGGCATTGCCGGGCCTGGGGGCGGCACCCCAACTAAACCGGTGGGGCTAGTTTACATTGGCCTGGCTACCCCCAACGGTGAGGTGATCAGCTACAGGCACGAGTTCTCAGGCTATCGAGGCCGCGACTGGGTGCGGCAGCTCAGCGCTCTTTCGGCCCTCGATGCCCTGCGCCGTAACCTGCTGTAAAGTTAAGTTGATCATTGGCTTCGATTGGCTATTATGTAATTATGGATTAAGAGCACCCCACTGGGTCTTAAGGCCCGTCTCAGGCAAGAGCAGCCGGGGTAGCTGGTGCCAGTAAGGAGTTTTGCCCTAATGGATTACATCGATAAGGCTCTCGACAAGTTGCGTGAGTGGGTCGATAAGGTGATTGAGGCCTTGTTCGGCCCTGAGCATCAACCAGAGCCTGACCTAGTGCCTGTTCCGGTGGAAGAGCCGAGACGCTAGGGCGCTTTCAAACGGCTTGGAAAGGTTTTGATAACGGTGGATAGCTTTTTGATCAGCGTTCAGGCGCTGTTCGAAGTGATTTCTACTGAGTATTTTTTGTCTGGCTAGGTTTTCCTCTGGACAGTTTTTTCTGAGCTAGTGAGGTTTGGGGGGAGCGTTCTGTAGCTGTCTTCACACTGCACTTTAATCAACTAATGGTTGCTATCGGTCTAGTAGCCTAGGGGAATAATTCATTGCTTAGGGTTCAAGTCATCCACGGCCCCAATCTCAATATGCTGGGGCTGCGAGAGCCAGCGGTCTACGGCACCCAGACCTTGGCCAGCATTGAGGAAATGTTAGCCGGTGAAGCTAAAGGTCTAGGCGTGGTTCTAGATAGCTTTCAGTCCAATAGCGAAGGGGCTTTGGTAGATTGCATTCAGGCGGCCTTTGGTGAAAAGGACGGCATTTTAATCAATCCTGGGGCCTATACCCATACCAGCGTGGCGATTCGAGATGCAATCGCCGCTGTTGGCCTGCCCACGGTCGAGGTTCACCTCAGCAACATTCACAAACGCGAAGCTTTTCGTCATCACTCTTATATAGCCGCCGTAGCGGTGGGTCAGATCTGTGGCTTTGGAGCCGACAGCTATCGCCTGGGGCTTTATGCCTTGGTGCAACACCTCAAAAGTCTTTAGCCGCTGCCCGTAGATTCTTATTTTGTATGGCTACCGCCGCCGCTACGATCAGATTTCTTCAGACGCCAACTTCTCAAACCTGGGTTGATCAGGCCTTGGCAAATTTAGACGTGATTTTGCTCGACCATGCCCAGTGCGAGCGCAAGGCGGCGGGGGTGGCGATGAGTTTGATCAACCGCTATCCGTCTGATGGTGAGCTGGTCAAGGCGCTGACGGCGATCGCCCAGGAAGAGCTAACGCACTTCGCCCAGGTCAATCAGTGGCTAGAGCGTCGCGGGGTGCCCTTTGGGCCGCTGCCGCCACCGCCCTACGGAGCCGGGCTGCGCCAGCAGGTGCGCCCGGTCGAACCCCACCGCCAGCTGGATGTGCTGCTGGTGTCGGCCCTGATCGAAGCCCGCAGCCACGAGCGCTTGGGTCTATTGGCAGAGCATTGCCCCGACGGTGAACTGGCGCAGTTTTACCGCAGCCTGATGGCGTCTGAAGCTCGGCACTACGGGGCCTATTGGGTGCTGGCCACGGGTCGCTTTCCTCGGGCCGCAGTAGACTCTCGTCTCGACACCTTGGCCGTCGCTGAGAGTCAAATTCTCGCTAGTCTGCACCCCCAGCCCCGCATCCACAGCTAGAACCCTGGCCTAGATCCCAGGGTTCTTGGGTTGGCGCTCGCGGGAATTGGCATACACCAGTAGAACCCTGGGATCTCGCTCCCCCCGGTCAACATCGCCCCTCTAAACTCCAAAATCGGCATGCCTTCCCCGCTCCCCGACCACCGCAGCACCTTTGGCCCTTACCTGATTCGCAGCTGGCAGCCCCGCGATCGCGCCGCCGCCGTCGCCCTGATCGCCCAGGTGCTCGCAGAATATGGCCTGACCTGTGAACCGACCGAAAGCGATCGCGATGCCCTCGAAGTCGAAGCCTGCTACTGGGAAACCGGCGGCGAATTTTGGGTGGTAGAAAACGCTGGAGCGCTGGTGGGCACGGCGGGGTATCGGCCTACCCCTCGGGGTGATCGTGCGGTAGAGCTGCGTAAAATGTACTTGCTGCCTCAGGCGCGGGGGCAGGGGCTAGGCCGCTACCGGCTGAGCCAGCTAGAATCTGCCATTCAGCAGCGAGGGTTTAATCAGATCTGGCTGGAGACCGCCTCGGTGCTCAAAGAGGCCGTAGAGCTATACGAAGCCAGCGGTTATGAACCCGCCAGCGGGGTCGAGACCGCCCGGTGCGATCGCATCTACCGCAAACCTCTGACCCCGGCTGCCTCAACCCCAGCGTCCCTGGCCTAGACTCTTAACCGGCAAAATTTAGCTATAATCGCCACATTCACAATGGGAGAGGTCGTTTTGATTGCCATTTACCCCGGCAGTTTTGACCCCATTACCCTGGGCCACGTTGACATTATTACCCGAGGCAGCCGCCTGTTTGATCGGGTAATCGTGCTGGTGTCTAGCAACCCCAACAAGGTGCCAATGTTTTCGACCGCTGAGCGCATTGGTCAAATCGAGCGATCAGTAGGTCATCTCAGCAATATTGATATCGACCAGTATGACGGCCTCACTATCACCTACGCCCGTCAATGCCACGCTCAAGTGCTGCTGCGGGGGCTAAGGGTGCTCTCTGATTTCGAAAAAGAGCTGCAGATGGCGCATACTAATAAAACCCTGGCCGATGATATCGAGACTCTTTTTCTCTCAACCTCTACAGAATACGGCTTTCTCAGTAGCAGCCTAGTTAAAGAAATTGCCAGCTTTGGCGGCCCTATCGATCACCTTGTTCCCCACCATGTAGCGCGAGACGTTTACCAATGCTACGCCCAGACCCCGCCCGCCTCAACGCCCAGCCCCCCAATGCCCAATCCCGAGGCCCCCGTGCCCAAACCAATGGATTGTCTGTAGAGGCGGCAGAGGGTGGGTCAGTTTTGCCCAGCCCTGGCGATATCGACATCCAGCAAGAGCTCAACAAGCTGGAAGAAATCATTCTCGCCAGCCCCCGGGTGCCCTTTACCGGGCGCACCCTGGTTGACGAAGATCAGCTGCTCGACCAGCTTGACGCTATTCGCCTCAACCTGCCCCCCGCTTTTCGCCAGGCGGTGCAAATTTTGCAGCAGCGTAACACCTTGATGGCTGAAGCCGAGCGCTATGCCCAAGATTTGATCGCCGCCGCTGAACAGCAGGCGGCCCAAATCCTCGACGAGCTAGGGATTGTGCGCCAGGCTGAGCAACTGGCCCAGCAGCTAAAAAGCCAGGCTCAGCAAGACTGCGACGGTCTGCGAACCAAGGTGATAGGTGACATCGAGCAAATGCAGCTGCAGGCCCAGCGCGAATGGGAGGCCCTGCGCCAAAAGGCCCTGGCCGAGCAGGATACAATTCAGCAGGAGGCCGATGGCTACGCCGACCAGGTACTCTCTAGCGTAGAACAGCAGCTGTCGCAAATGCTGCGCATTATTCAAAACGGCCGCGGCCAATTGCAGCCCCCCAAAGAATCGCCGTCCCCTGCGCCCACTCAGCGCCCCAGGGGCGGCAAAGGTGTTGTACCCCCTATTGGCTACCCAGACTCGCGCGCTGATGCTGGCTCAGATCGCGCCGCGAACCGACCCCGCCCCCCTCAAAAGACTGATACCTCGGCATGATCAGCTACCTCAAGGGGGTGCTGGCCGATATTCAGAAGCCTGGCAACCACAAAATTATTGTCACCCTAGATGTAAACCAGGTGGGCTATGACATGCAGGTGCCCGCCCGTCAGCTCTCGCTACTGCCGCCCCTAGGGGACGTGGTGCAGCTGTATAGCCACCTTTACTTTCGCGAAGACCAAGCGGTGCTGTTTGGCTTTGGCCAGCGCCAAGAGCGCGACCTGTTTCGTTTGCTGATTAGCGTTAGCGGCATTGGTCCCCAGATGGCCCTGGCCCTAATCGACACCCTAGGCGAAGCCGAGCTTACCCAGGCGGTGGTCAGCGGCAACACACGGCTGCTGTCGCGCACCCCTGGGGTGGGCACCAAAACCGCTGAGCGCCTAGTGCTAGAGCTAAAAACTAAGCTGCAAGACTGGCAAACCCAGTCGGGGGTCGGCCTGGTGCCCACCGCTGGGCCAGTGCCTACCCTCTACGAAGAGGTAGAAACCACCCTCAGCGCCCTCGGCTATAGTCAGAGCGAGATCCTCAAGGCGCTGCAGGCGGTGGGCCGCAGCTCTACCCTGCAAAAGACGGCAGACCCTGAAAGCTGGGTGCGGGAGGCGATCGCCTGGCTCAGCCAGTAATCCCTTGGCGAGGGGGTAGATGGGGGCAGCAACCCCTGTGCTATAGTGGAAAATCCTGATTCAAATCTATCCTTCTAGAGAAGCTGTCTGTCCCATGACTCTGTTGCAAGCGCGCAAGCAGGAACTTATCTCCGACTTTCAGGTGCACGAAACCGACACTGGCTCTGCCGATCTGCAGATTGCCATGCTTACGGCTCGCATCAGTCAGCTAAGTGAGCACCTGCAAAAAAACAAAAAAGACTATTCGTCTCGCCGTGGCCTGCTAAAAATGATCGGCCAACGTAAGCGTCTGATGGGTTATCTGCAAAAGCAGGACTCTGAGCGCTACCGGGCACTGATTCAAAAGCTCGGCATTCGCGGCTAAGCAGGCGATTTTAGCCAAGTTATGGTGTTGCTGGTGGTAATCAGATAGCCCTATGGCCCCCGATTCTCCTCGCAAGCGTTTGCCCTTTGAGCCAGTTGGCAGCAAGGGGGCTGGCAAAGCTCCTGCAGAGCCAAAAGCAGCGGCTAAATCAGCCTCCGCTAAAGGCTCGGCCAAGGCGACTACACCAGTCAAAAAAGCCAGTGCGGCCAAACAGACTAGCGCCGCTAAGCAGCCGCGCAGTGCCACCGCCCTTCCGGAGGTGGTAAGCAACCGCATGTTGCGCCGGATGCTGGCCTTCTCAGGGGTGCCTACAGTCACTGGCATTCTGACTTTTTTTGTCAGCTACTACTTGGTGGTCAATCAGGTCGTTGAGCTGCCTTCTTACTTTGTGCTGTTAATTACCCTGGGATGTTTTGGTCTTGGAGTTGTGGGCCTCACCTATGGGGTGCTGTCGTCTTCTTGGGATGAAGATCGCCCCGGCACCCTCCTTGGCCTAAACGAGTTTCAGGTTAACTTTGGCCGCATGACCAGTGCCTGGGGTTCGAAGTCAGAACGCTAGATAAATTGTAAGGTGGGTAGCCCTACTTAAGCGACGCTGTAGGGTATGTTGTGGCGACAGCCCAACGCACCGCCGGGGTTAGCTTTGGTGCGTCACGCATGGCGATGACGCACCCTACGAAGAATTGTGCTCATCCATTTACCTAAAACTTGAACTAGACCAGGCAACGAGACTCGTTGCCTGGTCTAGTTCTCGCCAGAGGTCTGCATAATCTGCTCAATTTGCGCTTCCATGGCTTTGAGTAGCTGGCTGAGAGACTCTAGGGCGCGGGTAGAAGGTGACTCGATGGTGAGAGACTGGCGGGCGCGATCGCGAATTTCAATAATTCGTTTTTGCAGCGTTTGGGCGACTCCCAAGGCATCTTCTCCTAGCAGCACCAGCTGCTGCTGCTGATAAAACTTTAGCGCCGCTCCCCGCAGTACCTGGAGGGTGGCTTCTTCGCCGTGGGTGCCTGCTATCAGCCGTAGACGGAGCAAAACGCGATCGCCCTTGTAAAGCCGCTCAATATCAGCCTGCTTAGCCTCAGTGGTGGGCAGCAGGGGTAGGTGGTTAAGCCGCTTGAGTTCGTTAATTACACTTTGCAGCTGGTCAAGGGTGAGGGGCTTGAGGGCCGCCTGCACAACGCCATCTTTGCTCCACAGCACACGCCCCTGGGCTGGCCCCCGCTCCAGATACAGCCGCCCAATGCCATCGCTCAGCGCCCGATGCAGCAGAGCCTGGGTCATCTGGGGGGGCAGCAGCTGGTGCAGGCGATCCAGGGGCACGCGGCCAACCGCCGGGTCAATCACCAGCGCTAGCGGCTGAGTCTCTAAGCCAGGGGCGGGCAGCGGCGGTGGAGGTGCTGGGATGGCCGCCGACCTCGCCAAGATCTCAGTTTTCAGCTCATCAGGGCTGTCGACAATGAACGTCAGCAATTCGTCGTTAGAGGGCGGCGACTGGGCATCCGTAGCGGCCTGGCTGCGAGCTTTGGCTTGGGCGGCATGGCTCAGGTATTTGGAGAGCATTTTGCGCTGCCAGTCAGAGGTGACGGGCCATGGCACCAGAGAGCAGTGAATAAATGAAACCTGTTTGCGGGCGTAGTCAACGGCAACGGTATCTGCGGGGTTGACCATACCCAGGTGCAGGTGGCTCGACTCCACCGAGAGGGGGATGATCTCGTGGTAAAGGCAGGCCTCAAAGGGCAAAATGCTGTCGATCAGCGAGAGCATTTGATCGGTGTTGAGGCGGCTATCAACTGCCTCACTGCCGCTGCCCGCGTCAGTGAGTTCGTTGGGTAGCGCTTTGGGGTTCGGCTCTGACATGAACCTGAGGATCTAGGAGGTGAAGGTGCTTTCATCCTATGCCTACTTCTGGCCTGAGACTAAATTCTTAAGATCGCTCTATTAATCTTTACGGAAAATATTCTGTTTTAGATGGCTTCAGCTAACTTATCCAGAGTTTTATGGCAACAGACCCAACGGGCCGAGTTTGCGACCTCGAAGGGAACGTTTATTTAGATTGAATCCTCTTAGAGAGGGTTTCTCTAGTGACCCCAGCCAGTGAATGATGACCACAGTACTGATATACCCTAGTGCCTGCTATTAAAGTGGCCAATGGCTCAGATTCTTCTCATTTCAGAGATATATCCTGACAATAGGGGGAGGCTTGGTAGATATATGTATCAGGTGGCACCTCAATCCAGCTCAGTATTGTGTTTTATAGGGCGTGTTGCGTGGTTATGGTACAGGCAGCAGTTAAGCGATTGACGTCGGGTTCATTGATGCTGGGGGCGCTGCTAGCCTTTCTGCCGGGTAGCATGCCACCGCGCGCTGGCTTGCTGGGTGCCTCTGCCCTGGCCCAATCTGTGGTTGATGAAGCCACTACCATTCGGGTGTATGAGCAGGTGAGCCCGGCAGTGGTCGCGGTCAACACCCGCAATGGCGGCGGCAGCGGCAGCATTGTCGATGCCAGCGGGCTAATTCTCACCAATGCCCACGTGGTGGGCAGAGAGCGGGTGGTCACGGTGCGCTTATCCGATGGCCGCAGTTTTGAGGGCGATGTGGTGGGCTATGGCCCAAACCGCCTCGATCTGGCGGCGGTGCGGCTGCGGGGCAACCCCACCGGCTTGCCTACGGTGGCGATCGCCCCTCCTAACTCGGTGCGGGTGGGCCAGAGTGCCTTTGCCATCGGCAGCCCCTTTGGCCTCCAGGGCACCCTGACGGTAGGCATTGTCAGCCGGATTGACCCTGATCGCAACGTGATTCAGACCGATGCCGCTATTAACCCCGGCAACTCTGGGGGGCCGTTGCTCAACAGCCGCGGGCAGCTGATCGGCGTCAACACCTCGATCTTCACCACCGGCAGCAGGGGCGGCAACGTCGGGATTGGCTTTGCTATTCCCACGGATGAGGTGCAGCGTTTTTTGGCTGCGGTGCGAGCCGGTACGGCGACGGCTTCGGCCCCTGCCAGCCGCACCAGCCGTGAGCCGAGCCCCATCGCCCTGGGGGCAACGGTGCAGGGGCAGCTCAACGACAGCAGCAACCTGTTGCCCGACGGCAGCTTCTACAATCCTTACCTATTTGAGGGGCGGGCTGGGCAAACCATTACCATTGAGATGAGCAGTCAAGAGATTGACCCTTATTTGATCTTGCTGGCCCCTGATCGCGATGACTTTTCCATTCAAGACGACGACAGCGGCGGCGATCTCAACGCTCGGATTTCGGTGCAGCTGCCCTACACGGGGACTTACCTGTTGCTGGCTAACTCCCTCGCCCAGGGAGAATCGGGCCGCTATCAACTGCGCCTAAACAGCGATCAGGCCAGGGACAGCGCCGGGCCAACTCCTAGCGGGAGGGCCAATCTGCGCCAGCAGGGAAATTTGGGGCCGGGCGATCGCACCCTACAAGACGGGTCGTTCTTTCAGGAGTTTTCGTTTCGGGGTCAGGCCGGGCAGACAGTACGCATTCGCCTCGAAAGCCCCGATTTTGACACCTACCTGCTGCTGCTGGACGAAGGCCGCAACCGCATTGCCGAAAACGACGACGCCAACCCCAACACCACCAACTCCGAAATGGCCGTCAGACTTCCCCGAGACGGGGTTTACACGGTGCTGGTTAACAGCTTTGGCCCCGGTGAACGCGGCCGTTTCATGCTGATGTTAGAGTAGCCAACGGTAAGTAAAGATCGGTGAATCTTGGTGTCGAGGTGGTCTCCATTGAGGAGCACCTGCCACCCTGGCTAACCCGCACCATGGCTGAGTGGTCAATCAACGATGCTCACTCAGCCATGGTGCGGGGAGTAACCGCCTCGTAGAGAAACTCGGTCCCGGCGTTGAGCCGGTTGAAGTTCAGCGCCAGTTCCCGGCTTAGAGTGCCGTTGACCGCTAGTTTGATTCCCTCTGTCGTGGGGGCGCAGTCCCCGACAATGAACCCTGTGGATAGTCGTGGTGATGAACTGAATTGCTGTAGCCTGCGCTGATTCTTTAGATCTGGCTGGAAAGGGCGATGCTGGCGCGATAGCATGGGAATAAGACGTGAATTTTTGTAACGCCCTTGGCCTCTGCTCTACAGCCCATTATTGACCCGGTGGTGCCCAGCAACTGGCATGCTCTCAGCCCTCGCTGGCAGGCTGGACAGCCCACCGTACAAAAAGGCCTGCCCCACGATCAGCTCGCTCCGGCCTGGCAAATTTTGCTGCTGGGGGATGGCTCACCTACCCGACATTTGCAGCTGCTGACGCGCGATCGCACCGAGGTCGACGTGATCGACATGGCCCCCGTAGGCATGAACTCAGACGGTGCCCCCGACATCATTCGCGTGGTGCCTGGCCCCCGCCTGCGCCGTCAGGTGTGGCTGCGCACCGCCTCGGGCCAACGCCTGGCCTACGCCGCCTCTTGGTGGGAGGCCAACCATGTGGATGAGTATTTGCAAAATAAGTCGCTGCCTATTTGGGCCAGCCTGGGTCGCCTGCGCACCGAACTCTACCGCGATATTCAGGGCATTTACTACGGTGACTCCGAAGCCTTAGAAGAAGCCTTTGGCATGGCCGGTCCATTCTGGGGTCGCCACTATCTGTTTTGGCACCGGGGTAAGCCGCTGACGCTAATCTACGAAGTATTTTCTCCCTATCTGACCCGATATCTGGGGCCGATGCAGAGTGGGCCAAGGGGGTAGAGGGTGTACGGTTTACGGTTCGCGGTTCAAGGCAAGCCGTGAACCGTAGACCGCAAACCGTACATCCCCACCAAAATCAGCTCGGTCAAAGGCAGCTACAACGCCAAAATTTCCTCAGGGCCAATCGCCGTTGCCGCCAGACGGAGGGGGCAGATAGTTCGGCATACCCGGTTCTGAGAAGGCGTCTTGGTAGGGACGGGATTGCTCGACCCAGACCTGGGTACGCAGGGGGCCGTAGCGCTGGCGCAGTTGAGCATCGATCTGTTCGCCAATGGTTTCTGAGGTCTCTAAAAACTCTGGATGCAGCACTAGGTGAATCTCAACCCATACCTGGCGGCCCACCATGCCCCGAGAGCGAATGCGGGTGCAGCGGGTGACGCCCTCCACCTGGTTGGCAATGTGGGCAATGGCCTCGGGGGCGATCGCCGTAGGCCGCAGCAGCATCGGCAGCTGATCGTTGAGCACCCGCCACAGGCTGCGGCCCACCAGGGGCAGCAGCACCAGGGCAAACACCGGGTCGAGCCAGCGCTGGTTTTGCCAAATGGCCAGTAGGGCCACCACCATGACAATGCTCAGCCAGGCATCGGCCAGAAAGTGACGGGTGTTGAGCTTGAGCGCCTGGCTGCTAAGGCTGCGGCCCTGATAGCTGGCATAGATGCCCAGGGCCACATTGAGAATTACCATAGCCGCCGTGAACTTTAGCACCTGGGGGTCGATTGCCACCGGGAAGGCATTGGTGGCCCCGGTTAACCCGTTAAACACCTGGCGCAGGGCAATAAATAGCAGGCTTACTCCGGTGAAGCCCAAAAAGGCGCAGAGCATCAGCGTACCCGCCACCTCGGCCCGGCCATGGCCCCACACCTCGCGCCCCATCTGCCGCTGGGGCGAGGTCACCGCCACCAGACTGAGCACCGTGCTAAAGCCGTCCACCAGGGTGTGTAGCGATTCGGCCAGTAGCGTCAGCGACTGGTTGGCCCACCCCCCGATGGCCTGCACTGCCAATAGCAGCAGGGTAGCCCACAGGGTAGT
This sequence comes from Phormidesmidales cyanobacterium, assembly GCA_038256265.1. GTDB lineage: Bacteria > Cyanobacteriota > Cyanobacteriia > Phormidesmidales > Phormidesmidaceae > Nodosilinea. Next base: position 65,544 of record JBBSKN010000006.1, read on the forward strand.
CAGCAGCAGGCGATAGCTAATGCGGCGTTGGTATTCGCCCTCGTTCATGGGCCGACGGGGTTCAAGGAAATTGAGGTTCCGAATTTAAGTTCTTAGGAGCTAGGGGTAAATGTTACTGCAAGGGGCGACTCTGCAAGCAATCTGCCAGTATTTAAACCTCATCCCAGTCCAGAAGTGGAAGTCTAAATGGCTGGGTTGGGCATCGGTGAGGCCGCTAGAGCAGGCGCAGCTGCTGGGCGGTTTCTTTGAGGGCGAGACTGTCTAGGTCGTCGAGGGCCAGATCGGTCTCGTCGAGGGGCAGTTCAACGTCAGTTTCGTCGGCCATGAGGGCGGCGGCGGCGGCCACCATGCCCTCGGCAATATCTCCCAGGTCGTCGCGGTTGGCCAGGTAGGCCGCCAGGGCCGCCAGGGGGTCGAGGGCACTGTCGGTGCCCAGCTCGGGCAGGCGACTGCGGCTGGCTTGGGTCTTTAGCTCGGGCTGTAGGGTGTAGCTGTGGGCTGCGGCCAAGGTAGTTTCGAGGGCGGACTGGTCGATCTGATCGACCTGGTCGGCCCGCAGGGTATAGAGGCAGCGCACCACGGCATCGGTAATTTCAGCTTTGGCAATAGCTTGCTCTAGGCAAGCTTGGGGGTTTTCTGCCTGGGTGAGGTCGGCCTGGATGGTTTTGAAGGGGCGCACCGGCAGGGGGCAAAACTTGGCCTCGGCGGTGCCGTTGTCTACCTGCACTAGCAGGTAGCCTTTTTCCTCAGATTCTTCGCTGAAGTCAACGCGCTCAATGCTGCCGGGGTAGATCATCAGCGGCTGCTTGCAGAGTACCTGGTGGCGGTGTACATGGCCCAGGGCCACGTAGTCAAAGCAAGGGCGGGCTAGCATCGCCATGGGCACGGTGAAGCCCCGCCCGGCGGCGAGAAACCGCTCGGCCCCGTAGGTGGCGGTATCGACCATGGCGTGGGCTAGCAGAATGGCGGGAATTTCTGGGTCGAGGCGGCGAATTTCGCCTTCGAGGGCTACCCGCAGGCGATCTAATAACAACTCATTCACCTGGGCCATGGAAAGCCCCTCGGTTTCGGGCCGGGTGAGCAGGGTCGATTTGGTCAGCCAGGGCAGGGTGACGATCTGCACGGGGCCGTGGGCGGTGTCGAGGCGGTGGCTGGCGAGGTGATCACCCACCACGACCCCCGGCACCCCCAGGGTTCTGTAGATCGACAGGCTGGCCCCGCCCATGCCCTGGGCGTGCTGGTCATGGTTGCCCACCAGCAGCACGGTGGGAATGCCCGCTGCCGACAGTCGACAAAACTGGCTGGCCAAGGCCTGCTGCACCAGGGGGGGTGGCGTGGCGTCGGGGAAGGCGTCGCCGCCGAACAAGACCAGATCCACCGATTCTGCCAGGGCGCGATCAATGCAGCGGGTGAGGGCAGCGATGAAGTCTTCGAGGCGGGTGTTGAGGCCAGTCTCGGGGTTGAGGTGGCCGTGGGCAAAGCCGCTGCCCATGTGGATGTCGGAGAGGTGAAGCAGGGTGATCATGGGGCCATGATAACGGCTGAGCACCGACTAGAGGCAAGGCCTTGGGTGCTCAGCCGCCCAGAATGAACAGTCCCAGCATGGTGGCGCTGTTCCAGGCGCTGTGGAGAATCATGGGGGAAATTAGGCTGCGCGATCGCGTGTACACAAACCCCAGCACCGCCCCCAGTACCGTCAGCGGCAGCACCTCCGACAGGCTGAGGTGGGCGGCGGCAAAGATCAGGGCGCTGAGGGCGATCGCCCACCCGGCTGACATATAGCGGGTCAGCGAGGGCAGCAAAAAGCCGCGAAACAACGTTTCTTCGAAGATTGGAGCGGCGATCGCGGCGGTCAAAAAGAACACCAGCAGCGCTACCCCGTCCTGTTCTTCGAGCACGGTTTGCAGCAGCGGGTTGCTGCCCCCCTGCCCCTGCCAGATCTGCTGGTTGAGCAGGGCGACGCCAAACATCAGCGGCACGGCGACAAAGTAGCCCCCCAGCCCCCACAGTAGGGCCGACCGCGACGGCTTAAAGGTGAACATATTCTGAGGCCGGGGCCAGGGGCGAATTGACCACCACAGCACCCCCAGCGACCCCGCCGCCATCAGCAGGTAGTAGACCAGAGAAAATATCGCCCGGCCCCGACTGCTGAGACCGGCTCCGCCAATGCCCAGGCTCCCCAGCACCAGAGGCAGCACAATTTGTCCCACAAAGAAAAAGCCCAAGATCAGCACCTGCCAGACGATTTCTCCACTCCAGGGAATCTCCCAGCCGCGCCCGGCGTTGTGCCGCAGTACCGAGCCGCTGCCCCGCAGCACCCGCTGGGCCACCAGCCAGATAATTAGCCCGATGCCGCCGATGCCGCCGAGGGCGGGCACGGTACCCACCAGGGCCAGCCTCAGCAGTTTGGCCTGGGCGGTGTCTTGCTCTTGCGCCTGGATGCGGGCGCGATCGCCCTCTCGGTCCTGGATTTGGTAGAGCTGGTCGAGGGCGCGGTATTCAAACCAGCCATCTAGGGAGTCTTGCAGCCAGGCTTCGTCCTCTGGGCTAGGGCTGTCTTGCCAGAGGCGAATTAGGGTGTCGGCGGTGCGCACAGCGGGAGCCGAGGCTCTGTCGTCATCGCGCACCTGGGCCCAGCGGGCGATCGCCGCCTCGGGCTGGCCCTGGTAAGCCTCCATCAGCCCCAGGCGCAGATCTAGCTTGTGAATCAGTATCTCCTGCTGGGTGACGGCATTTTGCAGCCGTCGCGCCAGGGGTTTGCCCGCATTGGCTTCGTCCGCCAGGGAATCGGCGGACTGCGGTTGATCGCCGGCCCACCGGGCCATGCTCTCGGTAGCCCCCTCGCGCACCTCTTCGTATTGCTTTTGGGCCGTAGCGACCGGCTCGTCACCCAGCAGCCCAGCGCGAATCGTCGGCCACTGGCCTTCAGGGAGGCCCTCCCCCTTCCAGGCGCTGCCCTCAAGCAGCAGGTCAGTTTGGTAGAGCTGAAGCTGGCTGGCCACCTGAGGCTCGTTCCAGCTGCTGAGCAGCGACTGCACCAGCACTACCCCTACCAGGGCCGTCACGATAATCAGAAAGAGCCGTCGCAGAGAAAGCCAGGGTTGAGTCAGGTCAGAGTCAGGGGTCATGGAGATAGTTAAGACGTCCGCAGCGAAAAATACTGCGCTTTTATTATCCCACTGCGAAGTGACGGCCTGGCTACCCCTGCGATCGCCTCGGCAAACCAAATTTGACCAAAGCCAGCCACAGCAGCATTACCCCGGCTACGATTAGCGAGATCCACCGCACGGCGGGGAGATCGCTCTGGCGCACGGCGATCGCCACAAACGCCCAGACAAACACCAGGGCAAAAGCTACATCGCCGCGGCGGTAGATCACCAGCTCGCCAATGATGGCCGCCACCACGATCATGGCCACAGTCCAGGTGACTGAAGAAAGTCCCCAGCCACCCCAGTCAGAGGCATAGAGGGCCGAGGCGACGTTGACAATGGTGGCAACCGAAATCCAGCCCAGGTAGAGGCTAAAGGGAATGTGGGCCATCCAGCGGCGCTGGCGAGAGACTCGCTCGCGGCCAATGCCCAGGGTTAAATAGATGCCGATCAGCGGCACCAAAATGCCCACCATGGCCAAAATTGACCAGCCAAACTGCTGGAGAGAAAACAGTAAGATCCAGATAGTTTGGGCGATACAGGCCACAATTAGCAGCTGGTTGACCCGTTGAATCTGGGGGTCTTGCCGCCGCTGGGGATGAAACTGGTAAATGCCGTAGGCGAACAGCCCCAAGTAGATAATGCCCCAGATCGCAAAGGCATAGCTGGCCGGAGTGATCAGCACCCCAGCTAGGATCGTGGTAGCAATTTCGCCGACGTTTTGCCCACCGGGTGGAAAGCGGCTGAAGAGGGTGTTAAACACCACCGCGCCAAGAATTGCGATCGCAGTCGCAATAGCAAGGCCCAGGCCAGCGCTAGAACGATTTTCGGGAGTATCCATAGGGCTGAAATAATTGGCTAGCTCCATCCTCCCCTGAGTAACGCTAAAACGCTACTCTCTGGGTCAGAGTTGGTCCCACTCCGCCTTCGGTAGACCTATTCATCCCCTAGTAAATCGTCTAAATCGTCGTCGTCTGGTTCTTCAACAACCACTGGGGCACCGTTCATAGCCAGCTTTTCGCGCACCTGGGCTTCGACTTGAGCCGCAAAGACGGCGTCTTCTAACAGTCGCTGCACGGTGTTGTCGCGGCCCTGGCCAATGTTGTCGCCGCCGTAGCTGTACCAGGCCCCTTTGCGGGTGATCACATCGGTTTGCTCGGCCAGATCTACCAGGCAGCCCATGGTCGAAATGCCCTGACCAAAGAGAATGTCAAATTCGGCAATGCGAAAGGGCGGCGCGACTTTATTCTTAGCCACCTTCACCTTGGCGCGAATGCCGTACTCTTCGGTGCCCTTTTTGAGGGTTTGA
>JBBSKN010000007.1:0-68305 GCA_038256265.1 Phormidesmidales cyanobacterium
GGTTGTCGAACAGGCTGCGATCGCATCATCCCGCTGGATGGGCAAGGGCGAAAAAAATATCGCTGACCAAGTGGCGGTAGAAGCCATGCGGGAGCGCATGAACAAGATTCACATGCGCGGTCGCATCGTGATTGGCGAGGGCGAGCGGGACGATGCTCCGATGCTCTACATCGGCGAAGAAGTGGGCATCTGCACCCAGCCCAACGCCACTGACGTCTGCAACCCCGACGAACTGCTCGAAATCGATATTGCCGTTGACCCCTGCGAGGGCACTAATCTGGTGGCCTACGGTCAAAATGGCTCCATGGCCGTGCTGGCGATTTCCGAAAAAGGTGGCCTGTTTGCCGCCCCCGACTTCTATATGAAAAAGCTGGCCGCTCCGGCCCAGGCCAAGGGCAAGGTTGACATCAACAAGTCGGCCACCGAAAACCTGAAGATTTTGGGCGAGTGTCTTGATCGCGGCATTGATGAGCTGGTGGTAGTGGTGATGAAGCGCGATCGCCACAACGACCTGATCAAAGAAATTCGCGATGCCGGTGCCCGCGTCAAGCTGATCGCCGACGGCGACGTCGGTGCGGCGATCTCCTGTGCTTTCTCTGGCACCAACACCCACGCGCTGATGGGCATTGGGGCCGCGCCCGAGGGCGTCATTAGTGCCGCCGCCATGCGCTGCCTAGGCGGCCACTTCCAAGGCCAGCTGATCTACGACCCCGCCGTGGTTAAGACCGGCCTGATTGGCGAAAGCAAAGAAGCCAATATTGCTCGCCTCAACGAAATGGGGATCACCGACCTTGATAAGGTCTACGACGCCGACGAGCTAGCCTCTGGCGATACCGTGCTGTTTGCCGCCACCGGCATTACCCCCGGCGAGCTGATGGAAGGGGTGCGCTTCTTCCATGGCGGTATGCGGACCCAGTCGTTGGTGATCTCGAGCCAATCGAAAACCGCCCGCTTTGTAGACACCATTCACATGGTTGATCAGCCTAAGTCTCTGCAACTGCGCTAGGCGATCCCCAGACACGGCGGATTGATCCCCCCTGCCCCCCTTAAGAAGGGGGGTAAGAGGACGGCCTCAGCGCATGGAGCTGGGGGTAAAACACTCACGGGCGCGAAAAACGTCTCAGAGTGCAGGTTTAATTCGTTAGTGTAGAGATGCGGGATCCTCGCATCTCTTTTTTTGGTTAACCAGGCCCAGCTTGAAATCTAAGATCCCCCCCGGCAGAACTCCGCTTCTGGGTTTGAAGGAGGGTTGTGTTCACAGTTTTTGATGGACTTTTGTTGAGTTTCCTTGAGTCGGGGCCTATTTGTCTCTAAGTTCGAACATATTGGCAATTGTGTACGGTGTAACCCTTGGCCTTGGCTGCACTCAGTAGCCCGGTGCCCCAGCCAGGTATTTACCGGCACCATAAATTAGGTGACTATACAAACGCGTGGAGGAAGAATGAATATCGCCGTAATTGGCCTGAGCCACAAGACTGCCCCAGTGCAAATTCGCGAAAAACTCAGCATCCCAACGGCTCAGACAGGTGATGCGATCGCCCACCTCACCCACTGCCCCCACATTGACGAAGTCTCGATTCTCAGCACCTGCAACCGCCTCGAAATCCACATCGTCACCGAGGCCACCGAGCAGGGCATTCGCGAAGTCACCCAGTTTCTCTCTGAGCACAGCGGTCTGCCCCTCCACGAGCTGCGCCAGCACCTGTTCATCTTGCTGCACCAGGATGCGGTCACCCACCTGATGCGCGTCGCAGCGGGTCTCGACAGCCTAGTGCTGGGCGAAGGTCAAATTCTCGCGCAGGTGAAGCACGCCCACCAGCTGGCCCAGCAGCACAAAAGCATTGGTCGGGTGCTAGATCGGCTGCTGAAGCAGTCGCTCACCGCGGGTAAGCGAGTGCGCAGCGAAACCAGCATCGGCACCGGGGCCGTCTCGATCAGCTCCGCCGCTGTCGAGCTGGCCCGCATGAAAGTGCCCCACTTGAACGGCTGCCACGTGAGCATTTTGGGCGCAGGCAAAATGGCCCGGCTGCTGGTGCAACACCTGGTTGCTAAAGAGTCTTGCACCATCACCATTCTCAACCGCACCATTGGTCGAGCCAATGAGCTGGCCAAGCAGTTCCCCAATGCCGACATTCGCACCGGCACCCTAGACGCCATGCTAGACACAGTGCAGACCTGTGATGTGATGTTTACCTGCACTTCCGCCACGGAGCCGCTGCTGCATCGGGAAAATCTAGAGCCACTGGTGGCAGCCCACCGCACCCTGATGCTGTTTGACATTGCGGTGCCCCTCAACGTGCACACCAACGCCAATGAGCTAAATAACGTCCACGCTTTTAACGTGGATGACCTCAAGGCGGTGGTGGCCCAAAACCAGGCCAGCCGCCGCCGCATGGCGATGGAGGCCCAGGGACTGCTCGAGCAAGAAGTGGAGAGCTTTATGGACTGGTGGCGATCGCTCGACACCGTCAGCACCATCAGTAGCCTGCGCAGCAAGGTTGAAACCATTCGCGAGCAAGAACTGGAGAAAGCCCTCTCTCGCCTGGGCAGCGAGTTTGCCGAAAAGCACCAGGAGGTGATCGAAGCCCTGACGCGGGGCATCGTCAACAAGATCCTCCACGACCCCATGGTGCAGCTGCGCGCCCAGCGCGACATTGAGGCCCGCAAGCGAGCCATGCAGACCCTACAGGTGCTGTTTGACCTAGAGACCGCCTCCAACGAGAAGTACAGCTAGCGAGGTTTCTCTTTGGTGAGATGACCCAGACCCCAGGGATTTTCAAAATCCCTGGGGTCTTTTGCTGGGGTGTAAGATATCGAACATCCTGATGTGGGATTGAGCCCAAATGACAACTCCCTTTCGCGTTGGTGTGGCTGGCCCGGTGGGGTCGGGCAAGACGGCCCTAGTGGATGCCCTGTGCAAGGCGTTGCGCGATCGCTACTCCCTAGCGGTCGTCACCAACGACATCTACACCCAAGAAGATGCCCAGTTTTTGGTGCGCAGCCAGGCCCTGAGCCCTGATCGCATCGTTGGGGTCGAAACCGGCGGCTGCCCACACACCGCCATTCGCGAAGATGCCTCAATGAACCTAGTGGCGATCGAAGATCTGGAGGCGAGATTTGATCCGTTGGATCTGGTCTTTGTTGAGAGCGGCGGCGACAACCTGGCCAGCACCTTTAGCCCCGAGCTGGTGGATTTGACCCTCTACGTAATTGACGTAGCCGCCGGAGACAAAATTCCCCGCAAGGGCGGGCCGGGGATCACCAAGTCAGACTTTTTGGTGATTAATAAGATCGATCTGGCCCCCATGGTGGGAGCCAGTCTAGAGGTGATGGAGCGAGATGCTAGGAAAATGCGGGGCGATCGCCCCTTTGGCTTCACCAACCTCAAAACCCAAGCAGGCGTAGCTACGGTGATTGAGTTCATCTGTTACCACGCCATGGCAGAGCAACCGACTCTGCTAGGCTAGGCCATCAACACTGAATTTTCTCGCGCCAATTAAAGCGATTAAAACGATTTTTTGATTCATCTGCCCGCTGCACTAGGTATAATCGCGGTGCAGTCAAACAAAATCAGTCCTTAGAACGATGGCACTGTAACTACTATCCAAGGGTTTTCACAAAAACGTTGAACTGCTTTGTATAGTAGGCTACATTTCATTGCAATTACACCCCCTAATATCCACTTTGACGGTCTACGAGAATTTTCGGTTAAAAGATTATTCTCTTCGTTCAATGAGTCAGGAGAGAGGTTGAATGGTAACTCGATTTAATCGACGTAAGTTTTTGGTGTATGGGTCTGCGACCCTAGGCACCTCGATGCTGCTCAAGGCCTGCGGCAGCCCCACCACCACCACCGGGTCGGCTGACGGCGGCACTGAAATGGCGGCTGGTGACGGTGACACCATCAAGGTTGGCATTCTGCACTCCCTCAGCGGCACTATGGCCATTAGCGAAACCACCGTGGTAGATGCTGAGCAGCTGGCAATTAAAGAAATTAACGCCGCCGGCGGTGTGCTGGGTAGACAAATCGAGGCCGTCGTGGAAGATGGGGCTTCTGACTGGCCCACCTTTGCCGAGAAGGCGGAGAAGCTGATCGATCAAGACCAGGTAGCGGTGGTGTTTGGCGGTTGGACCTCCGCTAGCCGTAAGGCCATGCTGCCCGTGTTTGAGTCGAAGGGCCACATGCTGTGGTACCCGCTCCAGTACGAAGGGCAAGAGTGCTCTCAGAATATTTTCTACACCGGGGCGGCCCCCAACCAACAAATCGAGCCGGCGGTAGACTGGCTGCTTGAGAACAAAGGCACTGAGTTCTTTCTGGTCGGGTCTGACTACGTGTTTCCCCGTACCGCCAACACCATCATCAAAGAGCAGCTGGCAGCCAAGGGCGGCACCACCGCAGGTGAAGACTACCTGCCCCTGGGCAACACCGAAGTTACTCCAATTATCACCAAGATTCGGGCGGCCCTGCCCAATGGCGGCGTGATCTTCAATAGCCTCAACGGCGACAGCAATGTGGCCTTCTTTAAGCAGCTCCAGGGCGCGGGCATGGGGCCTGACATGTACCCCGTGATGTCGGTGAGCGTTGCCGAAGAAGAAGTACGCCAGATTGGCCCCGAATTTCTTGCCGGGCACCTGGCCTCTTGGAACTACTTCCAAACTGTGGAAACCCCTGAGAACGAGAAGTGGGTAGCCGACTTTAAGGCTGAGTTTGGCGACGATCGCGTCACCAACGACCCCATGGAAGCGGCCTACATCATGGTGTATCTGTGGAAGCAGGCAGTAGAAGCCGCTGGCACCTTTGATATCCCTGAGGTGCGGACGGCGGCCTACGGTCAGACCTTTGCTGCTCCCGAAGGCCCTGTGACCATGAACACCAACCACCACCTGTCTAAGACGGTGCGATTGGGCGAGGTGCGTGATGATGGCCTGTTTGACATTATTTGGGAAACCGATGGTGTCATTGAGCCACAGCCCTGGAACCAGTTTGTGCCCGACACCATGGGCGTTGGCTGCGACTGGTCTGACCCCGATAAGGGTGAGAAGTTCGATATCTAGGCTGTGATGCGGTCATAGAAATGGAGCGGGGGTGCAGGTATCTGTGTCCTCGCTCTCTGTATAAGCTCGAAATAGTCTGGCTATATCAAGTTCAGATCGGGGCCTGCAATTTTTCGGCAGGCAGAACTTCACTTTTGGACTTAGATGAGGTTTAAACTTCAAACAGTTGAGGAAGCCTAGCCATCTTCCGCCTCTCATCAAGGAGCATTAGCTAATAAGCAGAATCTCACCTTAGATTTTTTAACGCCTGATTTTTGGGCCTATAGAGATAATTCAGCGACCACTATTGGGCTAGGGGTGACTGTTAAGAAAGTTAAGGCAGGCGGGCATTGAAAGCGGAGGCGGGGCTGAACCTTGGCTAATCTAATTTTGTTAGGGATGGACTTTTTTAAGGCTGGGCTAACCTTAGTATTTCTATGAGTTTTAGATAGGTGCTATGGACAGAGGTGGTGATGCCCTGCCGATTGTGAGTTGTTCTGAAAGCGGTAAGAGCTGTGTTAGAAAGCTTGATTGGTGGCCTGTTTAACGGCATTAGCATTGGTGCGGTGCTGTTGATTGTGGCCTTGGGATTGGCAATTGTGTTTGGCTTAATGGGGGTTATTAACCTGGCCCACGGTGAACTGATGATGTTTGGGGCTTATACCACGTTTTTGGTGCAGAATGCGGCCAAAAGCATGGGGGGGATTGCCCCAGAGATTTATATTTTTGCGGCGTTGCCCCTGGCGTTTTTGGTGTCGGCGGCGCTGGGTCTATTGCTAGAGCGCACCGTAATTCGCTACCTGTATGGTCGCCCCCTAGAAACGCTGTTGGCCACCTGGGGGGTGAGCCTGATCTTGATTCAGTTTATTCGCAGCGTCAGCTGGCCGATGTTGATAGGCCTGGTTGTGTTTGCGGTGCTGTTTTTTGTCGGTCGCTGGGTGCTGACCCGCTACACCGACTGGGATCGGATCTCTGACTGGGCGAACCCGGTATTTTTGGGGCTGAGTGGTGCGATCGCAGCGCTGGCCTGGTTTTTGACCCAAAGCTCTGGCAGTGCCCAGTTTGCTCGCCCCTGGTTTGGTGCCCGCAACGTGGATGTGACGCCGCCGAGCTGGCTGCGGGGCGGCGTAACCCTGGGCAATACCATGCAGTTTCCCTCGGCGCGACTGTTTATTATTGCCCTGACAATTATTTGTCTGGTGGCGGTCTACTGGTTCCTTAACGGCACGGCCTGGGGCCTGCGGATTCGCTCGGTAACTCAAAACCGGGGCATGAGCGCCTGTTTGGGCATTCCCACCGGTCAGGTGGATGCAATTACCTTTGCCCTGGGCTCTGGGCTGGCGGGCATTGCTGGGTTTGCGGTAACGCTGCTGGGCTCAGTTGGCCCCAACCTGGGCAGTAACTACATTGTCGATGCGTTCATGGTGGTGGTGGTGGGCGGGGTTGGCAAGCTGGTGGGCAGTATTGTGGCGGCCCTGATCATTGGCATCACCACCTACCTGTTGGGTTCGGGCACCATGGCGCTGCTGTTTCCGCCGACGGACTTTTTTCAGCCCATCGTTGGCTTTTTTACCTTCTTTGCCACGACGAGTATGGCGAAGGTGCTGGTTTTCGCGTTGATCATTGCCTTTTTGCAGGTGCGGCCCGCTGGGCTGTTCCCGCCAAAAGGGCGTTCGGTGGAGCTATAGGCTATGACTACAGATGTTGCTGTTCAACCGCGCCGCGCCGCAAAAGCCAGCCAAAAGCGCAAATTCATAATCGAGGCGATCGCGGTGGTTGCGATCGCCCTCGTCCTGATTGTGATTATGCCGATGCTGCTGTCGGGCTTTCGGCTAAATTTGCTGGGGCGCTTTTTGGCCCTGGCCATTGTGGCTCTGGGAATCGATTTAATCTGGGGCTTTACTGGGCTGCTGAGCCTGGGCCATGGGATATTTTTTGCCCTGGGGGGCTACGCCTTTGCCATGTACCTGGAGCTCAACACTCTGGGGGAGGGGCAGCTGCCAGATTTCTTTAGCCTCTACGGGGTCAGCGAGCTGCCGCTGTTTTGGCAGCCCTTCAACTCCCTGCCCTTCACGCTGCTGGCGATTTTTACCATCCCGGCAATCATAGCAGGGCTGCTGGGTTACCTAGTGTTCCGCAACCGCATTCGCGGGGTGTATTTTTCAATTTTGACCCAGGCCGCCCTGGTGGTGTTTTTTAACCTATTTAACGGGCAGCAAAAGCTAATCAACGGCACCAACGGCCTCAAGACCTCCACCTCGGTGTTTATGGGCCAGCAGGTGGGCAGCGACGGCATGCGGATGTTCTTTTACATCAGCACGGTGATCGCCCTAATTGCCATGTATGCCCTCTGTCGCTGGCTCACCAGCGGTCGATTTGGCCGCATGCTGGTGGCCATTCGCGACGACGAAAACCGGGTGCGCTTCTCGGGCTACGACCCGACGGCGTTTAAGGTGCTGGTGTTTGCGGTGTCGGGGGCGATCGCCGGTATTGCCGGTGCCCTCTACACTGTGCAGTCGGGCATTATCTCTCCCCAGGTAATGGATATCGCCTTCTCCATTGAAATGGTGATTTGGGTCGCCGTGGGTGGGCGCGCCACCCTGGTGGGCGCAGTGCTGGGTGCGGTACTGGTGAACATGGCCCGCAGTCTGCTCAGCGAGCGCTTCCCCGACGTGTGGCTATTCTTCCAGGGGGCGTTGTTCTTGATTGTGGTGACGGCGCTGCCCGACGGCATCATCGGCTGGGGCCGCCGCACCTTTGGCTCGGCAGTCAGCTCGGTATTGGGGCTGTCTTCCACCGACCTGCCCTACCTAGCCGATGACCCTGAGGTCGCAACGGCGATCAAAACTCCCGAGTTCGCCGAAAAGTAGGGTGGGCATTGCCCACCACCCACCCTGGGCACCCACACCTATCCAATCCACTAACGCTATCTGTGATCGCGCTGTCTTAAGGTGGGCATTGCCCACCTTAAGACAGCGCCCCCCAATACGACTTAGCGAGAAACCCGAATAGACCCACCCTCCCATGGTGGGCAGTGCCCACCCATCCACCCTCCACCCATCCAAAATGAGCACTAAAGTTCTAGAGATCAAAGACGTCACCGTCAGCTTTGATGGCTTTAAGGCCATCAACAACCTCAACTTCAGCATGGATGAGGGCGAACTGCGGGTGATCATCGGCCCCAACGGCGCGGGCAAAACCACCTTCCTAGACGTGATCAGCGGCAAGACCAAGCCCACCGAGGGTGCGGCCTACTTCAAAGGCCAAGACCTGCGAAAATACAAAGAGCACGAAATCTCGCGCCTGGGCATTGGCCGCAAGTTTCAAACCCCCCGCGTCTACCTCAACCTCACCCCCCGCGAAAACCTCGACCTCTCCTGCAACCGCGAGAAAAACGTCTTCTCCACCCTGTTTAAAAAAGCACCCAGCGCCGAAAAACGCACCGTGGGCGGCCTGCTTGAGACCATTGGCCTCGACCACAAGGCCGACATCCCCGCCGCGCTGCTCTCCCATGGCGAAAAGCAGTGGCTGGAGATCGGCATGCTGGTGGCCCAGTCGCCCGACCTGCTGCTGGTCGATGAACCCGTAGCGGGCCTCACCGATGAAGAGACCGAGCAGACCGGCAAGCTGCTGATGTCGCTGGCCGAGAGCCACTCCATTGTGGTGATCGAGCACGACATGGAGTTTGTCCGCCAGATTGCCCGTCAGGTCACGGTGCTGCACCAGGGCAGCGTGCTGTTTGAGGGCACCATGGACCAGGTACAGACTGACCCCAAGGTGATCGAGGTCTATCTGGGCAAAGAAACCGGCCTCACCCCTGAGCAAATGCTGCTGCTGCGCATCGCCGCCACCATGGCTTGGGCCGACGATAACATTGCCGACGTGCAGCAGGCGGTGATCTTAGATCGCCTCAGCCGCAAGTTTGCCCATGACCCCGAAGAGCAGGCCGAGCTGCGCGGCGATCTCAATAGCTTGCTGGCCACAGAGATTCCCTTAGAAGAGCTAGTGCCCCAGCTGACCACCGCCGCCCAGCGTGAGCAGGCCCTAATGCTCAGCTACGAGGTAATTAGCTCGAACCAGATCAACCAGAGCGAGGTGGTGGTTTACCAAAAGCTGCTGAGCCTGCTAGGTCTGCCTCCCGAGACTGTCAGCCGCTTAGAGGCCGCTGCGCTGGAAGAATTGGCGGCGCGGGGCTAGAGGTTAGGGGCTAAAGAAACCAAGTTTCTGTGGCAATAATTACTATCCCCGGTGCTCCCCAAAAGAAACCCGGTTTCTAACCTTGCCTCAAGTGGCCTAACCTTTGTCGGTTTCATTGATGTCGGAGATTTGGGCAGACACGTGAGTCTGCCCCTACGGCAATCCCGCAAAAATCCAAAATCCAAAATTCCTATGACCACCACCCTTTCCACCACCGCTCTACAAGACCCCGCTACCGCCCCCATGCTCGATATCTCGGGTCTCAACTTTTACTACGGCGAGAGCCACATTTTGCGCGATGTGGCCATGACCATCCCTAAGGGGCAAATGGTTTGCCTGATTGGCCGCAACGGCGTGGGCAAAACCACCATGTTGAAAAATATTATGGGGGTGCTGCGGCCTCGCACGGGCGACATTCGCTTTGAGGGCCAGGTGGTGAATAGCCTGCCCCCCGATCGCCGAGCGCGCATGGGCATTGGCTACGTGCCCCAGGGTCGCGAGGTGATCCCTCGGCTGACGGTGAAGGAAAATTTGCTGATTGGCCAAGAGGCGCTGGGCAGCCGGGGCAAGGCGGCTAAAGAAGTGCCCGAGGAGATCTACGAGCTGTTCCCCGTGCTCAAGACCATGCTCGATCGCATGGGGGGCGACCTCAGCGGTGGTCAGCAGCAGCAGCTGGCGATCGCCCGCGCCATCATGGGCCAACCCAAGCTGCTGGTGCTCGATGAACCCACCGAAGGTATCCAGCCCTCGATTATTCTCGACATTGAGGCGGCGGTAAAGAAAATCGTTCGCACCACGGGTATTTCGGTACTGCTGGTGGAGCAGCACCTGCACTTTGTGCGCCAGGCCGACTACTACTACGCCATGCAGCGGGGCACCATTGTCGCCAACGGCCCTACCAGCGAACTCACCAACGACGTCATTCAGGAATTCTTGGCGGTGTAGTAGGCGGTAGGGCAACGCCGTACAAACCTAAGCCACCCAGCTTGAAGGGTGGCAACACGGTGGCATTGCTTCCCAACGATAAAAATGATGGAAATCAATTCTGGGTCTATTGCTCCTGCACCAGCCGCAGGTAGTTTTGCTTGAGCTGAATGTGACTTTCGCTCATGCGATCAGACAGATTTTTCTCCACCTCAGACAGTTGCTCCCAAAAAACCGAAGAGCGTTTGGTGCCAATGTACTCGCGCCAAAGCTGCTCTAGCAGGTCAGCCGCCAAGGGGCTTTCGACCTTGAGTTCTGCCAGCACCTCCTGAAACGACTGGTTGGCTTCAGAGTGCTGATGCACCTGCTGGGCCAGGTTAATGGCGTCTTGCAAACGGGTAGACAGGTCGGGGGAAAGGCTCATGGGAAATATTTTATGAGTTGTTGTTACAAATCTAAACAATTAAACCCATATCGACAACAAAAGTCTCTGCTGGGGCTGCTTTTTGGCTACTGCGGCGGGCAGAGATTGGGGTAGATTCATAGGGGGCTGCACAGTCGCTTTGCACTGGCTCCCTTCATCTAGCGGCACATTCTCTTCGACTTATGGCTAAACAGCGCATTCTTTCCGGCATTCAGCCCACGGGCAACCTGCACCTGGGCAACTATCTGGGGGCGATTCGCAACTGGGTTGACCTGCAAGAAGAATACGACGCCTTTCTATTTATGGCCGATCTGCACGCGATTACCGTACCCCACGACCCCAAGCGCCTGGCCGAAGACACCTACAAGGTGGCGGCCACCTACATCGCCTGCGGCATTGACCCCGAGAAGGCGACTATTTTTGTGCAGTCCCACGTGTCGGCCCACGCCGAGCTGGCCTGGCTGTTTAACTGCATCACGCCGCTCAACTGGCTAGAGCGGATGATTCAGTTCAAAGAAAAGGCGGTTAAACAGGGCGAAAACGTCAGCATTGGTCTGCTCGACTACCCGGTGCTGCAATCGGCGGATATTTTGCTCTACGAGCCGGATCTGGTGCCTGTGGGCGAAGATCAAAAGCAGCACCTAGAGCTGACCCGCGACATTGCCGCCCGGCTCAACTTTCAGTTTGGCAGCGAAGAAAATCCGGTGCTAAAGATACCTGAGCCGATGATTCGCGCGGAGGGGGCCAGGGTGATGAGCCTGACCGACGGCACTAAGAAAATGTCGAAGTCAGACCCCTCCGATCAAAGCCGGATTGACCTCACCGACCCGCCGGAGGTGATTCTCAAAAAGTTTAAGCGGGCCAAAACCGACCCCGAGCGGGGGCTGTGGTTTGACGACCCGGCCCGGCCCGAGTGCAACAACCTGCTGACCCTCTACATGCTGCTGTCGGGGCAGACCAAAGCGACGGTGGCAGCAGAGTGCAAAGAGATGGGCTGGGGCCAGTTTAAACCCCTGCTGGCCGAGACGGCGGTAGAGGCGCTAGGGCCAATTCAGGCGCGCTACACCGAGCTGATGGGCGATCGCACCTACCTAGAGAGCATTCTCAAAGCCGGTGGCGAAAAGGCCCGCGCTAGGGCCAACCAAACCCTAGATCGAGTAAAAGCAGCCTTGGGTTACGCTAAGCCCCTGTAGCCAGCGGGATATACTGAGGCTTCTCAGGCATTGGGTGGCAGGGATCAGGAATGCAGTTTTAGGTGTAGACCTAACGCCCAACACCCGACACCCGACACCCAATGCCCGACACCTAACACCCGAAAACCGCCCACCTTGCCCCCTTGCCCCCCTACCCGCCATGGAGGACTCTTTGACATCTGCACCGTTGGGTTATCGGCTGCGCACGGCGGCGAAGGCCGGTGAGTTTTTAGTCACCGCCGAGGTGATGCCGCCCAAGGGGGGCAACCCTGAGCACATGCTGGCCATGGGGCAAGTGCTCAAGGGGCGAGTCCACGCCGTCAACATCACCGACGGCAGCCGAGCGGTGATGCGCATGTCGTCGTGGGCGGCGGCGCTGCTGCTGCAACAGCAGGGGGTAGAAGCGGTATGTCAGGTGGCCTGCCGTGATCGCAATCGCATTGCCCTCCAGGCCGACCTCATGGGTGCCCACGCCCTGGGTCTGCGCAACATCCTGGCCCTCACGGGCGACCCAGTCAAAGCGGGCGATCATCCCGAGGCGCGATCAGTGTTTGACTTAGAATCGGTGCGGTTGCTGAAGCTGCTGGGCCAGCTCAATGGTGGGGTCGATAGCCACGACAAGACCCTCACCGACGGTGCCCTCGATTTGTTTGCTGGGGCGGCCATTGACCCGCAGTCGCCCAGCTGGTCGGGGTTGCAGCGGCGGTTTGAGGCTAAGGTCAAGGCTGGGGCGCAGTTCTTTCAGAGTCAGCTGATCACCGATTTTGATCGGCTGGCCAAGTTTATGGATCAAGTGGCCGCAGATTATGATCGCCCCGTCCTGGCCGGAATTTTCTTGCTCAAGTCGGCCAAAAACGCCAATTTCATCAACCGCAACGTGCCCGGTGCCCACATTCCCCAGGCGCTTATAGATCGCCTGGCCGCCGCTAGCGACCCGCTGCAAGAGGGGGTGCAGATCGCCGCCGAGCAGGTGCAGGCGGCCCACCAGATGTGCCAGGGCGTTCACCTGATGGCGGTGCGCCGCGAAGACTTGATTCCCCAGATTCTCGACCAGGGGGGCGTGGTTCCGGTAGATGCGGCCCTAGCTCAGCGATAGCGCCTGGGGCTGCGGCACCCGCCGGGCCAGGGGCAACAGCCGCAGGTTGCCCGGCGGGGCCAGGGTGAGCCCGCGCCGCACGGGGCGCAGGGGTTTTTGGTGGCGGTTGGGCAGCTGCAAACTCCACTGGTGCAGCACCGTGGCCAGCACTAGCTTCATTTCCATCAGGGCAAAGGCCGAGCCTATGCAGCTGCGGTGCCCGCCGCCAAAGGGAAAGTACTCGTAGGGCGAGTACTGCCGCTCGAGAAACCGCTCGGGCCGAAAGCTATCGGGGTCAGGGTACAGATCCTCCCGGTGGTGCACCAGGTAGATATTGAGAAACAGCACCGCCCCGGCAGGGAACTCGTAGCCCGTCACGGTCAAGGGCTTGCTGAGAATGCGAATGCCCGTGGTGGGTGCCACCGGGTAGATCCGTAGGGTCTCCTGGCAGATGGCATTGAGGTAAGGCAGGCCGGCAACGGCCAGCGGGTCGGGGGCTGGCCCCAGGCTGTCGAGTTCTTGACGGAGCTGATCGCCCACCTTGGGCAGCCAGTGCACCCAGTACAGTGCCCAGGTCAGGGCCGAGGCGGTGGTCTCATGGCCTGCAATCAGCAGGGTCATCAGTTCGTCGTGGAGCTCGCCGTCGCTGAGGGGCTGGCCCTGCTCGTCGCACGCCGCCATCATCAGCGAGAGAATGTCGGTACGAACCGGCTGAGGCTGCGATTCGCCTAGCGATCCCGCCGGGAGTCGCCGATCTTCAATTTCGGCATAGATCAGCGCGTCAATCTCGGCTTTGATGCGCACAAATTTGCCCCAGGGGCTGAGCGGCCCCCAGTCTTTTTGCAGCCCCGGAAAGAAGATAAAAAAGGCGCTCAGAGGGGTGCCCAACCCCTCTAGCAGGGTGCTGAGCAGCTGCCGCAGACGCTCGTAGCGATCGCCCTCGCCCAGGCCAAACACCGCCTTGAGAATCACCCGCAGGGTGATCTCCTGCATCGCTGATCGCACATCAAAGGCGCGGCCCAGCTGCCAGCCCGCCATTACTTGCTCGCTCAGAGTGCAGATGGTATCGCCGTAGGCCCGCATGCGATCGCCGTGAAACGGCGGCATCAGCAACTTTCGGTGACGACGGTGGCGCTCCCCATCGATTAACAACAGCGAGTTGTCGCCCAACATAAAGGTCAACCCGCTGCCCATGCCCTGCGAGGGAATGTGAAAGTGAGCGCTGTCGGCCTGAAAAATGCCTTGAATCACCGCCGGGTCGGCCACATAGATCGATGGCGGCGGCCCTTCCCCCACCTTAAACACCGAGCCGTAGCGGCGGTAGTTGTCTTCAAAATATTCCAGCGGGCGCAAAATTAGCCTGGGGGCACGCCGCCAAAAGGGCGCCTTAGAACCGGGAAGAGGAGGCATAGGGAGCAGCGTGGAGGGCGAAAAAACAGACGGCAAAGTCTGTCTTGATGCTAGATCATCTCGCCAACCGCTAGAACGTCGGTTCAGTATTCGCTGTCCCTCGTTTCAATGCTCTGCATTGGAATGCTCGTCGGAGGCCCTGCCTCCTCAAATGAGCGGCAGAGCCACAAAGCAAAAAATGCCGCCCCCAGCCAATTGACCCAGCCATCACTGGCCTATCCTGCGGCGGGGCGCTGCCCCTTGAGGTATTCAAACACCGACTTGTCGCCAATGTCGGGCACAATCGGCTGCACCGCCTTGCGCAGGGCAAACACCAAAAATAGTAGCGACCAAGCACCCAGCAATCCCTGCTTGACCTCTACGGGGAGCCAACCAAACAGGTGCCCTAGCAGTAGCAGCGGCACCAAGGGCGTCAGCAGCTTGGTCTCCAGACGGTTAAAGCAAACGGCTTCTTTGAAGAAAATGCCGGTCAGGGCGACGAAGGTAAAGCCCACCCCCCACAGCACCTGGGGCTGCTCCATCACCGTCTGGGCCATCGGCCCATCCACGCCGTGGGAGAGGGCCAATGTGGCCACTCCACCCACCAGCCAAAACACCTGCAACAGCCGATGCAGCGGCACCAAATAAATATGAATGGTGGCCAGGCTTAGCCCCAGCCCCAACCAAAACACCGTGTAGAGCGGGCTGATGGCCTGCACCAGGGTGGGGTTTTGATGAAAGAAAAGCGCGATCGCACTGCCCAGCCCAAAGGCAACCGCCGCCGCCCCGAGGCCAGCCCGGTAGAGCACCACCCCCCGGCGATCTCCCCGGTCAATGGTGTACTCGCCAAACTGCCCCGAGTAAACTACTAGAGCTTCGTTCGCCGTGCTGTCCATAGCCTCACCCTTTGATAAGAAGACCTACTCTTATCCTATCGGGTCAGGGCCTATCGGGTCGGGGGCGGCTGAATCGGCAAGGTGACGGCAAAACAGGTGTGGTTGGTGTCGCTGGTCACCTCAACGTCGCCGCCTAGATGCAGCACCAGTTTTTTCACCAGGGCCAGGCCTAGACCCGTGCCCCCCTGCTTCCAGGGGTCGGCGCTGGGCACCCGGTAAAACTTATCAAAAATGCGGGTTCTCTCCTCCGGGGGAATCGTCACCCCGGTGTTGGTGATCGCCAGACACATCTGATCCCCGACGACAGCGGCAGTGGCCGACACGGCGAGGGTGATCGATTCACCGGGCGGGGTGTACTTACAGGCGTTGTTGAGCAGCTCGGCTAGCACCCGCTCTAGGCTAGCCAGGTCGCTGTACACGACGGGCAGAGCCGAGGCCACCTCTAGGATCAAGGTTTGGTCACGGCTCTTGGCCCGGGTAACAAAGCTGTCGATCCACCCGGTTAGCCAGGCATCTAGCCAGATCGGCTCGGGCTGCATAGGGTGGTTGCCCACATCCAGCCGTTGCAAGTCGAGCAGATCGTTAATCAGGCTGATTTCGCGCTCGCACTCCTCCTGCAAAATGCCGTAGTAACGGCCAATGCGAGTCCGTTCGGCCTTGGGTTTGCCCAGGTCGGCGGTGAGGTCAAACTCTTGGTTGAGCGTCACCCCCAGCAGTTGCAAGGCCACCCGCATGCTGGTAACGGGCGTGCGTAGCTCGTGGGAAACCGTGCTGAGAAAGTCATCTTTGAGCGTGTTGAGCCGCTCTAGCTCGGCCACCTGCGACTGGGCTGCCTGGTAGAGGCGGGCCTGGCGGATGGCGATCGCACATTGGTTGGCCACCTGCTGCACCAGGCGAATCTCAATGTCGTTAAAGCCGTAGTCGCGATCATTGATCAGCCACAGGTCGCCCAGCACGCCCCGGTCATCCACCACCGGGCAGGCCAGCATCGCCACATAGCCACGCACCGGGTTCGGCTCCACCGAGCAAAACTGAAAGAACTGCCCGTCCAGCAGCTGGTGATACACCTCCGGGAATGCCTCCATCTGGGCCACCCGCCCCTGGTACGACGGGCTAGAGCTGTTGTACTCGTAGTAAATGGTCGAAGTGCCCTGCTCCAGGTCGTAGAGCGACGTGTTTGATCCCTTCACCTCCAGGGCCTCAGTCAACTCCTTAACCGCCGTCAGCATGATTTGGTTCACATCCAAACTGTCGCGCACCCGGTCGGTAATCCGCTTTAGGGTGGCCTCAAACTCCAGGGCAGTTTGCAACTCCTCGGTGCGCTGAGCCACCTGCTGCTCCAGATCGGTGTTGAGCTGCTGCACCTGGTTGTAGAGGCGCGCCTGTTTGATCGCCCCCCCCACCTGGGTAGAGACCTCCCGCAGGGTTTCAATCTCCCAGGCGGCCCAGGGGCGAGGGCCACTGCAGTTAAGGGCGCACACTAGGCCGTAGAGGGCATCCCCCTGCACAATTGGCATGATCAGGCAGGCCTGCACCTGGGCCTGGTCAAACTTCTCTCGGTAAGCCGGGGGCAGATGGGCTGTGGCAATGTCGTCAATCACTTCCATTTCCCCCTGACGGTAGCGCATCAGATCCGCCGGAATAAAGCTCAGATCGCTTTGAGCTTGATCGCGCTTTGCTGCCAGACTGCCGCTGGCCGACTCCGCCACTACGCCGTCGTAATCGGGGTCAAAACTGTAAAACAGCACTCGGTCAATGCGCAGGAAGCGCCGCACCTCGTTGACCGTGGTTTGCAGCAGGTCCTCAGAGTTGAGCGATTGTAAAAGGTGCTGGGCGATCGCCCCCAGCAGCCGCTCCCGCTCCGACTGGCGCTGTAGCCTCTGCTCGACCGCTTGCAGTGGCGTCACGTCTTGCAAGGTCACCATCAGCAACGGGGCACCGTCGGTGGCCCCAAATTGCTGGGTGGTGGCGATCAGGCTACGCAGTTCCCCGGTAGCATCCGTAAGCATGATCGGATTACTCTGGGCTTGACCGCTGGCGATCGCTCGCTGACCCGCTGCCATCAACTCCTCCGCCACGCCCGTAGGCAACCGATCGACGCCTTGCTGCCCTACCAGAGCGGCCAGATCGTCCCCCAGCAGCGAGCCACAGGCGCGGCTGAGAAAGCACCAGCGCTGCTGCTGATCGACAATCCACAGCGGGGTGGCAATCGCCTCTAGGGCAAGGGCCGTCTCCGGTTCCAGGGAGGTGCATTTCCCTCCAGGCAATGAAGTGGTAGGTAGAGTAGACATAACCGGGGCAACGGAGGCTAGTTGAGCGGGTACGAAAACGGAGAAAATCTTTATACCCACTATGCCCAGGGCCGCTGCATAATGCCCAGCCTGGCCCTATAAAAGATTTCTCGAAAAATTGGCCATAGAAAAATCCATGAAAAAAACAAAACTTTCGCTTTGATGAAATCCCTCCATGGTCTATAATCGTAGACCGTGCACATTGCAGGCCCTATGAACGCAGAGGAAATCATCCGCTCAATTGAAGCGGAGCAGCTAAAGACTGACCTCCCCACTATCTACGTCGGCGACACCATCCGGGTTGGCGTGCGTATTCAGGAAGGTGGTAAAGAGCGAATTCAGCCCTACGAGGGCACCGTCATCGCCATGCGCAACGGCGGCATCAATCGCTCCATCACGGTGCGAAAGATTTTCCAAGGGGTAGGTGTTGAGCGGGTCTTCCTGCTGCACGCTCCCAAGGTGGCCAGTATCACCGTGATGCGCCGGGGTAAGGCTAGACGAGCCAAGCTCTATTACCTGCGTGATCGCGTAGGCAAAGCAACCCGTTTGAAGCAGCGTTTTGATCGCCCAATCAACTAGAATTGACTAAGCTGAGTTATGGTGTTGAGCGCCTAGCTCCATGCGTCCTTAGTTCAGTTGGTAGAACGCGGGTCTCCAAAACCCGATGTCGGGGGTTCGAGTCCTCCAGGGCGCGCTGAGTTGTGGCAGCAGCAACTTCTGATTCTCATCATCTGCTTCGCAGATGTCTCTGAGCAACAGATATTGCCGCTGCCCTGCACTCGAGAGTTAAGCTAGGACACCCTGTCGCGGAACCTGATCTCATTCAGGCAAGCCCGGCTGGGTGGCTCAGCACCTCCAGTTAGTTCATTCGGAAAAGCGCCAACAGGAGCCAGGCCAAGTGGTTAAAAAAGACGCAGCAATTGAGTCTAAAAGTAAGGCAGCAAGCGCTCAAGCTACTCCTGAGGAAGGCTTTAGCGTTGTCTCCTTCCTTCAGGGCACAAAAGAAGAGCTGGGTAAAGTGGTTTGGCCCAGTCGGCAGCAATTGCTCAGCGAGTCCGCTGCCGTTATTCTCATGGTTAGCCTATCCGCAACGCTGATATATCTCGTTGATCGGCTGTTTGGGTGGGTTTCGGGACAGGTATTCTAATGGCGCTTAATTCAGAAGACTTCAACTACAAGGACGAGTCTCCAGATGATACTTTAGATGTCGATCTGGACAACGACTCTCCGGCAGATGCTTCGGCTGACAAAGCTGAAGAGGCCGACGGCGAAGCCGCTAAGTTTTATCAGAAAAAAGCTCGTTGGTATGCCGTGCAGGTTGCCTCCGGCTGTGAAAAGCGGGTCAAACTCAACCTTGAACAGCGCATTAGCACCCTGGATGTGCTTAACCGCATCTTTCAGGTTGAGATTCCCCAGACTCCGGCGGTTAAATTGCGCAAAGACGGTAGTCGTCAAAGTATTGATGAGAAAGTGTTCCCAGGCTACGTGCTAGTGCGCATGTACATGGATGACGAAGTCTGGTCGGTGGTTAAAAATACCCCCCATGTGATCAACTTTGTCGGTGCAGAACAGCGTCGAGCCTATGGTCGCGGTCGCGGCCACGTCAAGCCAATGCCCCTCGGGATGAGTGAAGTTAAGCGCATCTTCAAACGTGCCGAGGAGCAAAAGCCCGTGGTCAAGGTCGACATGGCCTCTGGGGATAAAATCACCGTCCTCTCAGGGCCTTTCAAAGACTTTGAAGGCGAGGTGGTGGAAGTCAGCCCCGAGCGCAGTAAGCTCAAGGCTTTACTGTCTATCTTCGGGCGTGACACCCCCGTAGAGCTGGAATTTAATCAAGTGCAAAAAGAGAGTTAATTAATGGCCAAGAAAGTTGTAGCAATGATCAAGCTGGCAATTCCGGCAGGGAAAGCAAACCCAGCTCCCCCCATTGGCCCGGCATTGGGTCAGCACGGGGTAAACATCATGGCGTTCTGCAAAGAGTACAACGCCCGCACCCAAGAAAAAGTTGGCCTGGTGGTGCCGGTTGAGATTTCGGTCTTCGAAGACCGCAGTTTTACCTTCATCCTCAAAACCCCACCTGCTTCGGTGCTGATTAAAAAAGCGGCGGGTATCGAGCGCGGTTCGGGTGAGCCTCGGACCACGAAAGTTGGCTCCATTACCCGAGCTCAGCTTAAAGAGATTGCGGAAACCAAAATGCCCGACCTCAACGCCAACGATATTGATGCGGCCATGAATATTGTTGAGGGCACCGCCCGCAACATGGGTGTCACCGTCTCCGATTAGCTCCGATCTTCGTCCGCAGACCGCATTTTTATTGTTCACGTTTGATTGCTTACGCGTTAACTGTTCACATTACGGGGAAGAAGCTGAGCTTCGTTTGACCCCAAGGAGACCACTATGGCTAAATTATCCAAGCGCCTGCAGGCAGCTCAGGCCAAAGTAGAAGACCGCCTCTACGAGCCGTTGGAGGCTTTAGAGTTGCTCAGAGAAACTGCCACTGCCAAGTTTACTGAGTCTGCCGAGGCCCACATCCGTCTGGGTATTGACCCCAAATATACCGACCAGCAGCTGCGAACCACGGTGATTTTGCCCAAGGGCACTGGCCAAACCATTCGAGTTGCTGTCATCGCTAAAGGTGAGAAGGTAGCCGAGGCAACCGCTGCCGGAGCTGACCTAGCTGGTTCTGAAGAACTCATTAATGAGATCCAGCAAGGCATGATGGACTTTGACGTCTTGATCGCCACTCCTGATGTCATGCCCCAGGTGGCTAAGCTTGGTCGTCAGCTTGGCCCCCGTGGCCTGATGCCCTCCCCCAAGGGCGGTACCGTAACCTTTGACCTAGCCAAGGCCATTACCGAGTTTAAAGCGGGTAAGCTTGAGTTCCGGGCCGACAAGACTGGCATCGTCCATGTTATGTTTGGCAAGGCAGACTTTAGTGCTGAAGACCTATTGGTCAACCTAAAGGCGCTGCAAGACTGTGTTGACCGCAACCGGCCTTCTGGCGCTAAGGGGCGCTACTGGCGTACCGTGGCTATCACCTCTACTATGGGGCCATCCATCCGCCTTGACGTCAACGCTCTGCGTGACCTCAAGTTAGGTGATGTTATCCAAGAGGCCTAGTTAAGTAGCTCAAGTTTTACCCAGACAATCCAGGAGACTGAGGCTGAATTAAACCCCCCACAACTGCATAGACGACCGGAGACAGCAGGTGCTAGCTAAGCGCTACATAAACCCTGCCGAGGTTGACGTTACGATCACTGTACTGCGGCTCTAGCCTAAGTACTTCTGGTTGTGGGTCTGCCCCGGCATGGTTGCCGGGGTTTGTTTTTGGTTTCTTTGGGCAGTTGTCATGGGGGTGATCGCATAGTCAAACCCTGGATTGGGTAATTAAGTTTCCCTACCCCAACTAAAAGGAGGTGAGATCAATATGGGGAGAACCCTAGCAGATAAGAAAGAACTGGTGGCCGAGATTCAGGCTCTGCTTGATGACGCGCAATTGGCCTTTGTAATTGACTACAAAGGTCTAACGGTGGCTGAAATCAGCGACCTGCGTAACCGGCTGCGGCCCAAGGGTGCCGAGTGCAAGATTGCTAAAAACACGCTGATGCGAATCGCCGTGGATGGCAATGAGAACTGGCAGCCGATTACCGAGTTTCTCAAAGATTCCTCAGCTTTTGTGCTGGTTAAGGAAGACTTTGGCGGGGCGATTAAGGAATACCAGGCTTTCCAAAAAGACACCAAAAAAACCGTTCTACGGGGCGGTGTTATGGAAGGTCAGGCCTTAACCGAAGCGCAGGTCAAGGCCATCACCGAACTGCCCACCAAAGAGCAGCTTATGGCTCGTCTGGCCGGTGCTATCAAGGCAATGCCGACTCGGATTGCCGTGGGCGTCAATGCCGTACCGACCAAACTGGCAGTGGGTGTCAAAGAGGTGCCTGCATCGCTTGCCCGTGCCATCAAGGCCGTTTCCGAAAAAGACGCGGCCTAGGCTCGTTTACGACAGTTTTGTTTGTGTTTGATTGTTTTTTTACCAGGAGTTAACCGGTAACCATGTCTGCAAAAACTGATGAAATTCTCGAACAGTTGAAGTCTCTGTCTCTGCTTGAAGCTTCTGAACTGGTCACACAAATTGAAGAAGCCTTTGGCGTTGACGCCTCTGCGTCTGCTGGCGGCGGCTTTATGATGGCCCCCGGTGTTGCTCCCGCTGCGGCTGCGGCTGAGCCTGAGGAAGAGAAGACCGAATTTGACGTCGTTCTCGAAGACGTGCCCGCCGACAAGAAGATCGCCATTCTCAAAGTGGTGCGCGTTTTGACCGGCCTGGGTCTGAAGGAAGCCAAGGAACTGGTGGAATCTGCCCCTAAGGCCATCAAAGAAGCCGTCACCAAAGACGACGCTGAAGATGCCAAGAAGCAGATCGAAGAAGCTGGCGGCAAAGTTGCTATCAAGTAGACCGACTTAGCATAGCGATGGCTATCGCTTGAGTTGCGTGATCTAAGCAGCCCCCTGTAGAACTACAGGGGGCTTTTTGCTGGGGAATTCTCTACCTAGGACGCTAGCGCCGCCAGGATTTGTGCGCGGGTGATGTCGCCAGTTACCACGGCTGCCCCCAACCCATTGGGCATGACAAAGCGCACCTGGCCGTCCTCTACCTTTTTGTCGCCCTGGAGCAGGGAGACAATGTCGTCGGCCGCCAGCTGAGGGGGAATTTCGGTGGGCAATTTAGCCTTCTTAATTAGTTTGAGCTGGTGGATCTCCTCATCCTTATCCTTTGTCCAGTGGTTGAGAGCGGTGGCGATCTTACCCGCCGCCACCATGCCGATCGCCACCGCCTCGCCGTGGTTTACCCCCCGGTACTGCATCAAGCTTTCGACCGCGTGGCCAATGGTGTGGCCGTAGTTGAGAATGGCCCGCAGCCCCGCCTCTTTTTCGTCCTGAGAGACGACATCGGCCTTGGCCTGGCACGATCTCGTCAAAATGGTATGCAGCAGTTCGTCCCCCAGATAGCGGTACTGGTCGAGGCGGGGAGCGGCTTCTAGAGTCTCAAACAGGTCCCGATCCCAAATTACCCCGTACTTAATTACCTCGGCCATGCCGGCGCGGAATTCTCGGGCGGGCAGGGTCTTGAGTACGGTCGGATCGATCATCACCAGGCGGGGCTGGTGGAAAGCCCCAATCAGGTTTTTGCCCTGGGGGTGATTGACGCCGGTTTTGCCGCCGATAGAGGCATCGACCATGGCCAGCAGCGACGTGGGCACCTGCACTACGCTTACCCCCCGCAGCCAGGTGGCGGCGGCAAAGCCCGTCATATCGCCCACTACCCCGCCGCCGAGGGCCACCATGGCCGACTTGCGCTCTAGGTGAAAGCCCAGGGCCGCATCGTAGATTTTTTGGATGGAGCTGAGGGTTTTGTAGCGCTCCCCGGCGGGCAGCAGACAGGTTTCGACGGTGTAGCCCGCCTGGGTAAGAGAGGTAAGGGCGCGATCGCCGTACTGCTTAAAAATAGCCGGGTTCGACACCAGCAGCAGTTTCTGCCCCGGCTTTACCAGGGGAGTTTCACCCCTCGCCAGCCAATTGCCCAGGTGATCTAAGCCAGCGCTGGCGACCACTACCTCGTAGGGCTGGTGGGGCAGCGGCACAGGAATGACGGATTGCATGGGCATAGTCAGAGAATGGGAACTGTTTAAAACTTTAGCGGGTCGGGGGAGCGGTCGGCGTGGTTCAATATAGGCTGTAGCTGTTGTGGAGAGAAATCTATGGGTGGCGTGATTGCCTATGTGGCATTTTTGTCGGTGATGGTGGGCACGGCTGTCGGTTTATACTTTGGCTTGCGGGCGGTCAAGTTGATCTAAAAATTTTCTTTGGCCCTTGAGTTAGTGGCCCAGCGACCCATGCCTTGAATGGTGCCCAACGTCAGCCAGCCCAAAATATTGACGCGGGCATCGTAGAAGGCCAGGTCAAAGAGGGCAAAGGCCACCGTGCCCCCAAAGCCGGCCAAATAGCCGGCCATTAGCGCCGGGCCATAGCTGGGCAGAGGGTAGCGCAACAGGGCGTAGGTGCTGCGGCCCACTACGCCGCCGACCACGGCGGTAAACCCTAGGGCAACGGGAAGCCCAGCCTCAGCGGCCAGCATCAACCACAGGTTGTGGGCATGGGGAAGAAAATCGCCTGCCACCGGGAAGTCAGCGGGGTCGTAGAGCTGCTTGAAGGTGCCCAGCCCGCTGCCAAACCAGGGATGCCGAGGAATCATTTCTAGGGCCAGTTGCCACACGTTAAACCGTAGAGAAACTGTCGCAAAGGCCTCTCCTAGAGTACGGCCGCCGATGCCCCAAACGAGGGAACTGGCGGCAACTAAGGCCATGGCCCCCAGGCCCGCCCAAAAAATATAGCGATAGGGCCGCAGCAGCCCTCCAAACAGCAGCAGCTGTAGACCAGCAATCAGCAGCCCGTTGCGAGACCCTGAGCAATAGATGCCGACCAGGGCCAGAGCCGTGGCTGCACAGATCCACAATCCCCTGCATCTGCGCTCAGGTCGGTTTAGGTAGTGGGCGCAGAGCCCCAGCCCCAGGCCAAATACAATCACCATGTAGTTGGCTAAGGCGTTGGGATGGCCAAATACGGCGCTGGCTCGATGGCCATAGTTGGTCTGAAGGTACAGCCACTGAAGCCAGGGGTGATTGGCCCACCGAGCGAGGCTTTCGGGCGCGCGCAGGTAAAACTCGGCCACAGCGGCCAGATTAATGGGAACGGCCGCCACCAGCAGGGCTAAACTCCAGCGATGGATGGTTTTGAGGGGGTGCTTAAACTTTGTGATGGCGATCGCGATCGCCGCGTAGAAGACAAAAAATGGCACAAAATTCAGCACCTGTAGGGCCGACTCACCCGGTGCCATCGACAGTATGACCCCAATGCCCAATCCTAGGGCGAGCCACAGCCAGCCCTGGGTGTAGAGCAACCGCCCAATCTCGCCATGCCAGCGGCGCAGGCTGACCACTAAGAAACTGGTCAGGGTTAGAATCGCCGCGTAGATGACGTAAGGTAGCGTCACCAGGCTGGCTAAAATCAACTGCTCTAGGGTCAACTTAACCCTGAGCTTATTTACCCTAGTAGGCTCCATCGCCAATCACAACTACCCAAATAGTCCTGAGCAATATGTATATGTCTAGCCAGACCGACCAGTTTCTCACATAGTAGGCATCGAGGTTAACCCGCTCATCGTAGGACACGTTGTTGCGCCCAGAGACCTGCCACAGACCGGTCAGGCCAGGCAACACCTTAGCGTAAAGACTGTACTTGTCGGCGTAGCGAAAAATCTCTGCCTGCACAATGGGGCGCGGACCCACTAGACTCATCTCGCCCCGCAGCACATTCCACAGCTGGGGCAGCTCGTCTAGACTGGTGCGCCGCAAAAAACGACCAGTGCGGGTAATACGCGGGTCGTAGCGAAGTTTGTGGTCGCGCTCCCACTGCGATCGCAGCGCCGGATTTTCTTCAAAGTAACGCTCTAGCACCTGGTCGGCGTTGGGCACCATCGACCGAAACTTCCAGGCTGTAAACGGTACGCTGTTTTGCCCCAGGCGCGGCTGGCCGTAGAAAATTGGCCCTGGCGCATCTAGCTTCACCAGGATGGCAATGGTGACCACCAGCGGCAGGGTGGCAACGCCCACCAACAAAGTCAGCACAAGATCGAGCAGCGATTTGATCAGTCGTGGCCCCGGCAACAGGAGCTGCTGACGAATTTCCAGCCCCAAAATCCCCCCTAGGTCTTTTGAGCTGACCCAGAGACTGGCCACCCCAAACAGGTCAGGAATCATCATCAGGTGGGGAAAGGTGCGGCCATGGCGTTCTAAAATTTTGAGCAACCGCTCTCGCTCAACCCCTGGCATGGCCACAATGGCGTAATTGATGTCGTGCTTGCGGGCTAGACGGGGGGCGATCGCCAGCGACCCCAGCACCGGGACGCCGCCAATTGCACCGCCAGGCGGGCGCTCGTCATCGAGTACGGCTACCGGTTTGAGGCCAAAACTAGGCTGATTTTTGAGCGTCTGAATCACCAACTCCCCCGTGCGCCCACCCCCCAAAATCAGCACCTGATAGCCCCACCATGGGCAGCGGGCAAACACCTGCCTGACCAAAAATCGTCCCAGCAGCACCAGCAGCAAAGACAGCACCCAGGTAATTAAAAACACCCCTCGCGAATAGGTTTCGCTCTCACGGGTCAAAAACAGCCCCGCTCCCAGCACCAGATAGGTAAAGGTGGTAGACAGGCAAATCCGGCGCAGCTCATCCACCGGGCTTAGCCCCACCGCTGGGTACAGCCCCGCTGCTGCGTAGGCCAGCAAAAACACCGTCAAAATTGGCCACAGCTGCCCATAGAGACCGGGAACATAGGATCCCCCCAGGACCAGGCGCAGATAGACACCTGCGGTGCCCGCCAGCGATAGGGCGAACAAATCCGCTGCCCCGAGCAGGCTGACCATCGGCAGCGATCGGGTTGACATCCTCAACGACAATAAGACCGGTTGAATTGTGCGCTCTAGAGGAAACATAAATTTCCCCAATACTCCTGCAACACCGACACTACTCTAATTCATCGCCCTGCTGAAATTTCAGCCACTTTTGGCTCAGATAGGCCGTTAACTCTTGGCGAAACCTTAGTTCAGAAAACGCTTCGGCCTGCTGACGAATGGGTTCGACGGCAAAGGTAGCCCGGTGCTGGTCAAAATACTGCACCGCCTGCACCAGGTGATCGACACTCTGGTGGTGAAATAGCACTCCGGTTTTGCCGTCTAAGACGGTCTCTGCACAGCCCCCTTTGCCGTAGGCAATGACCGGTGCCCCCGCCGCCTGGGCCTCCACCACCGTAATGCCAAAATCTTCTTCCGCTGGAAACACAAAGCCTCGGCAACGCTCCATATGATCTGACACCACCGCGTCAGTTGGGTTCCGTAGAAAGCTGATGTTGGCCTGGGCAGATTTTTGCAGCGCCCCCAGGGCGGGGCCATCGCCAATTACCACCAAGGGCAGACCCAGCTGGTTAAAAGCCGCTACGGTGAGGTCAACTCGTTTGTAGGGCACGCAGCGCGACACTGTGAGATAGAAGTCTTCCCGGGGCCGATCCCAGCGAAAGCGGTCGATGGCTACGGGCGGATAGATCACTGTGGCCGGGCGACGGTAGGTTTTCCAAATCCGGCGGGCCACGTAGCGGGAGTTGGCGACAAAGCAGTCTACCCGATGGGCGGCGGCTAGATCCCACAAGCGCAGGTAGTGCAAAATCAGCCGGGTGAGTGCGCCTTTAACACCGCTGGTTAGCCCTGCCTGCTGGAGGTACTGCTGCTGCAAGTCCCAGGCGTAGCGGATGGGGGTATGCACGTAGCTGACATGGAGCTGGTGGGGGCGGGTGAGCACCCCTTTGGCGACGGCGTGGTTGCTGGAAACTACTAGGTCGTAGGCCGACAGGTCAAACTGCTCAATGGCCAGGGGCATCAGCGGCAGATACTGGCGAAAGTGCTGGCGCGCCCAGGGCAGTTTTTGCATGAACGAGGTCTGAACTCGCGTGCCAGCCGGAATTAGCGAGGCCGCCTCTGGCTCTAAAAACTCCACTAGGCTAAACACATCGGCCTGGGGACACACCGCCAGCAGCTGTTCGACCACTTTTTCTGACCCGGCGCGGCTGACGAGCCACTCATGCACCACCGCGACGGCTTTGGGTAAGTTTGGGGGGGAGGTCAAAACAGGCGGTAAGGGGGTGATGGGGTGAAGGGGGTGGAGGGGATGGCCTCCAAAAGCAGCTGTGGGGGCTTATCTCACTTCAGGAGAGTCTTCGAGTTTGAGTTCTCCAGCGGCAACTTTATTGCTCACCAGCTGGCGCACTAGGTCCAGCTCTTCGTAGGTGACTTTGCCGTCGGCTTTCATGGTGGTGGTGATGGCATCGCGCTCAGCTTGGGTGAGCACCCCGTCGGCGATCGCCTGCTCTATAACCTGCCGCAGGTTGTCTAGCTCCTGCTGCTCTGCTGGGGTTAGTTCTCTGGCCATGGGGACTCCTGCTTTGGGGCGGCACGCTCCAATCTTATCAGCGCGGCGATCGCAAGTGCGCCTTCACCGACAAGTGCCTGTGCCCTCAATCCCGACGTAATCTACTGCCACCTCTGAGCCGCTGTGGGGGGTGCCCCCCGACAGGTCGGTCAGCTCTACAGGATAGCTGCCGCCGGTGGGTGGACTCATGGTGCCCCGGTAGAGGGGCTGCCCCTGGTTGCTGCTGCCCTGGCGGCTGAGGGTGCCGTCAAAGGTGTTGCGCGTTTCTAAATTGACAAAGCGCACCAGGTGAAAGCCGTTGGCGTCGTAGAAGGCGGTGAAGGTCATGGCTTCCATCAACCCTTCGCAGGTGCTGCTCTGGCGGGCCCGATTAGGCAGAGGGGTAGCGCGCCCGGCGGTATTGATAAAGTCGCCGCGAATCCAGCCCTCGGCCCCAGATTTGTCAAACTTGACGAAATACCAGGTGCCGTCGCTGGCCTCTGCCGATCGCAGCAGCTGCACTGGGTCTCCTACTACCCCGTAGCCCCTGGAATCGGAGGCGGTGGTGGGCTGCGATCGCAGATTGATCCGGGAGCCGGGCTGGCTGGCGATCAGCTGCGCCGCCTGGGGCGGGTTCACCGCCTGGCCCGTGCCCCCAACCCCAGGCTCTGGAGGACTCGGGGTCGGAGCTGCGCCCGTTTCTGGGGCTGTCGGGGCTGTCTCTGGGTCTGTCCCTAGGGCCGGCTCAGAGGGGTCTACTGGCTGCTCCTCGGTCGGCAGCTCTGTGCTGGGGGGCAATCCCCCGGTGGTGCTGCTACGCTGTCCGTAGAAAATTGCTGCCAGGGCGACAATAACACTACAGAGCGCCACTGCCATCCATACTCTGGACTTGGTCATAGCGTTGCCCCTCAGGAAACCCAGAGATCTAGCATAGCGTTTGGCCCTAAGGGATTTTAGATCTTAGAGGGGGGGATTTTAGATTGGCACAGTAGATTGTCCTACCGACCAAACTCCACCACCGCCCCCTCCGCCACGACGTAGGCGGTCTCCCCCGCCGCTAGGGAAATGTCATAGCCGCCGGTAAACTCCCCAAAGGAGGGCAGCGTCAGCCGCTGCTGCCGGGGCTGCCAGTGAAAACAGGGCAATCGCAGGCGATCGCATCCCATGGTCAGCCTAAAGCAGGGGTGAATGTGACCACAGATATTGAGCCGTTCACCGTCTAAATCTGGCTCATGGCTAAACAGCACCCCCTCCACCTCCACCGCGTCAACAAAGCAGTCTACCGAGAGCTGGCTAAGGGTATCTTGCAGACGGCGATCGTGGTTGCCCAAAATCAGGTGGGCGCTCACCTGAGTGCGGTGCAAAAACCTCAGCCAGGCATCAATTACCCCATCGGCCATGCCCTCGCGCCCGTGGAACAAGTCGCCCAAAATCCATAAATGTTCCGGATGGTACTGAGCGCACAGCCCTTCCAGCCGCTGGAGGGTGGCATCGTTAACCTGGCTGGGCACCGGTAGTCCGTGGTGCTGAAAGGTCTCCGCCTTGCCCAGGTGCACATCCGATACCAGCAGCAGCTTCAGCGACTCAACGTAAATTGCCCGCTGGGGCAACAGCACCAGCTCAATTTGACCCACCGTCAGCGTTTCTGTAACAGCAACTGGCGACGACATCAGCAGCACAGCAACAACTCAATGGATGCCACTGTAAAGGATCTAGCCCATTTCTGCCGCGCCAGCCTGTTGGCTCAACCCTCAACATCTACTCCTACAGCAGATTCATAATCTCCGCCACCATCGCTAGGCTCTCTTCGTAGAGCACGTCTTCGCCCCAGCGCTGTAGCTGCTGACCCAGCATAAAATCGGCTTTTTGGTCGGTCAGGGCCGTCACCTGCTCCACTTGACAGGCCTGGGCCCGGCCCCCTGCTTCCATGCGCATACAGCCCATGGTTTCAGAGCACAAAATAGTGCAGCAGTTGGCGTTGAGGTCGGTGGAGTTGAGCCGTAGCCCGGTCAGATCGCCGACCACCTCGCCCAGATCGGCCACCGGAATGCCTGCCAGTTCTGCCTCAATCGCCAAATCGTTAGGGCCTTTGAAATGGATTTTCTTGATGTTGTAGATACCGCCTTCTTCTATATAGTCAACGGGCTGCCAGCCCAGACGACTGGCAAACCAGCCCAGGTACAGCAGTGCTTGAGCCGCATTGCCCTGCTCATAATCAATGCTAATGCGGTCTACGCTGATCAACGACTCGCGCCGCTCAGGGGGGTCAAAGGCTGCGGCGGTCAGCTCCTGCCAGGGGGCGAGACGGTGCCAGTTGAGGTCGGCAATATAGGTATTTGCGTCCATTAGCTCCTGCATGGTCTGCAGCTCGGCCTCGGCATCGCTGAAATAGCTCGAATCAACAATGATGCAGTTGCTTGACTTGGCCAGCTTCTGAAAAATCAGCTGCTCAGGGCTGGGAGTAGCTTTCCACCAGACAAACTTAGGTAATTCTGGCAGGGTCAGGGAGGCAATCAGGTCGCTCACCCGCTCTAGGGCGGCTTTGGTGCCCCGCAGATTGATGTACTCACAGCACACCAGGTTGTTACCCGAGGTTTTCCTCTGCACCGGGCAGTATACCGACACCTGGGCCGTCACCCCGGTGTCTTCGCCAAAGGTGGGGCAGAGGCTGATGATCCGGCAGGGGTTGTGGGCCGAAATCGACTCGCTGAGGCTAAAGCCGCGCTGGTCGAGGTTAGGGTACTGCCTTTTGCTATCAGGCAGCTTGGCATACTCCTGACGAATCCGAGTCAGGGTGGGGGGATCAATGCGACCTGTCACCCGGAGGTCGTAGGCTATTTGGGCCTGGCGAATAGCCTTGCGGGTCTGAGGGCCGTGGTTACTGTCGATAAAACCGGTGTAATAGCCTAGGGCTGCCAAAACCTGCTGCACTTCTTCAGGCTCGTAGATCACCATGCTGAAGGTGGTGGCACGAGTCGCCATGGGGGTAGCGGCCCCTGAGTCTTGCTGACGCCAGATATTATGCAGCTCTGACTCAATCTCGTCGATGGAAATATCCTTGGGCCTTTGTAACGCAACAGTGGGAGTAGTAGTCATAGAGCTTTAGGGAGTAGGGGTGGATGAGTGGATGGGTAGGGGCAGACCCAGGTGTCTGCCCGAATTTTGCGCAATGGGTGAACGAGATGGGTGGACGAGTTAAAGGCGTCGCCAGCGGCGGCCATCTTTATTCAGCAAAAATTCGGCTTCCACTGGCCCCCAGGTGCCGGCCTCATACATAGGGACCGCCTTGGGGTCGGCGGGGGCATCCCAGACTTGGAGCAGCGGAGTCAGCAGTCGCCAAGAGGCTTCCACTTCATCACCACGGGTAAACAGGGTTTGGTCGGCCAGCATGCAGTCGGCAATTAGGCGGGCGTAGGCGTCGGTGTTGGCCTGGCCAAAGGCGGCATCGTAGCGAAAGTCCATGTCTACTGATCGCGTTCTGAGGGAGCTACCCGGAGTCTTTACCTCAAATCGCATAGAAATTCCCTCGTCGGGCTGAATGCGCAGGGCCAGCACGTTGTGGTTCATCTGCTGAGCCGCAGATTGAAACATCAGGTGGGGCACTTCGTTGAAGTGAATCGAAATTTCGCTCACCTTTTTGGGCATCCGCTTGCCGGTACGCATGTAAAAGGGAACCCCCTTCCACCGCCAGTTGTCGATTTCGAGCTTGATAGCGCTAAAGGTCTGCACCGTCGACTTGGGGCTAGCCCCCTCCTCATCTCGGTAGCCGGGTACCGACTGTCCCTTCATCCACCCAGAGGAGTACTGCCCCCGCACGGCGCACTGGCTGATATCGTCGGTGTCGGCCAGACGAGTGGCCTGCAGCACCTTAGTTTTTTCGTTGCGAATGGCGTCGGCATCTAGGGTATTGGGTGCTTCCATGGCCGTGAGACAAAACAGCTGCATCAGGTGGTTTTGCACCATGTCGCGCAGGGCACCAGCGGTTTCGTAGTAGCCCGCCCGGCCTTCTAGTCCTACGGTTTCGGCCACGGTAATCTGCACGTGGTCAACAAACTGCCGGTTCCACAGCGGCTCAAAAATGGCGTTGGCAAAGCGAAACACCATCAGGTTTTGAACGGTTTCTTTGCCTAGGTAGTGGTCGATGCGGTAGATCTGCCGCTCGTTGCACACATCCTGCACCACCCGGTTGAGCACACGAGCCGAAGACAGGTCTTTGCCAAAGGGCTTTTCAATGATCAGTCGCTGCTTGTCGGGGTCTTCGAGCATGCCCGCTGCGCCCAGCTGCTGGGTGGCCTCACCAAAAAAACGCGGTGCCACCGAGAGATAAAACACCCGGTTGCCCTTGGTGCCCCGCGTCTCGTCGATATCAGCTAAAAGGGTTTTGAGAGCTTGGTAAGAGGCCGGATTATCGATGTCGCCGGGGCAGTAAAACAACCCTCGGGCAAAGTCATTCCAAATCGCCTCATGGCCTAGACCGTTGCCAAATTCTTCTACCCCTTCGCGCAGGTGCTCACGAAAGAATTCGTGGCTCCACTCGCGCCGGGCCACACCGACGATGGTCAGCTCTGGGGGCAGCCGCCGCTCGCGCCGCATTTGATAGATGGCGGGCACAATTTTGCGTTGGGTAAGGTCGCCCGAGGCTCCAAAAATCACTAGAATTTGAGGCTCGGGAATGCGGTCTTGCTGAAGACCGGCACGCAGAGGATTGTCAAGCAAGGACACCATAAGCGGGGGAAATAAACGTTAGTAAATTAGCTCTGACCAGGTTGAGGCTAAGACAGCGACGATGAGGGCAGCTTGAGCAGGACAGGACTTGGAAATAGCCAGACTATGGATAAACCTTATCTAGGTCAGTTCTGCCTGGGGAAAAACAACAGATTTTGAGCTGGACTTGGTATAGCAGAAATCGAAATCTATATTGACAGCAGATTTTACAAATTAGGTGAGTCTATAGACCGTCTTAATTAACCCGCTTGAAAAGGTATTGAAAGTAACCAAATTTGACCGCTGGGCACATTCCACTCTAGCTTTACTCAACCAGCTTAAGCCTGGTTTAACAGTCAGGGCGATCGCCCGCCCCATGAACCCTGGCCTAGCCCTCGTTGGTCAGCAGCGTGCCCTGACGGCGGCTGTGGTCTTGAATGAACGACTCTGCCAGGGCGACATCGTCTTTGCTGCCCACCACAAAGGGGGTGCGCTGGTGAATTTCGCCAGGCACGACATCCATAATCTCTTCGGTGCCGGTGCTGGCCCGGCCGCCCGCCTGTTCGATCAAATAGGCCAAGGGCGCAGTTTCGTAGAGCAGCCGCAGCTTGCCCTCGGGCTTTTTGGTGGTGCCGGGGTAGAGAAACACGCCGCCTTGGGTGAGAATGCGGTGGAAATCGGCCACCAGCGCCCCGGTGTAGCGGGCCGAGTAGCCGTCGTGGCGGTGCACGTAGCGGGTGAAATCGCGGATGGAGTCTTCCCACTGCCAGAAGTTGCCTTCGTTGACGCTGTAGGTGGGGCCGTGGGCGGGGGTTTGGATATTCTCAGTGGACAGGATAAACTCGCCCAGGCTGGGGTCAAGCACAAAGGCATGCACCCCCTTACCAATGGAGTAGACCAGAATGGTGCTGGCCCCGTAGAGAATGTAGCCTGCCGCCATCTGCTGGTGGCCGTCTTGCAGCAGGTCGGCCCCGGTTTGGTCGAGGTCGTCGCCCTGCTGGCGGCGAATCGAGAAGATCGAGCCGACGTTGAGGTTGATATCGACGTTAGAGGAACCGTCGATCGGGTCGTAGAGCAGGGTGTAGCGGCCCACGGGGCAGTTTTCAGGAATGTAGTAGGGCTTGTCCATCTCCTCGGAGGCCAGGCGGCACACCAGACCGCTCTGCTTAAACACCGAGATAAACACGTCGTTAGCGTAGATATCCATCTTTTTGACGGCTTCGCCTTGGACGTTGGTTTCGCCGGTAAAGCCCAGGGCCGACTCCATTAACCCGGCGCGACTGAGGTGGCGGGCAACGATCTTACCGGCCAGGGCAATGCGGTTCATCAGGGCGCTGAGGTCTTGGGCCTCGGGGCCAAAGCTGTGCAGCTGCTCGAGAACGTGGCGGGCCAGGGTCTTGCAGTCGCGATCAAGGGCAAAAGCAGAGTCGGCGGGTTGATAGTCGGCCATCGTAGGGTTCCTTTCTTGTTCCATTGTGGGGGCAGGGCTGCGGCATCTAGAGAGGGCGACAATCCCTTGAAAGTAGTTTGCTTAAATTGTCTTTATGGTAGGGAGGCTGGCTGCGATCGCAGGCATCCTTTAGAGACACTTTAGAAATGAGGCCGCGCTGAGAATAGCGAATTGGCCCAAAATCTGCGTCTAATCTACTACCACTGCCGGGTTTAAAGGCAGCATGGTCGCCTAGACGACATCAGGCTCCGACAGCTTCGGCCTCTCCCAGCCACCCTAGCACTAACGGATTCACTAGCTCAGGGGCTTCGTCCTGGGGGCAGTGGCCCACACCGGGCAATTCTTCCATCGCTCTCACCGCCGCAAAGTCGGCCAATTTACGGCCCAGGGCCACCGGCTCCCAGGGGTCAGCTTGGCCCCAGATAATCCACACCGGGCACTGGGCTTGGGGCAGCAGGTCTTCGGGTAGGGGGCCTTGAGAATAGCGCACAAAGGCCAGAAACACGTCGGCAGCCCCGGTGGTTAGGGCCGGAGCCAGAATGGCCTCGATCAGCTCATCGGTGACGGCCGACCGGCGATGGTAGGCTTGGCCCAGCAAATTGCGAATCACCCGGCGCTGGGCAATCTGCGAGAAGAAAAAGCGTCCGACGGGGGCGTAGCCCAGCAGGTTTTGCACAACCGGGGTGCTGAGCCGCTGGTGCCAGGGAATCTCCGCCCGCCGCCGCTCGTGCAGCAGCCGGATCGAGCAGTTGAGCATGACCACGCCCTTGACCCATTCAGAGCCATCTACAGCGGCCTGGAGGGCGACAATGCAGCCGATGGAGTTGGCCACTAGGTAGGCGGGCTGGCCGATCACCTCGCGGCAAAAGTCGAGAATTTGCTGGCCCCAGGTCTCGAAGGTGTAAGCCAGGGGCTGGTTGGGGGCGGGTTTGTCGGAGAGGCCAAAGCCCAGCAGGTCGATCGCATAGGCCTGGTGAGTTTCGCCGTAGGCAGGCAAATTTTTGCGCCAGTGGTCGCTAGAGGCTCCAAAGCCGTGGATGCACAGCACCGGGGTGCCGGTGGTGCCGATGTGCTGATAGCGAATGGAGAACCCCTGCCATTGCCAGGTTTGGGTGGTGGGGGTGGCTAGGGCAATGGTCACGGGCAGGCCTCTTAGGAAACGCAGAATTATTTAATACTCCTTAACATTAGCGGAAAGGGAGGGGGGCTGGGGTTCGCCAGGTACAGGGGATTCAGATCTCCGAGTTCTTGAAGAACTCGGAGATCTTGACGGATAAAACCCAGACCTCCGAGGTTTTGAAAACCTCGGAGGTCTAGTGGGCTAGCTAGGGCTCATCCAGCATGAGGGCTTTCAGGTTCGTTGCAAAATCTTGGGTCATGGCCGGTAGATGCCGATCATCGGGCTTCAGAAACGCCTGATACGCGGCTTCAGAGGTCAACTGCTGCCGGACAACCTCCAGCTTCGGTAAAGTGCCTGATCGCAGTCCCGCATAGTCCAGATAACTGGAAAACTCCCACTCCTGGGGATGAGCCACCAGCCCAGCTTTCGCCGGGTTTAGGTGGATGTATCGGGTCAGATGGTACAGATACTCGTCACTATCCACCGCAATCGCCTGAAACTGGCCCTGAAACAAAACCCCAACCCGGTTGTAGCGTCGGTTCATCGCTTTGGTGTAGGCCACCGATAGCCGCATCATTGCCCCAGACACGGTGTTGGTTTTACACTGCACCAACAGATGATAGTGATTCGGCATCAGGCAATAGGCCACCACATCTAGCGTTTGCTCAATTAAATAGCGGCGGATCAACCGCAAAAAGTGCAGATAGTTCTCCCGTTCAAAGAAGATGAGATTGCGATCATTGCCGCGATTGTAAAGATGGTAGTAATGCCCTGGCTCGAACGGGAGATCTCGACGCGGCATAGAGAATGACTGGATGCAACATTCCCTTATCGTGTCCAAAGACCGGCCAGACCTCCGAGGTTTTTAAAACCTCGGAGGTCTAGTCTAGGGCTAGGAGCGGGCTGACTCGTGGATAACGGCGATCGCCCAGAGGCAGCCCAACAGCACGAGTGATCGCAGCAAAACCTGTTCTAGAAAGAACACGATTGCCTCAGCCACTAGAGATAGGTCGAGCACCAGGGCGACGACGTAGGCAATTGTGCAGCCCGCTAGTCCGAGTAGAAAGTACTTAATCAGGCTGAAGGTGAGGCTGAGCACATGGTGGGGGCGGCGAGGGCGTTGCATGGTGGGATCCTCTAGGCTAAAAGCATGATGATCGGTAGCACAGTTACTAACTAATAGTTGTGATCATTAAGTGTGTTTTGGGGTCAGAATGTGACGGGCTAGACAAGTGGCTCGGTGTCAGGGGAATGGAAGACTCGGCGCAGGCGACGCAACCCCAGACGCAGGGGTAATTTAAGATGGCTGGGCAAACGTTTAAGATTGATCATGGTTTGCTCAACCCCAGTGGCAGTTAGCCAGGTGGATAACTTTCCTATGTCTCTAATAACCGACGAAACCCTGTGGGCCATTCTCAACGACGAGCTAGACGACGCCACTGTGAACCAATTGGTGTGGCGCGCCCTGGGCTACCGCGAGACTGCCACCGGGTGGGATAGCTCAGCGGTGGAGTTAGCCTGGGCCGAGAAATTTCCCCAGCCGCCAAACTTCATTGAGAGTCGCCCGGCGACAGTACATCTGACCCGTTCGATTCCCAAAGACGATAAACAATTGCTCAAAGAAGAACTGGGGTTTAAGGGCTACACCGTAGACCAGTTAATACCGCGACTGACCCGTCGGGCGACCATGGTGAGCTGGCTGCTGAGCTACCGTAGGCGGCAGGTGACAAACGGCTGAGCGGAGTCGAAATCCAAAATTAAAAAAGGATGCGGAAACCCGCACCCTTGCTCTCAACCCACGGCGCTCTCTCCGTGGATTCTGGCGCTGCTGGCTTAGGCGGTGGATCGATAGTGGCGTGATCGCACCGCCCCAAGCCCAGCAGCATAGCTGATGTTAGAACTCTGCCGTGGCCAGTTCCCTGGGTGCTTGGGCCGGGGTGGCCGGGACTTCAGAGTCTTCGGCCTTGGGGGAAGAGTCTAAAAAGATGTCGTTGGCCCTGAGCTGTAGCCCGGCCCGGGGCTGGGAGTCGGCTTTACTGAGGTAGGGAGAGGCGTCGATGGCCCCGCTGGCGATAATCAGCGAACCTTTCTTGACGTAGGTGAGCTTGCGCCAGGCGGCGGAATCTTCCCACACGGTGATGTCGACGGTGAAGCTGTCGCTCTCTTTGCGGCTGGGGATGCGATCAACGTAGATGGTCAGGTTGGCGACCTGGGTGTGGCCGCCGGTTTTGCGCTCAATAGAACGCACCTGAGGGTCGGCAGCGACATTGCCAGCCAGGGTACACAGATTTAAGCCTCGACTAGACATGGGTAAAAACCTCCTAAGAAATGGATGCACCAGACCCCGCTCGACTTGACAGATGTCTGTGGCTTTAATATGCACAGACTAAATTAACAATTTGCTATGGATTTTTACGTAACTTTTGAAACTCTGGCCTACGTGTTTTTCCTGGCCTGCCCTGATTGGAGCTGAGAATTTGGCCATGGTCACGTCCCACCTAAGCGATATGCTGGGTCTGGAGTAATTACAGTGCTATGACCACCCAATCGGTAGACCCTGCTGCTCGTAAGCTCTGGCTAGCGGCTATAAAGCCACCTATGTATAGCGTTGCCATTATGCCGATGGTGGTGGGTAGCGCGATCGCCTACGCTGAAACCGGCCAGTTTGACGGCGGTATTTTTGCGCTGTTTGCGATGGCGGCGGTGCTTATTTTGGCCTGGGAAAACCTCAGTAATGATGTGTTTGACTCTGAGACCGGCATCGATGTGAATAAGGCGCACTCTGTCGTCAATCTCACGCGCAATCGAAGACTGGTTTTTACGTTGGCGAACCTGTGTTTGGGCTTGGGCATAGCGGGCATTGTAGCGATCGCGCTCACTCAGCAAGATCCCACGGTGCTAGGGATCATCTTGCTCTGCTGCGGGCTGGGTTACATGTACCAGGGGCCGCCGTTTCGCCTGGGCTACCAGGGGCTGGGGGAGGTGCTGTGCTTTTTGAGTTTTGGGCCGCTGGCCATGGGGGCGGCCTACTACAGCCAGACCCAGAACTGGTCGTG
The DNA here is from genome assembly GCA_038256265.1 of Phormidesmidales cyanobacterium. GTDB lineage: Bacteria > Cyanobacteriota > Cyanobacteriia > Phormidesmidales > Phormidesmidaceae > Nodosilinea. The sequence goes on from JBBSKN010000007.1 coordinate 37,765, forward strand.
GGGCAGCCAGATGGCGGGGGCAATGGTGGGGCTGAGCACGACCCTGGTGCTGTTTTGCTCGCACTTTCATCAGGTAGACGACGACCTGGCGGCGGGCAAACGATCGCCGATTGTGCGTCTGGGCACCGAGCGGGGGGCGGCGCTGGTGCCCTGGGTGTGTGTGGCGTTTTTTGCGATCGCAGCTCTAGGTATTCTCCTCGGCACATTGCCAGTTTGGACGGCGCTGGTGTTTTTAAGCGCCCTCTCGGCCTGGCGGCTGAGTCGGCACGTGACCCGCTTTCACGACCAGCCCGAGCGGGTGTTTAACGCCAAGTTTTTTGCCATTGGCTTTCACTTTTGGAGCGGGTTGCTGCTAAGCCTGGGGTTCTGGCTGGGTGCTCGGTAGGGTTTTGGGTTTTGGGTTTTGGGTTTTGGGTTTTGGACTTGCCGGTCGTGGCTGAAGGATAAATGGGTATTGAGTTGGCGGTGCGGCCCTACCGACGGCGGTTTGTGCAGCCGTTGCACACTGCCCACGGGCCGTGGGGGTGGCGAGAGGGGTTGCTGGTTCGCCTGAGGGATGGCCTGGGGCGGTTGGGCTACGGCGAGGTGGCTCCAATACCGTGGTTTGGCACTGAGACGGTGGCAGAAGCCCTGGCGTTTTGTTGCGCTCAGGGAAGTGAGTGGCGCGGGGGAGACGTTCCCGGTACCCTCCCGGCTACTCAGTTTGGGATAGAATCTGCCCTGGCCGATTTGACCGGGGAAATCGCTGGGAAAGAACCGGCGATCTCCGGTATCTGTGGCCTCCTGCCCACTGGTGAGACGGCGTTAGACATTGCTCCCCAGCATGTAGCCCAGGGACATCGCACCCTGAAGTGGAAAATCGGGGTTTTTCCCATAGAACAGGAAATTCGTTGGCTAGAGCAATTGGTCAAAGACCTGCCTCATTCCACCCAGCTGCGGCTGGATGCCAATGGGGGGCTAAGTCTGGCCCAGGCGGAGCAGTGGCTAGGGGTGTGTGATGCTATCAATCAACATTCCCAGGGGGCGGTGATCGAATATTTGGAGCAGCCGCTGCCGTTTGATCAGGTGGGGGAGATGGGGAAGATGGGGGAGCGCTACAGAACGGCGATCGCCCTGGATGAATCGGTGGCCACCGTGGCCCAGCTGGAGAGTTGTTGGGGGCAGGGGTGGCGGGGAGTGTTTGTGGTCAAGCCTGCGATCGCCGGTTCGCCCCAGCGGCTTCAAGCGTCTTGCCAACAGCATCAGCCCCGCATCGTCTTTTCCTCTGCCTTTGAAACTGTGGTGGGGCGACGGGCGGCGTTGGCGATCGCCGCTCGCTGTTCGCCTATCCCGGCCCCAGCTCTGGGCTTTGGTACCCAGGGCTGGTTCGATGATGATTGGGACACCCTCACCCCCGCCGAGCTATGGGACAAACTCTAAAGGCGCTGATCCAGACTCGCTGGGGAGACGACTGGCTAACCGGCCCTAGCCGTCAGCAGTTTTGGCGGTGTCTAAAAGAACTCATCTCTGTGGTTGCGGCCTACCGAGCATCCTGCGGTTTACAAAGCCCCGGAGTTTTGATTGCTGAACCTGACCCGCTGCAATTTCTGGCCGTCTGCCTGGCGGCCTGGTCAGAAAATTGCATTGTGGTCTTGGCTAACCCGCGCTGGGGCGAAAACGAACGCCAACAGGTGCAGGCTCTGGTCGATCCAGCCTGGGGCAATCCTCTGGTACCGGGCATTGCGGCCTATCCCTGCCGAGTACCCGACGGAGAGCCGGGGCAAATTCTGATTCCCACAGGCGGTTCGTCGGGGCAGATCAAGTTTGCGGTGCATAGTTGGGAGACGCTAATGGTCTCCGTAGAAGGCTTTTGCACCCACTTTGGGGGTGAACGTGTTCACGCCTACTGCGTGCTGCCGCTGTTTCACGTCAGCGGGCTGATGCAGGCGCTGCGGGTGCTGGCCACGGGCGGGCAGCTCGCGCTCCAGACCTACGGCGACCTCAAACGGGGAGATTTTTTGCCCTTGCCCCCCGGTGGATTTCTGTCGCTGGTGCCGACTCAGCTTCAAGCTTTGCTGGCTCTAGAAAATGGGATGATCTCCTGGTTGCAGAACTTCCGGGCGGTGCTGTTGGGGGGCGCTCCGGCGGGAAAGTATCTCCTCGACCAGGCCGAGGCAGCTCGAATTCCTATCGCCCTCACCTATGGCATGACCGAAACCGCTGCCCAGGTCGCCACCCTGCTACCTGAAGAATTTTTGGCGGGGCAGCGCAGTAGCGGCAGACCGTTGCCCCACGCCAGCATCACCATCCTCAGCGACCAGGGGCAGGCTCAGCCGCCGGGGCAGCCGGGGCGGGTGGTAATTTTGGCCAGATCTCTGGCCCAGGGGTATTTGGGCGGCGGCAGGGAGATTGTGGTGGGCAGTGCCCACCCTACGGGGGGAGAGCCGTTTGCGACCGATGACGTTGGCTATCTCGATGACAGGGGCTATCTGCATATCGTGGGGCGTAGTAGCAGCAAAATTATTTCCGGTGGCGAGAATGTCTTCCCGGAAGAGATTGAGGCGGCGCTGCTGGCGACAGGTTGGGTGAGCGATGTTTGCGTGGTGGGGCTGGAGTGCGATCGCTGGGGTCAGCAGCTCTGCGCCCTGGTGGTGATGGAGTCTCCAATTCCGCTAATAGATTTGCCCGAGCTGCTGCGATCGCAGTTAGCCCCCTATAAACTGCCCAAGCAGTGGATTTTGGTCACTGCCCTACCTAGAACCGTCCAGGGCAAGCTCAGTCGACCCCAGGCATTGGCCTTGGCCCAAAAAATTCTAGGCCTGGCCTCCTAATAGTCTTGACTCATTTCACAGGCTTGATCCATTGCTGCTGCCGGGCGAGTTCTAGGCTGAGGGCGGCGGTGGCGAAAATTAGGAGGCTTTCTGAGATCGCGATCGCAAACGGCCAGCCCCGCAGACTCACCGCCGCCGCCACATTCACCAGGGCCAGCCCCCGCACCAGACTAAAGGCCAGCACCACCCCAGTTTTGAGCTGCGAGTTATCGTCCTGCCGCACGGCGTAGCGGTAGGTGATGCCGAAGAGGCCACCGGATAGTCCTGCAATGACGGCGCTGACCCAAAAGGTGCTGCCGCTGAGACCCGATGCGATCGTGGTTAAAGCTGCTCTCCAACCCAAAGCTGGCACTCGATGCGTCAGCAAAAGGACAGCAGCCACCATCCCAGCGGTCGTCCCCGCCAGCACCGCCGCCTTGAGAGATTCAATCCGATCTTCGTCATCAAAGGGACGTTCAATTACCACAGCAGTCTCTATTTAGCCTCAATTCGCTCTAACCAACCGCGCATTTTACCGGGGTTGAGCAGCCCGTAGGGGTCAACCTCGGCTTTGAAATTCACCTGCACCGCATCGACTTTCTTCATGCCGCCGTCTTCGAGCAGGTAGGTGTGGGGGTTGGCGATCAGCGCCCCGTTATCTTCGTGGTAGCGAATAATTTCGGCCAGCCGCTCGGGGGTTGAGTAGCGCACAATTTGTAGCGCCGCCGGAATCGTGTTGCCCCCCATACGTAGGTACTCTAGATGCATGATCACCTCGTCACCAAAGTGTTCGTAGAAGTGACGCACGCTCTTGAGTTCTGGGTCGTGGGGAAACAGGGTTTGTAGGTAGGTGAGGGTTGGGTCAACGCTGCGGGCGTGGAGGGTGGTGTGGTTCCAGGTAAACTCCGCCAGGGGGGCACCTTTGCTGGCCTCCTGGGCCGACTTGCTATAGGTGATGGTGCCGCCAAATTCCTTCACCAATTCCCCAAATAGCGCCAGGGAAGGTTCGGCCACCATCACCAGGGCCGCCGCTTTGCCCTCGGGCAGGTAGGGCTTCAAAGCCGCGAAATAGCTAGGAATCGGCCAGGCGTGGATGCTGATCAGTTTCTTAATCAGCCCGTCAGCGTCGCCTAGGGCTTGGCCAAAGCGAGCAGCGGTCATAAAGTCGTCGAAGGCCACAATCAGCTCCGCCCAGGGGTAGGCCGGGCCGAGGGGAATCGCTAGCTCGGTGATAATGCCGTTAGTGCCGTAGGCGTGGTTGACCTTGTTTACCGCGTCGCCCCGCAGCTCGATCACCCTGGGATCGTCTTCCATAGTGACGACCCGCACGGCGTTGAGGTTGCCGCGATCGCGCAACTGCCCATACATAATCGAGCCAATGCCGCCGCTGCCGCCGCCAATAAACCCGCCAATGGTCGCCGTGCGGTAGGTGGAGGGATACATCCGCAGCTCCCAGCCGGTTTCGCGAGTCACTTTATCGATGGCCGCCAGCTTCGCCCCCGGCTCCACCCAGGCCACCCCCGGCTCCACCCGCTTCACCCCATTCATCTTGCTCAGGTCGAGCACCACGCCCCCCTCCAGGGGTATGCACTGGCCATAGTTACCTGTGCCTGCCCCCCGCACCGTCACGGGCACCCGCGCATCCACACAGACCTTGGCCACCGCCAGCACCTCAGCCTCACTGGTGGGTCGCACGATCAGGTCGGCCACCAAATCCGCCAGCTGATCCTTCAGCACCGGGCTGAAGTAGTAGTAGTCCTTCGAAAGCTTTTCGCGCTGGTTGGGGTCGCGAATGGTTTCGATTGACCCCAGGGCTTGGGCCAGGGCATCCCAGTCGGTAGCGAGTTGGGCCAGGGTCATGGATAGGTCAAAAGAAGGTGGGGTATAGACCCTAGTGTAAAACGCCAGAGGCATTGAACGTTTGATTCATACCTGGGTTCAGCAACGCCACAGGTTCTATCCGTCCTAGGGATTATCATGGGCTCCGTCATTAGCACTGGCTTGATCTTCGGCCCGCTGGCGCTCGGCCAGCTGCAGCAGCATTTCTTCGTGCACTTGGCGGGTAATGGGGTAAAACCGGGCCAGCAGCATTGACAGCACCAACAGCACCATGGGCACCGGGCCAATGAAAATGCGAATCGCCAGCAGGGCCGAGTCGGGCTGCACCGTCGCCTCGCTGATAAACCCTGAAAATTGCAGCGCCAGACTGACCAAAAACAGCCCCAGGGCCAGGCCCACCTTTTGCAGCAGGGTCATAAACGCGTAGAACACCCCCTCTCGCCGCTGACCAGTTTTAATCTCGTCTAGCTCAATCACATCGGGCAGCATGGCCCAGGGCACCACGTAGGCGGTGGCCACTCCAAAGCTAATCACCACGCACAGCAGGTAAAGCGCCGCCACCTGCCCCGGCTGCACAAAGAATAGGGCAATCTGGGCAATGATCCAGGTGCCAATGCCGATGTAAAACACCTCCTGCTTGCCCAATCGACGGCTGAGGTAGTTGACCACCACCATCATCAAAATAGCCGTGCCCTGCACCAGCAGCGCCACCAAAAAATACGAGTCTAGGCCCATCCAAAAGGTGGCATAGAAGGGAATAATGCTGGCGGTCATTTGCAGGGCCAGCCAGGCAAACAAATAAATGCCCACCACGAACATAAAGGCGCGGTTGGCAAACACCACCTTAATTTGCTCGATAAAGGGCAGCGCTGCTTCCTCAGTATCGGCGGGCTGAAGGGCGTTGCGCTGCACGGCGTAGGGGTAGGTGCCCCAGACGCACCACAGCAGCGGTAGCACCGACAGCACGGCGCAGACACCCCCCAGCACCAGATACTGCTGACGGAGGTCAGTGATGGTTTGGGTGATAACTAGGCCGAGGCCGAGAGCGGCGATCGCCCCAAACAGCGACGACCCCAGACGAAAGGCCGTTAGCTCGGTACGCTCGTCGTAGTCTTTGGTCAGCTCAGCGGTGAGGGTGGTGTAGGGCAGGTTTACCACCGTATAAAACACCTGAAACAGCAGCGACATCACCACGTAGTACCAAAATCGGGCGGTGTCGCTCTCCCACCCCGGCACCACCCAGGTGAGAAAGAATGTCACCCCAAAGGGAATCGCCCCCAGCACCATCCAGGGGTAGCGGCGGCCCCAGCGGGTGCGGGTCTTGTCGCTCAGGTAGCCAATAAACGGGTCATTCACCGCATCCCAAATGCGCCCAATGGCCAGCACCGACCCCGCCGCCACCGGGCTGAGCCCCGCCGCCGTAGTCAGAAAAATCAAGAATGAAAAGGCCAGCAGGTTGGCGGTCATCCCCGGTCCAATATCCCCGGCCCCAAAGGCCAACTTGCCCGCCAGAGAAAATTTCGGCGGGGCAGCAGCGGGGGAAGGAACGTTAGTAGCCATGGGTTACCTTGCTTGTGGGATCAACACCCGATCAACAATTCAAACGGCGTCCTCAGTGTATTATTTCCCCATTGCAGATTGCCCTACACCGAGTCCAGCTTAGGAACTGTAGCGCGACCGGGGGCAAAACTCCACCAGTGGGCTAAGTCGGGCTGGGCGATCGCCCTCCGAGGGCCAGGGCTATTGTATTCAGAGCAGCGGGGAGCAGGGGCATGGCTGATTTTCACGTAAGCTGGGACGACTACCACCGAGACATCGAGAAACTAGCCGTTCAAATCTACGAGTCGGGGTGGGAATTTAACCAGATTGTCTGCCTGGCCAAGGGCGGGCTGCGCATTGGCGACACCCTCTGTCGGCTGTTTGATGTACCCCTGGCGATTTTGTCTACCGCCTCCTACGGCGGGGCTGATGGCCGCACCCGAGGGTCGATCACCTTTTCCCGTGACCTGAGCATGACCACCCCCAGCCTGGGCAGCCAGGTGCTGATCGTTGACGACCTGGTTGACTCAGGCTACAGCCTCAAAAAATCCCTGGCCTGGCTGCACCACAAGTACGGCTTTTACATCGAAGAGGTGCGTACAGCAGTGCTGTGGTACAAGGCCGAGTCAATTATCAAGCCCGATTACCACGTGGTCTATCTCAACGACAATCCGTGGATTCATCAGCCCTTTGAGCGCTACGAAACCATGAGCCTGCCCGATCTGGTGACTAGTCATCAGCCCAAGGCCTAGCCGATAGTTCTACCAGCGACAGGGCCAGCCTCTGGCGGGTCGCTACTGGTATCGAGCCAGCTGGCGGCGCAGCCAGGGGGGAGGGACATATCCCATGGGAATAATTCAGAAAGACGAATTGCCCTCCAAACTGCCCTCGGGCCGATCATCCGCTTGAGCCGCCTTGAGCGCCACCGAGGCGATGGTTAAGGTCAGCCGCGCCTGCTCCACCTCAGAGAGGGTTTCCCAGGGACTATCTGAAATTGCCCGCAGGTTTAGATCGACAATTTCGCCCCGACCATCGCGCAGTGAGTAGGCCAGGGGCCGGGCCAGCACCGCCAGGTCAGCGGCATCCCAACCGGGCAAAATATCCTTCACACACTGCACCAGCTGGTCAATTAGGGGCTGACCGCTGCGGGACAGGGTGGTGGCAGCGGTAGCCAAACGTTGCAGAAGCCCACCGGGCATACGCGTCTGAAACTGGCGCAGCTGCTTGAGTATCGGGGCCGCAGCCTGGGCCAGCTCGGGCCCGGGCGACTGGGCTGTGGCCAGGGCCGTGATCTGAGATTCTAAAATTTGCCAGCCCGTGGCGATCGTCGCAGTCAGATCGCCGTCATCTAGAGCATCAAATTCTGTCTCGAGGTTAGTCAGGTAGTCCTCTGCCTCAGGGGCCAGCGGCTCCCAAGGATACGTCCCCCGTGAGGATCTCTCGGAGCCCCCCTCTGAAGTAAGAATGCTGGCGAGTAAATCGTGTTCGGCGGCCATAGCAGACTCAGCGGCGGGCTTAGGGGAAGAGGATGACTGGTTCATTGCGTTAACTATAGATGCAGGTGAGGGTAACAAACTTAACAACAGTGGATACAGGGTGCCGCTAGCTGATTCCGTACAGAGCGAACAATTTTGCTCCTCAGCTAGCATGGCGGCTCCGATTTGGGGCTACCTTCGAGGGTAAATTCCATTAGCTCCCCCTCTCGACTGCCAAACTGAACGGCGGAGCCTAGGGTCAGTGGCACTTCGGCCCGGTGCACATGGTGCCAGGTAACCCCGTCAAAGTAATAGGAGCCATAGCGCGATTGATCGCGCAGGTAGTAGCAGGTTTTTTGGATGCCGTTATCAAACTGATTGCGGTAAAAGATTTCAGCGTGCTGCCCCGACACCCAGGGTTCTAGAATGACTAGATCGTTGTCGGGCAGTCGCCCCACCCGCAGATACCCGTCGTAAAGCCGCCACAGGCGGGCCGGGGTTTGGTGACAGCGCAGCACTACCGCCTGGGTCGAGGGCACCTCATAGCCAGGCAGTTGGGTGACCGCCAGGGCCGCCTCGCGCAGCAGATGCCCCTCAAAGTTGGGGTGCTGATAGAGCACAGGCAAGCTCCAGGCGGGGTGGTTAAATCGATAGGTGGTCAGCAGATGCTGACGGGCCTGGGCCACCGCTTGGGCCACCGCCTGGCGATCAGCCAGCCCCCGCGCCAGCACCTGAATAAAGCTTAGAGCCTCTTCGTCGCCAATGGAGTCGCGCATGGCCAGCACGGCGGGCACCCCATGGTGCAGCAGCACCTCCGCCAAACTGCTGCGCGGAATCACCTGCCGCTGCTGGAGGTCGGGCTGGGCCCCCCAGCAGGTGTTAAACACCGCCAGGCGAATGCCGTTGCGGGCTAGGCCCTGGGCCAACTCTGTGCCGCTCAGGGTCTGACCGGGCTGCAAGAACAGCAGCCCACCATCGGGGGCGGGCACCCCGTGACCGGCGTAGAAAAACACGTTGAAGTAACCCGTTTCTAGGGCGGTAAGCAGGGTCTTGGCGTCGGGTTCTACCAGGGTCTGCACCTGGCAAACCACCGGGCTGCTGCCCCGGTAGCTGAGGCTAGAGGCGCTGAGTTCGAGTAGTTGCTTGAGGGCCTCGGCCTCCTGGGGCAGCTGTAGCCGATTTTTCGAGTCGCTGGGGCGATCGTGACCCAACACCAGTAAAATCCGCAGGGAGGTTTCGAGTTCTGCCTCTGGCAGGGGGTCCACGGTGCTGGTGGTGCGGCTAAATAAGATCTGTGGCCCCAAAGAGAGGGCGGGGCAGCCCGGTTCGGGCTGCATAATTTCCCAAGGTAAACTGATCAGCTCTGGGGGGCGCACCTCAAGGCACAGTTTGAGCGGACGATTCTGACCGATCGCAATGCCCAAACTGCGCTCTAGGGTCTGGCGAATGGGGCCGTCAAACAGCCACTCCCACAGACTGACCCCTAGGCCCTGCATCAGCCGACCGGTATAGCCGCCAGGTTCTGCCCCCGGAGACACCTGCTCCAGCAGGTCATCAAGATGAAACTGCGGCACGTAGGCCGAGGGAACATGGGGCACTGGCGGCAGCCCCCGCAGCGAAAAAAACTGCTGCCAGCTCTCCCAAACCTGCGCCATCTGGCTGTCCCACAGGCGGTCGTGGTGGGCATAGCCCCCCGGAAACGGGCTTTCTAGCACCCAGATAGCGTAGTGGTTTGAGTCGGCTTGGGTGAGTCGATCAATGGCAAGGCTAAGGGTAAGGGCATCGGACGACAGCATAGGCAAGCCTTGTTCAGGGGGCCAAATAACCAGGCCAGGGGGCAGAGAGAGGCTGCGGGCGGGGAGAGCCTGGGGATCAGACCTAAACGGCGCAGCGACCTGCCTGGGCCGGAGTAACCAGCTCTAAGGCGGCGGCAGCGGTGTAAAGCTGGCGGATCTCTACCCAGCCTTCGTCTCCCGGAGCCAAGAGTTGCTGGTTGAGATCGGGGGCTGCCGCTGGAGCGGGCTGATCGCTCTCTTGGGGTGGCTGGTCTAGGGATGCGCCAGAGGGAATGGAGCAGACCTGTAGCCTCACCCAGTTCGTATTGTCTGATGCAGTTTGGCGGCTGACAACCCTGAGAATGCTGCCCGTTGCCACCGCAGTGCCCGCTGGGGAGCCAGTTGGGGTGGCCGCCGGGCTATTGGGCTGACCTAGCAGTCGTAGCGGCCCCCCGGCAATGCCCATGCTGGCACCATTGTCAGTCTGCCAAAACGACCCCACCGGAATATCGGCGGTAGCCGCTAGGGCGGCGCGGCGCAGCGGTTGACCCGCCACCGCTGCAATCGACCATTCTGCCGCGAGGGGTTGTAGCGCCAGCGGAGCAGGCTGGCGACGACCAAAGGCTAAGCCCACGGCCCCGAGGGTCGCTAAGACCACGGCTATGCCGCCCACGAAGGGACCCCAGGGAAAGCCGGAGCGAGCTGGAGCAGCCTGGCTTAAACGGTTTGCGGGCTGAGTGGTGGGTGGGGTAATCTCGCGGGTTGAAGCGAGAGAATCTTGGGCGACTTTAGAGAAATCTGCCCCGGTGGCAGCGTTGGCCTGGCGCAGACTGCTACCGGGCAGCGTCGGCATGGTGCCCACCTGAGGGGCAAAGCGCATCAGCCCCACGGTGACGTTATCGTGGCCGTTAAGGCGGTTGGCCTGCTGAATCAGCTCGGCCACCTTTGCCCCGAGGGGGCCGGAGGCGGTTGTCAGGGGAGCCACCAAGTGGGGCGCTAGGGCTTCAACTCGGTCATAGTCACTGAGGCCGTCGGAGCACAGCAGCAGCAGAGCCGGGTCGTCTATTAGCAGATGTTGCACTGTGGGGTAAAGGAAGCCCGACTCGCTAATGCCCAAGGCCTGAATCAGCGCCCCACTGCTGGGCAGCTGTGTGGCTTCTGAGTAAAGGGCATAGCCCATTTGTGCTTCGCGCGAGGCCACGTCGTCATCGACGGTGATTTGGTAGCAGGTGTGGGCGCTAATGCGATAGGCGCGGCTGTCGCCAATGTTAGCGATCGCCACGTAGGGAAAGTGCACCAAAGCCAAGACCACCGTGGTGCCCATGCGGGCGCGAGCCGAGCGCTTTTCATCGTTGTTGCGCTCAGATATATTGTCGTTGGCCAAGATCAGGGCCTCTCTGAGGCGCTGGGCCACCGCCGCCGGGGGCATATGGGGTTGCAGAACCAGAGGTTCTAGCTCTTGCCGCAGTAGCTTGATAGCGGTTTGGGAGGCCACGCTGCCCTGCTCGTGCCCGCCAATGCCGTCGCACACCAGCAGCAGGGGCGGGGCATCCACGCCCAAAGCCGACCCCATCAGCCGCTGCTGGTGAGAGGTTTGTTGGGGGTAGCAGGCATCTTCGTTGCGATCGCGCGTCGGCCCCTGGTCAGTATCGGCAGCCCAGTCGACCGTCACCCGCAACCCCTGGGCCAGGGCTTGAATCGCCCCTTCCAGCTCTTCTACCAGGTGGACTGGTTCTATGATTTGGCCTTCGCTGAGAGCCTTAATCAGCCAGTCAAGGTAGGGCTGTACAGCAGGCTGAGCCGTAGCGACTAGCTCACGCCACCGCTGCCCCAGGGCAGCCAGGGTCGGGGGAGCATCGTCAACGACCAGGGTGGTCAGTCGCAGCAGCGCACCATCGACCCGCAGGTCATCTAGGTTGAGCAGGGTCGAAGCGGTCTGCTGCTCGGCCAGGGCGGGCCACAGAGCGGCGACCTGACGCAGCCAGTTAAGCTGCTGTAGGGCAGAGCCGTTGGCCCAGGCCTTAGCGATCGCCAGCAGCAGGGTCGCCTCCATATCACCGGACGATGACTCCGATTGATTGGTTAAGCGAGTGCCAATGGGGGCCGCATCGAGCAGCAGCACTGGTGCCGATATCCCGGTTTGCTCAGGGATCAGGTAGGCGTAGGGGCGAGGAATATGCTCGGCCAGGTAAAACAGTTTCAGATAGGTCAATACCTGAGCTGGAATCTGCTCTAGGGTCGGGAGGGGGGTGTCGGGGCGGGTGTCGAGCCAGAGACGATAACCTTTGGGAATTGGCCTTTGACCTTCGTGCCAGACGAGAAACCGCCCGGCAATGAGGGTGCCAGGGCGCGAGGCCACAGGGCCATCACTGACGGCCAGCAAAAACCGATAGGTCAGCGGCGTTTCGCAGACCTTACAGCGGCTCGCGGGCAGAGAGGACACCGCGCGACAGGTGGGGTTAGAGCACTGGATCACGATCCCTGAGGTGCAGATAAACAGCTCTTAACGTAGTACCCATAGTACCTAACCCCAAAGGATGTCGTCCTAGTAGTTTGCCAAGCCAAAAATGACTAGTAAGGGGGGTATACGGTTAACGGTTTAAGGCAGGCCGTGGGCCATATACCGTAAACCCTGAACCCCTGAGCCGCTGGCCCCTGTCACAATCAGCTTGGTCAAGTACTCGTCTAGAGGGAGAGGCTCTTAGCTCGCCGCCGATGGATCTGGCTCTACCCGAGGCAGGCCCATGCTGTAGTTGAGGGCGCGGCTTTTGAGGTTGTAGCTAATCGTCCCCTGTTGCAAGAGCTGCTTCACAAAGTTCTCTAAATCTGAGCCAATGCGCCGCAGGTTGTAGTCGGTCAAATCTTCTCCGGCGGCAGCATCAACCAGGCGGTCAAACTCGGCATAGACGGTTTTGACGGCGTCTTCAGACCAGTTGAACTCGTTGTCGGGGTCAATGTCTAGGGTGAGTTTATCGTCGCTGGGCACCAGTTCGTTGTTGGTGACGATGGCGGTATAGATGTGAACATGCCGGGTGGTCGATTTGAGCATCATGGCCGGGTTCTGCCCTTTCCTTTACGTAATCACTCTAGCGTGGCGCTGCTGTTGTGATTGTATAGCAACCCTTCCCCGCCAAAGGCGAAGAATACGCCATCGAGTCCAATATCCCGACTCCAGGATCAAATATCTTGATTGCAGAGTCAGGGCGGCATCGGGTGCAGCAATGTCTGCTCTTCCCCCGACAGGGCGTGATCTGGGCCAGTTCTAAAGCCGATAAGCCAATCGAGAAGGGATCCGCCATTAAAAATAGCATCCCCGCACCATTCCCGCGCAGAGCCTGCCCCCGCGCAGGCGGGAATCCATCATTGGCCTTCTGCTAAAGTCGGAACCTTATTTCAACGCAAGCCGATAAAGGCTAGAACAGATCTTTTTTGCCCCGCAGCCGGCCAAAGGTCTGGGCTGCTGAGGTGCCGCCTACGGATTGCTGAAGCGCCGCACTATCCCATCGCAGGAATGGGTTAGTCTGCTTTTCTAGCCCTAGGTCGGCGGGTACCGTCGGCTGGTCGAGGGCGCGGGCGGCTCGTACCTGCTCTAGCCGAGTCTGGAGGGTAGGGTTGGCGGCGTCAACGGTGATGGCAAATTTGAGGTTGTTGAGGGTGTACTCGTGGGCGCACCACACCCGAGTCTGGTCGGGCAGCTCTCGCAGCTGCGAGAGCGACTCGACCATCTGCTGGGGGGTGCCCTCAAACAGGCGACCGCAGCCGCCGGCAAACAGCGTGTCGCCGCAGAATAGCTCTCCCCAATGGCTGGAATGAGTCGGCGCAAAATAATAGGCGATGTGGGCGCGGGTATGCCCCGGCACAAAGAAAACCTCGGCGGTATGCTGGCCTACTGTGACGCGATCACCCGCCTTGAGAAAGTGGGTCTGCCCCGGAATCCGGCCTCGATCTTCGAGGCCACCGTAGACCTGGGCCGCAGGAAAGCGCTCCAGCAGCGCTTGGTTGCCGCCCACGTGGTCGCTGTGGTGATGGGTGTTCAAAATGGCCGTCAGATCGGCTCCTAGGCGCTCTAGGGTAGCCAGCACCGGAGCGGCATCGCCGGGGTCGACCACCGCCGCCTCACCGCGATCACCGTCGTAAATCACAAAAATATAGTTGTCGCGAAAGGCCTCGACCCGATGGATGTCCAGGCGATGCATGTCCATGGCTTTTTCCTCGATCTGCGCCATTTTTTCCGTAATTTCTCCGTGGAAAATATATCCTTGACCAGGCTTTAATACAGGTTTACTAAATCTTTACTGGCTGCTCCACTGTAAACCCTAAGGATTGGGCATGCTGTAGGAGGAAGGAATTGTAGCCTTTGCTACAGCCACTCTGAGGAGCCGAGCCGGCTCATGGCTCTGCCATCCATCTACTATCGTCACTCCTGAATCGAGGATTTGCAATCATGGTGTCGTCTCCGCCTCAAAAATCTGTATCGGAAATTCAGTCACTGGTCACGGCTGCCCTTGAGCAGAGGATTTTGGGCCGTCGCGACCACCTTGCCCTATCCACGGCCATGCTCAGCGATCCGGCTCTGACCGTCGGCGATCGCCAGCACATCAACCAGGTGTTTGACGGCCTCCGCAACGGGCGAGTGCGCCTGGTCAACTAAAGCTTCCTCCAGGAGGGGAGATCGGCGCTCTGGCTCACCCCAGGGCGCTTTTTTGCGCCGACATTTGTCTACAATCAACGGAAGTCGATAGACTGCCAAGCTAAAGATGACAAATAGTGGAGTTGACCGTGTAGGGTTCAAGGTAGGCCGTCAACCCTACACGGTACACCGTGAATCCTAAACCAATCGCCCCTGTCACAAGCAGCAGGCTGCATAAATTTTTAGGGCCAATTTCCAAGGATTAGCACCTTGCGCCAAAGACGCCCCCGCTATGGCGAAACCATTGCCGAAGAAAACTACCGACGCACCCGGCTACACCTGATTCGCGGCGTCGTTGCGCTGGGGCTAGTGGTGTTCTCGGGGGTGCTCTGGTATCGCTTCATGGAGGGGTGGAGCTGGCTCGATGCCACCTATATGGCGGTAATCACCCTCTCTACCGTAGGCTTTGGCGAAATTAACCCCCTCAGCCCCAGGGGGCGGCTGTTCACCATTGGGCTGATCATGACGGGGGTGGGGGTGATTGCCTACATTCTCAACAGCCTGACCGATGCGATCGTGCAGGGGCATTTCCAGGCAGGCTTTCGGTTACTCAAGCGACGCAGATTTATGGAATCGTTGCAGGGCCACTATATTATTTGCGGGTTTGGCCGCACCGGTCGCCAGGTGGCCACCGAGTTTTCGGCGGAGGGCATTGCCTTTATCGTGGTCGACTCCGACGATGGGGCCATTCAGTTGGCTCAGCAGCAGGGCTACATTACTCTCCAGGGCGATGCTACCCAAGACCAAGTGCTCATGCAGGCGGGCATTGAGCGCGTCCGCTGCCTGGTGGCGGCCCTGCCCTCCGATGCCGAAAATCTCTACATTGTGCTCTCGGCCAAAACCCTGTCGCCGGAGATTCGTACCATTGCCCGTGCCAGCAGTGAAGAGGCGATGCTCAAGCTCCAGCGGGGTGGGGCCGATGTGGTGGTGTCGCCCTACATTACCGGCGGCAAGCGCATGGCCGCCGCCGCCCTGCGCCCCCAGGTGGTCAATTTCTTCGATGGCATTCTCACCGGGGCCGAGCGCACGGTCTATGTCGAAGAGTTTGTGCTGCTGCCCGAAAGCTGCCCCATCATTGGCAAGACCCTGTCTGAAGCTGAACTGGGCCGCCAGTCTGGAGCCTTGATTTTGGCGATTCGCCGGGATGGTGGGGTGCTGATTTTTGGCCCTACTGCCGACACCCGCCTCTACCCTGGCGATATGGTGATCACCATGGGCAACGCCGATCAGCTGCGGCGGTTAAGCCAAATTATCAGCCCGATTGCGCGTTGATGGCTACGGAGGCGTGGCACGTTGCTAGGCCGCTTGGATGATGTGACCTCCGGGACTACAGCAGCATCGCCGCCCGCTCGGCCAGGCTTGATCGCTCCCCTTTGCAGAGGCTGATATGCCCCGCCAAACCTTCGCCCTTAAACCGCTCGACCACGTAGGTGAGGCCGTTGCTGGAGGCGTCGACGTAGGGGTTGTCGATCTGCTCGGGGTCGCCCGTGAGAATGATTTTGGTGCCCTCGCCAGCGCGGGTGAGAATGGTTTTGACCTCGTGGGGGGTGAGGTTTTGGGCCTCGTCGACAATCAAAAACTGCTTGGGGATAGAGCGACCCCGAATGTAGGTCAGCGGCTCGATCTGCAATAGCCCCTGGTCGATCATTTCTTCGTGGCCGCGTCGCCAGTGCTCGGGCTTGCCGCGCATATCTTGGGTGCCAAAGATCAGGTCAAAGTTGTCGTAGAGGGGCTGCATCCAGGGGTTGAGCTTTTCGCGCAGGTCGCCGGGCAGGTAGCCAATGTCGCGGCCCAGGGGCACAATCGGCCGGGCGATCAGCAGACGCGAGTAAAGGCGCTCGTCGGCCACCTTTTGCACCCCGGCGGCGATCGCCAGCAGGGTCTTGCCGGTGCCCGCTTTGCCTACCAAAGTCACCATCGAGATCGAGTCTTGCAGCAGCAGCTCAAAGGCAAAGCGCTGCTCGCGGTTGCGGGGCTGCACCCGCGACACCCCGGCGTGGGGCAGCTTGCCCAGGGGCACCAGCTTGCCGCTGCTGCCCTGCACCAGAGCTAGGGCGGTGTGGGCCGGGTTGGCCTGATCGACCAGGGTGACGCACTGGTTGGGGTAGAGGGGAATGTCGAGCTTGAGGTGGCCGTCGCCAAACAGCTGGCTGATGGCCTCGGCGGAGGTCAGCACCTCCAGGGTGCCAGCGTAGAGGTCGTCGTAGTCAACCTTGTCGGTCTCGTAGTCTTCGGCCACCAGGCCCACCGCATCAGCCTTGATGCGCAGGTTGGTGTCTTTGCTCACCAGCACCACGGGCATGTCGCGGTGATGCTTGTACTCCAGGGCCACGGCAAGAATGGCGTTGTCGCCCTGATCGCCCTCTAGCTCGGCGGGCAGCTGCCGCAGGGTGTCGCGATGGCACAGGGCCACCGTCAGGGTGCCGCCCTGGTCGAGGGCAATGCCCTGCACTAGCGAACCCTGCTGGCGTAGGTCATCGAGGGTGCGCGACACGTAGCGGGCGTTGCGGGCGGTGTCGGCGGTGCCTTTTTTGAAGCGGTCAAGTTCTTCAATGATGGTGATCGGCAGCACCACGTCATTGTCCTCAAACCTAAACATTGCCATCGGATCGTGAAGCAATACGTTGGTGTCGAGGACGAAAGCTTTTTTCATGGATGAGCAGTAGGGGATACGGTAGGCCCGGCCCAGAGACGGTTGAAGATGCCTGCGATCGCAGGGTTAGTCTCTCGGCAGAGCTATTTTCAGGAACGTTGGGTAGATGCCGGTTCCCTGGCGGTACAACAATTCTGAGGGACATTCTGCGGGAACAGGAGCAGCAGCGCGGCAGCAACCCTAGAATAGCTGTGTAGACACTGTAGCGGATTTCTCCGCCATTCCTGACCGTGGCCCTGGGCGATCGCTAGGTCAGGGCTGGCCGTCCTCGTTTACTATGGCCTATGAGTCGTTGCCGCCGCGTTTTTCCCGTCACTTCTGGAGCCCCCCATGCGTCTATCCCAAATGCTGTTTGTCACTCTGCGGGAAGAGCCGGCAGAGGCCGAAATCCCCAGCCACAAGCTGCTGCTGCGGGCGGGATATATACGGCGCATTGCCAGCGGGGTTTACGCCTATCTGCCGCTGTTGCTGCGAGTGCTCAACAAAATTTCTGACATCGTCCGCGAGGAGATGAACCTCACCGGGGCGCAGGAATGTCTATTGCCCCAGCTGCAGCCCGCCGAGCTGTGGCGCGAGTCGGGCCGCTGGGACACCTACACCAAGGCCGAGGGCATCATGTTCTCGCTGATTGATCGCCGCCAGCAGGAGATGGGCCTCGGCCCCACCCACGAAGAGGTGATCACCGCTGTCGCCCGCGACATGATCCGCTCCTACCGCCAGCTGCCGCTGCATCTGTACCAGATTCAGACCAAGTTTCGCGACGAGATTCGCCCCCGCTTTGGCCTGATGCGCGGCCGCGAGTTCATTATGAAAGACGGCTACTCGTTTCACACTGACGAGGGCAGCCTCAAAGCCACCTACCAGGAGATGCACGCCGCCTACAGCAACATTCTGCGCCGCTGCGGCCTAGAGTTTCGCGCGGTGGATGCCGACTCGGGGGCGATCGGAGGGTCGGGCTCTACCGAGTTCATGGTGCTGGCCGAGGCGGGCGAAGACGAGGTGCTCTACACCGAGGACGGCACCTACGCCGCCAACCTGGAGAAGGCCGTTTCTCTACCGGTGGAGGCGGTGCCCTCGACCTTCACCAAGTTTGAAAAGCTCGACACCCCCAACACCCCCACCATTGACTCGCTGGCCAAGTTTTTGAAGTGCTCGCCCACCCAGATCGTCAAGAACGTGCTGTATCAAGCCGTGTTTGACAGCGGCAGGGTGGTGCTGGTGCTGGTCAGCCTGCGCGGCGACCAGGATGTCAACGAGGTCAAGCTCACCAACGAGCTGACCAAGCTGGCCGCCGACTACGGCGGCACGGCGCTGATGAGTCTGGGGGTGCCCGACGAAGCGGCCCAGGGTCAGTGGGCAGCCAAGCCCCTACCTCTGGGCTACATGGCCCCCGACCTAGGCGATGACTACATTCAGGGCGGCTCCATTCAGGGTGGACAGGAGGTAGAGCCGAAGTTTCTGCGACTGGTAGACGCCACCGCCACCGACCTGAAAAACTTCGTCACCGGCTCGAACGAGGCGGGCTACCACACCGTGGGCGGCAACTGGGGCAAAGAGTTTACCCTGCCAAAAAAAGTGGTGGATGTGCGCAAGGCGGCGGCGGGCGATCGCGCTCGCCACAACCCCAACCAAACCCTGCAAACCGCGCGGGGCATTGAGATTGGCCACATCTTTCAGCTGGGCACCAAATACTCCGAAAAACTGGGGGCCACCTACACTAGCGAAACCGGGACCGAGCTGCCCCTGGTGATGGGCTGCTACGGGGTGGGGGTGTCGCGTCTGGCCCAGGCCGCAGTCGAGCAATCCCACGACAAAAACGGTATTGTCTGGCCGGTGGCGATCGCCCCCTACCAGGTGATTGTGGTCATCCCCAACATGGGCGACGATTTGCAGGTGGAGGCCGCCAAGGCGATCTATAAGGCGCTGCTGGCACTAGGGGTCGATGCCCTGCTCGACGACCGCGACGAGCGGGCCGGGGTCAAGTTTAAAGACGCCGACCTGATTGGTATTCCCTACCGCATTGTCACCGGGCGGGCCCTGGGCGACGGCAAGGTCGAGGTGGTCGAGCGCTCTACGGGCATTGTGCAAGAGGTGGCCCTGACCGAGGTGGTGGCCCTGGTCAAGGGCTGGATCGAGGATGAACTGCTGGCTAGCCGGTAGCCCAGCTATATCACAATAAAGGACGGGCCATGGAGCTGATCACCATTATTCTCTCGACCCTGTTGGGGGTAGTGGGCACCGGGGGCGTGGTGGTAGACACCCTCGCCGAGGCGGCCCTGCGCGACCAGGTCGCCGGGGCTGAGTCGTTGCAGGTGCGCATCGACAACGTGCCCAACTACCAGCTGATCGATGGCCGCATTGAGCAGGCTCGCGTTGCCGCCCGAGGCATCGAAACCCTCCAGCTGCCCGGCCTGCGCATCGACTCCATCGATCTCGAGACCGACGCGGTGGATGTCGATCTGGCCCGGCTCCAGCAGGGCGAACTGGTGCTCGACGAACCCGCCCAGGCGGCCCTGCGTCTGCGCCTCAAGGCCAGCGATCTCAACACCTTCTTGCAGTCGCCCCTGGTGCAGGTCTGGCTCGACACCCTGCAATTTAGCCTGCCGGGGGCCGTGGGCGATCGCGAGCAAAACCGCTACGGGCTGGCCAACCCTTCGCTGGAGTTTTTAGAGGGCGATCGCTTTCGCATCTTGATCGATCTCGAAGACCGGGTCGCCGACGAAAACATTGCCGTCGCCGTAGACCTGGGGCTGAGGGTGATCAACGGCCATCGGTTTGCCCTAGTTGACCCCCAAATCACCGTCGACGGCGAAGACACCCCGCCCCAGCTCTTGGAGTTGTTGGTGCAGGGTGCCCAGGCGCGGCTGACCCTGCGCCTGCTGGAGCAGTCGGGCATCACCGCCCGCATTCTCAACTTTAAAGTCCGTGACAATGAGCTGGATATCGCTATCTTTGCCAGAATAGAGCCAACCTCTCCCTTTTTGATGCGACAGCCAGCTTTAGAAGCTGTCCCCCCGGTGCCCTAGGTTGGCCCAGACTGCCCTAGGCTGACTACGTGACCTCCTTTGGTACCTCACCATGGCCTACAAAAACAAGCTCCGGCAAATTCCCCTCGGCATTGTGGCTGGGCTAGCCACCCTGGTGCTGGCCTCGGGCGGGTCTGTGGCCTGGTTTACCTGGCGCGCCCTCAACCCAACTCCCCCAGTAGCAGAGTTTCCGAGCATCGATCTAGAGACTGACCCGCTGCTGACGCTGCCTGAGGTGGCAGCCCCAGCTACACCCAATCCTAGTGAAACCATCGCCCAGGAGCCCGTGACCCCGCCCGCCCAAGCAGCCGTCACAGGGCAGATCTACTGGCTCAAGGATGAAGGCACGGGTTTTACCCTGGTGCCTGAGTCGATTTCGGTTGCCGCCGATGGCTCCCCTTCAGACCAGGTGACGGCGGCCTTTAGCAACCTGTTGTCAAAGCCAGGTGATCCTAACCAGCAGGCTTTTACTACCATTCCTGAGCAAACTCAGCTGCTGGCGGCTAGCGTCGAGAGCGATGGTGTGCACGTCGATCTCTCGGGCGATTTTGAAACCGGCGGCGGCAGCGCAGCCATGATTGGTCGCCTGGGCCAAGTGATCTACACCGCCACCGCCTTTGACCCCGCCGCCCCAGTGTGGATCTCGGTGGAAGGTACACCGCTGACGGTGCTGGGGGGCGAGGGTCTAGAGGTCAGCCAACCCATGACCCGCAGCAACTTTGACGAAGGGTTTCAGCTCTAACGCACTACAATAAGTACCCATGTTCCATCCTAGATTGCTCTATGGATTCGTTCGCTACGACCTTGCCCCCGTGCTGCCTCGGCAAAGTGGTGAAATCTAACTCTCACTGCGACTACGTCGTTCAGGTCGATGATGTCCAGGATGTCTGTTCGCCTCCATCACCTGAAGACTGCGGTTTTGGACAGTTTGTGAGCTTTGATAGCGATCGCCACTGGGCGGTTGGTTTAGTGTATAACTCTCAGTTATTTAACCCTGCATTTTTAAACAGCGGGCCACGACTATCGAGCGAACCCGATCCACTGTTTACCCCCGATCTCGTTCAAGAGATCCGTACTCTTTTAGGAATAGTACTAGTCGGTACTCTCGAAGAAAAAGACGGACGCATCTATGGTAAGCAAGGCATTCCTCAGGTAGTGGTGCCCGCCAATACCTCGGTCTATAAAATGCTGCCGGAGCAGGTCCATAGCTTTCACTGCAACCAGGATGGGCAGACCCAGTTTAGCTACTACAGCCACCTGCTCAGGTCAGGGGGCATGCTGGCCGCCCAGCTGGCCCAGCAGGTCTTAGCCGAGCTGGTGGAGAGCGATCTGTTTAGCGGGGCCGACCAAAAGGCGCTGACAGTGCTGGGCAAAGAGCTGAGCTGGAAAAATACCCTGGGGGCGATTCGGTAATACCCTGCGGCATAAGTCGGCCAACCGTTCCTGAAACCTAAAACCTAGCACCTGACACCCCCATCAAGGGTTGTTAGCCAACATAACTAGCCCAGCGTAGCCAAGCACAGCAGCAGGGTTTCAGTCCATTCCACGGTGGCCCCGTAGGTGTCGCCCGTGTGGCCCCCCAGGCGACGGGTAAGCCAGGCCCCCAGAGCCAGGGAAAACCCCAGCCCCCCGCACAAGAGGATGCTGATGAGCAGCCCCTGCTCGGGCGATCGCCAGGCCCAGAGGCCGTGGATCGCCAGCCCTAGCCCTAGCCCCACTAGCCAGTCCTGGGGCTGGCGCATATGCTCTCGATGCAGCGCCCCTTTGCCCTCGGCCCGCAGGTAGGGGTAGCGGGCGATCGCCACCACCTGGCCCCAGCGACCCCAGACCATGGCGGCGATTAGCACCCAGCCGCGCCCAGTGGTTAGTTCTGCCAAGGCGAGGGTTTTGAGGCCTAGAATGGCGATCGCCGCCATCACCCCAAAGGCCCCGCTGTGGCTGTCGCCCATCGCTGCCAGCCGCCGCTGCGGATCCATTACCGCCAGGCCGTCGGCGGTGTCCATGGCACCGTCTAGGTGCAGCCCCCCGCTCAGCCAGACCCCCAGGCCAATCACCAGGGCGCTGCGAATTAGGGGGGGCATGCCCAGTTGTCCCAGAGTCAAATCTACTGCGACTAGACCAATGCCTAAACCCAAGCCCACCAATGGAGCCAGCGGGGCAATCCCCTCAAATCGGGGGTGCCACCCCGGCGGCAGGGGCAGCTTTGTGTAAAAGAGAATAGCGCCTCCCAGGCGGGCAAACCAGCCGGGTCTGGGGGTGATCTGGTTGGGCTGCGCGGGGGGCAACGGAGTCAATGATCCACCTCTGCGCTATGGCTCTGCGCTAGGAACAACATTTCGGCAAAATTACTGAGACCTTAGCATTTTGTCAGAAGGCTTAATCTCTGGGCCTTTAGCCAAATAATGTCAGGCATTACCCCCCCATTGGGGATAATGCCAGGCAGATCATTCCCAGCAATATCGAGTATCGTGGATATAGATTCGCAGGAGCGATCGCCACAGGCCTTGCTCCACAGCCAACGTAGCGTGGTTAAAAACCCATGAATCACGAGCGTGCCAGAAATTTAAGCGTCCCCGCTCCTTGTTTAATCGATAGCGGGACTGTTGTCAACAAAACCGACATGCTCAGGCTTTTACAAGACCTGGGGCAGGTGCGGTATTGTCACCTTCAAGACGAGGTTTCTATCTCTGAAGGCCAGGGCCTAGTGATGGAAGTCTTTGCCGACAACCAGCAGGCCACGCTGGTCGCCAATCATACCTTATATATCAACGTTTATAGTTTTGATTGCTTAGAAATCGGCAGCACCGACGCCGATGGCAGCTATTTTGACCTAATACAAGACAACCGCCGACTGCGCCTAATGCCGCAGTCAGACCCTATGCATGAGCAAATTACGCGATCGCTCAACACCGCCACCCTAGAGGCGATGGTCGCCGACGCCCTCTCCGCCAGCTGGGATGCCTGCCTGGATGATGAGCGAAACTTCCTTGAGTAAGCTTCAGCTTGTCCAGTGCAGTTGCTGAAGTTCCAAAGCTTTAGCCAACTAGTAGAAATCCTGAATGTAGTTTTTAGCAACTGCGCTTCCCCTCTGCTAGGTAAACGCCTAGGGCTGAGATCTCAGTAGGGCGATGGTAATGCTTTGGGCCTTTTCGGCTTGGCTAGGTTTAAACCTGGGATAGCTCCTGCGTGGGTAGTTGGGGGTAGATAAGTGTCATTCAGTTGATCGTCACTTAAGTCACTTAAATAGCCCAGTTGTACAAGACTTTTGCACGTCATCCTTCCAGCAGCGAGTGTGAGTGGGAAATTCAAAGACTGGTTCCCGGCTAGACGTAGGTGATCTACAGAAGAGGCTTCTCGCTATACCAAGTCCAGCTAGGGATCTGTCTCGGGATCTGTAGTTTTCCCACAGGTAGAACTCCACTTCTGGCCTGGGATGCAGTTTAGAGTAGGCACTCATTATTGAAGTTTATCAATCACAACTAAAAAACAAATTGAATTTAATCAACTTGCCCCTTCCGTTTTGACATGAGTATTGGCTAAACTCTATTTTGTGAATAAATAGACTTGGTTCTATTGATAAATAGTTTCAATTGACTTTAGTCAATGAATTGACCAAGATCTGGAGGGGTGTCAGGGTTTTCCCGCTGCCCGTTGGCCAAGCTTTCGCCGTCCTTCTGCCCGAGGATATTGTGTTATGACCCCAATTCTTGCCCAGACGAGCTGGCTGATTCCGCTCTACCCATTGCTGGGGGCGCTGTTGACCATTCCCTGGTCGCCGGCCTTTGTCACCCGCACGGGGCCGCGCCCGGCGGGCTATATCAATATTGTGATGACAGCGCTGGCGCTGGTCCACAGCCTGCTAGCCTTTTGGGCCTTTTGGGGCAAGTCGTCGCCGCAGTTTTTCTTTGCGCCGTGGTTGCAGGTGTCGGGGCTAAATCTCACCATTCCCCTAGAGGCGTCGGCGATTACCCTGGGGGCCTGCGTGCTGATTACGACGCTAAATCTGCTGGCTCAGGTCTACGCTGTGGGTTATTTAGAAATGGACTGGGGCTGGGGCCGCTTTTTTGCCATGATGGCTCTGTTTGAGGCGGGTTTGTGCGCTCTAGTGCTGTGCAACTCGCTGCTGTTTGCCTATATGCTGCTGGAGATTTTGACTCTGGGCACCTATTTGCTGGTGGGCTTTTGGTACAACCAGTCGCTGGTGGTGAGCGGGGCTCGGGATGCGTTTTTGACCAAGCGGGTGGGTGACCTGGTGTTGCTAATGGCGGTGCTGGCGATCTACCCCCTCACCCACACCTGGGACTTTCGCGAGCTGGCGGTCTGGGCGCAGACGGCGAATGTAGAGCCAGGACTAATCACGCTGATTGGCATCGGGCTAGTGGCGGGGCCGATGAGCAAGTGTGCCCAGTTCCCCCTGCACCTGTGGCTCGATGAGGCCATGGAAGGGCCATTGCCCAGCACCATTTTGCGCAATGCGGTGGTGGTGACCACGGGGGTGTGGGTGCTGGTGAAGCTGGAGCCGGTGATGGCGCTGTCGGCTACGGCGAGTGCGTTTGCGATCGCTGTCGGCACCGTCACCGCCCTTGGCGCGACCCTGATCGCCGCTGCTCAGATCGACATCAAGCGGGTGCTCTCTTACCTGAGCAGCGCCTACATGGGGCTGATGTTCATCGCGGTAGGTGCTCACCTACCGGGGGCGGCGCTGCTGCTGGCGCTGGTCTACGCCCTGGGCATGGCGGTGCTGGTGATGGGCGCAGGGTCGATCATTATCAATATCACTACGCAGGATCTGACCCAGATGGGCGGCCTCTGGGGTCGCCGCCCCGTGACCGCCATGGCGTTGATTGCCGGGGCGACTGGGCTCGTGGCGTTACCTCCCCTGGGCGGTTTTTGGGCAATGCTCTCGCTGGTGTCGGGTCTGTGGGAGGCTCAGCGGGGGCTGCTGGTGGTGATCGTGCTGCTGGTGAACTGGCTGACGGCCTTTAGCCTGGCGCGCATGATTGGGCTGATCTTTGCGGGTAAGACTCAGCAGATGACCATGCGATCGCCCGAGCCGATCTGGCTAATAGTGCTGCCGATGGCGATCACCGCTGGGTTTACCCTGCACCTGCCCCTGGTGATGAGCCAGCTCCACCTGCTGCCCGCCTGGGCTGAGGTCAACCAAGACATGGCCCTGCTGCTCACCTGGTCGAGCCTGCTGGGCGCGGCGGTGGGCACGTTGCTCTACGTCAACCGGGTAGTCGAGCACCCCGCTGGCCTGGTGAAAAAGCCCCTGCAAAACCTGCTGGCCTACGACTTTTACACCCCCAAGCTCTACCGCAATACCTTTGTCCTCGGCGTCGATGTGCTCTCGCGGATGACCGACTGGCTAGATCGCTACGTGGTCGATGGCCTGGTGAATGCAGTGGGCTTAGCATCGTTGTTTAGCGGCGAAACCCTCAAGTACGGCAACACGGGTCAGCTCCAGTTCTACGTGCTCACCATTGCTCTTGGCATTGCGGGGTTGGGGGTGCTGATGAATTGGTCAGCGCTGACAGCGCTGTTTTAGAAAGTTTTGAGTTTTGAATTCTTAATTAAGAATTCAAAACTCAACATTCAAAACTTAAAATTCAAACCTCAAAATTCTCCTGCACTCCCATGCTCACCCCTCTCTTACTCATTCCCCTGCTGGGGGCGATCGCGCTCGCCTGCTGGCCCGGTCTCTCCGCCAGCCAGGCCCGAACCGGTGCCCTAGTCGCCTCCGGTGCCGCCCTGCTGTGGACGATCGCGCTATTCACCCAGTTTGACCTCGCCTTTGGGGGCTTTCAGTTCCACGAGTTTTTGCCCTGGCTGCCCGGCCTGGGCCTCAACTACGAACTCAGCCTCGACGGGCTCTCGCTGCTGATGGTGGCGCTCAACAGCCTGCTCACCTGGATTGCGATCTGGAGCAGTAATCCAGAGATTGAGCGGCCTCGGCTGTTCTACAGCCTGCTGCTGCTGGTGAGTGCCGGGGTGGCCGGGGCCTTTGTGGCCCAAAACCTGATGCTGTTTTTCTTGCTCTATGAGATTGAGCTGGTGCCCCTGTACCTGCTGATCGCCATCTGGGGCGGCGAGAAAAAAGCCTACGCCGCCACCAAGTTTTTGCTCTATACCGCGTTCTCTGGGGCGCTGATGCTGGCGGGCTTTCTCGGCACGGTGTGGCTCAGCGGCGCAGCAGACTTTACCTACCACAGCGTCATGGGCCACGATTTGCCAATTGTGTGGCAGGGAATTTTGCTGGGTCTGCTGGTGGTGGCCTTTGGCATCAAAATTCCCCTGGTGCCGTTTCACACCTGGCTGCCCGATACCTACGTGGCGGCCAACACCCCGGTGGCCATGGTGTTGGGGGGCGTGCTGGCCAAGCTCGGCACCTACGGCCTGCTGCGGTTTGGCCTGGGGCTATTCCCCGATGCTTGGGTGCAGTTTTCGCCCTACCTGGCGGGGTGGGCAGCGGTGAGCATCCTCTACGGGGCGGTGACGGCGATCGCCCAAAAAGACATCAAGCGCATGGTGGCCTACAGCTCCATTGGCCACATGGGCTACGTGCTGCTGGGGGCGGCGGCGATGACCGACCTGGCCCTGACCGGGGCTGTCAGCCAGATGGTCTCCCACGGTTTAATTCTGGCAATTTTGTTTCATCTGGTGGGGGTGATCGAAACCAAGGTCGGCACCCGCGATCTGGACGTGCTGAACGGGCTGATGAACCCGGTGCGGGGGTTGCCCATGGTCAGCGCCCTGCTGGTGCTCGGCGGCATGGCCAGCGCAGGCATCCCCGGCCTGGTGGGGTTTGTGACCGAGTTTTTGGTGCTCCAGGGCAGCTATGCGGTGTACCCGGTGCAGACCCTGCTGGGGGTGATCGGCACCGGCCTTACGGCGGTGTACTTTGTGATTTTGCTCAACCGGACGTGTTTTGGTCGGCTGGATAGTGCGATCGCCTATTTCCCTAAAGTCACCTTTTCTGAAAAACTGCCCGCCTACATTCTTGCTGGGCTAATTCTGTTCCTCGGCATTCAGCCCAACTGGCTGGTGCAGTGGGGCGAATCTACCGCCAGCGCTATGATCGCCGCGATGCCAATGGTGCAGACGGTAGCGGATGACGTGATTGAGGAATTGCCGACGGCGATCGCCCCCGACGCAGCCATTCCATTCCCCATCGCCACCCTCCCCCCCCTGCCATAACCACCCCTTCGCCCCCCAAAACCCAAAACCCACCTACCCTCCCACCCACTCCCATGCCCACCCTCACCGAAACACCCCAAACCCTTATCCCCCCCTCCACCCACCCCCATGCCGATATCATCCACCGGCTAGAGGCGGGCGGCTCGATGCTGCCCGATACGCCGGAAAACCTGATGCAGATTATCGGCATCTACAAGGCCTACGCCGTGCCGATGGATTTCTACTGGCGCGACCTGCTCTACATTGCCGAGCGGGTGTTTTTGAATCCCGTTCCCGCCTTCAAATATTTCTTGCCTAAGGAGTATCTGGATCGTCCTAACCAGTACGCAGGCGACACTGGGAGTCCGCGCATTTGGCGCGGCGAGGCGACGGCCCACCCTGAGCTGCTGGAGTTTATGGAAAGGGGCGAGGTGAAGCGCAAGCTGCCCAAGCTGCTGCACCACCTCTGGCACGATCGCATCAACATGGAGTTTGCCGAAGCCTGCATGCGGGCCATGCTGTGGCACCAGGATATGGGCGGACGGTTCAACGACTATCTCTACACCGAGGAATATAAGGGGGCGTGCGATCGCACTATCCGTGCCTACTTCAAAGGCAACCCCGTCATGCTAGGGCTACACAAACTCTTCCCCGAGATGTTCTACGAAAAGTGCCGCGAACTCTCCTACTACGCCAACCTGGGGTTGTTCTGGGAGGTGATGGCCCCGGTGTTTTTTGAAATGAGCGACATCTATGACGAGGGCGGCGTTGCGGGCGTGCCCGACGCCATGGACTTTTTGGTCAATGGCATCTTTGCTGTGGCTGGCCGCCCTATCTACCACCACGTCTACATTGGTGACGAATGCTTTGAGCTAATCCCTAAATCCTGCGGGTTCACCTGGCTCTACGAAGCGGCCCTGCCCTACGTCGAAGCCGTCTTCTACCGCACTGCTCCCTTTCGAGGCACCAAATCCTACAACGCCCAGGCTGGCCAGGTGCCCCAAAATCAAACCGACTTCCACTACGGCATTCTCTACGCCGATGTCTTCCCCGTGGGTAGCGCGGGCATTCCCCCCACCCTCCTGATGCAGGATATGCTGCACTTTTTGCCCCAGTACCTGCTGGATTACTACCAACAACACTGCCGGGGCGAAGACGACATGCTGATCCAGCTCGGTATTACCTTCCAGCGCTCCATGTACAACGTCACCTCAGCGGTGATCCAGGCCCTGCGGCAGGCGTTACTTTATCCTCTCGATGACTCCAACCGCCGTCACCTAGCCGCCAATCGCCAATTCTTCGAGGCCCAAATGGATCGCTTCGTGCGCCCCGAGGCTCGGCTGAAGGATATTCAGCGGCAGGAGTATCGTTAATCCACCAGATCCCAGGATTCTTCAAGAACCCTGGGATCTGCTTTCCCGCCCTCTCGCCATCTCACCACCCCAACTATGCCCTCCATCGTCGATATCGCCGTCAACACCGCAGGCTTCTCTACCCTGGTTGCCGCCGTCCAGGCTGCTGGCCTTGTGGAAGCCCTGCAAAGCCCTGGCCCCTTCACCGTCTTTGCCCCCAACGATGCTGCCTTTGCCAAGCTACCCCCTGGCACGGTGCAAACCCTGGTACAAAACCCGCCCCAACTGGCCCGCATTCTCAAGTTTCACGTGGTGGCGGACAAATATACCCAAGCTCAGCTGATCACCCTCGGCACGGTGGACTCCCTCGAAGGCGCACCCATTCCCATCGGCGGCCCCTTTGAGGAAGACGGGGGCTTTGAGGTGAAGAATGCTACGGTTCTGGCGGCTGACATTGAGGCCGACAACGGCATCATCCACGTGATCGATACCGTCATGTTGATGGGCTAGCGACTCGGCTAATCGAGCGATCGCAGCCATGGCCCCCAGTAAAACAGCGTTTGGTGTAGGCTGATCGCCCAGGCGATCGCCAGCAACCAGCCCCCCACAATATCGCTAGGAAAATGTACCCCCAGGTACACCCGGCTAAAGCCAATCACCAGGACAAACAATCCGCCCAGCCCAATAATTGTGTTGTTTGTGGACGCCCACGGAGGCGATCGCCCAAGGGGTAGCCTCGAGCGCCAGCAGCCCGCCGAGTACGGTGTCAACTTGCGGCATGTCGGCTAGAAAGCTCAGGCTTGAGCAGCAGGCCCCAAATGGGGTTGAAGGGGTGCACGGCTGCCACGGGCTGCCCTTCGCTCATCAGTACTCTCCCCTCATTTGCCCATTGAAAAATTGACCCCGATAGGTTGTAGACCGAGCTATACCCTGCCGCTTGCAGCTGGGCCGCCAGCCGGGCTGAGCGGTAGCCCACCGAGCAGTAGGCCACAATCGGCTGATGAGGATCTAGTCCTAGGGCGATCGCCGCATCCAGATTTGGCGCGTGGTGGGCCTGGGGCAGATGGCTGACCGCAAACTCGTAGTCTCGCCGCACATCGATCAGAATAGGCAGAATAGAGGCAGGCAGACTAGGGCTAGACACTTTGCCCCCGTTTAACCAATCTGCCAAACCTTGGGTAGTCACGGTGGGCACCCCTGGAAATGATCGCTGTACCCAGCAGTACACCACCCACCAAGCGGCGGCTCGTCCTAGATTCATCGGCGTTAGCATCAGAGACATACACAACCGGCACAGGAGATCGGCCATGCTCGATTTTACCCCCTGGAATACGTTGCTTCAGACCTACGTTGACGACCAGGGCCGGGTCGACTATGCCCGTTGGCAGCAGTCAGACAGCGCTGCTCTAGAGGCCTGGCTGGGTTCTCTACCCAACAGCCTTGACCGTCTCACCGCTGAAGAATCTCTGGCGCTGTTGATCAACCTCTACAACGGTCTCACCATTCAGCAGGTGCTAAATCAGTACCCCCTCGACTCGATTTTACCGAAGCTGCTGGGCCTGCCCAACTGGTTCAGCTTCTGGCGCTTTTTTAACCGATCGCTCTACCAACTCGACGGCAAACCCACCAGCCTCAACGGCATTGAGCACGGCACCCTGCGACCCCAGTTCAAAGAGCCGCGCATTCACTTTGCCCTAGTGTGTGCCTCGGGGGGGTGTCCCATTTTGCGCAACGAGGCCTACTGGCCCGACATCGTTGAGGCCCAGCTCGAAACCGATGCCCACCGCTTTATCCACAACCCTGACAAGGTACGTTACGACGCCGAGGCAGGGGTGCTCTATTGCAGTCAGATTTTTAAATGGTACAGCGAAGACTTTCTGCGGGTAGCCGCCTCGGTGCCCGACTATATCGGTTCGTATCTCGCCCCTACCCCACCGCTCTCAGCGCAGACTAAAGTCGAGTACTTACCCTACGACTGGGGGCTGAATCAGCAAACGACTGAGGGATAAGGATTAGGGTATTAGGTGTCAGGTGTTGGGTGTTGGGTGTTGGGTGTTGGGTGCACGGTGCACGGTGAAGCCGCAAACCGTATACCGTGCACCGCGTACCCCCGAAACCCGAAACCCGATACCCCTTTCCCCCCCTCACCTCACCTCTTCGTAAAACTGCTTTAGCCTGGTGGCGGGCACTCCCACTCCCCAGAGCAAGCCGATCATGAGATAGATGA